>NZ_JBMVQZ010000017.1:0-73827 GCF_049537155.1 Limisphaera sp. 4302-co
GTTCCGGGCCGGGGGGCGGCTCTTTGGCTTGCAGTTTTGCGCGAGGGGCTCCGGGTGTGGGGCGGCGTCTCTGAAGCGCGTGGAAGGGCGGCGTGTGATGACGCTGCCTGCGGGAGGGGGAGCTCGGGCTCTCGTAGCGTGGCGAGCGGGCTTGGCCGTTGGGAGGTCCCTGCCTACAGTGGGGGGCCATGTCGCGCGTGATCCAATGGCTGGCGGAGCTGGTGGAGCTGCCGAGTGTGAACCCGGCGTTTGTACCGCCGGGTGATCGGCACGCAGGCGAACAACGGGTGGCCGAGTATGTGGAACAGCGGGCGCGTGCAGCGGGACTGGAGACGGAACGGCAACGGGTGCTGGGAGACCGCGAGAATGTTTTGGTGCGCCTGACGCCGCGCGGGCGGGTGAGGCACCGGTTGGTTTGGGCGCCGCACATGGACACGGTCACGGTGTCGGATGAGCGCCAGTTGCGGCCGCGGCGGAAGGGAGATCGGCTCCATGGCCGGGGTGCATGCGATACCAAGGGGTCGCTGGCGGCGATGTTGTGGGTGTTGACGGAGGCCGCGCGGCGGGGGCGGCGGCCGGCCGGCACGGAGGTGATCCTGGCGGCGTTGGTGGACGAGGAGTACGGCCAGGCGGGTTCGCGCCGGCTGGCCCGGCAGGGGTGGAGGGTGGACCTGGCGGTGGTGGGCGAACCGACGGGACTGCGGGTGGTGACGGCGCACAAAGGGGTGTTGTGGCTGCGCTTGGTGTTGGAGGGTCGGGCGGCGCATGCTTCGACGCCCTGGCTGGGCCGCAGCGCGGTGACTGCGCTGGCGCGGGCGGTGACGGTGTTGGAAGGGCAGTACGCGCGGGCTTTGGCGCAGCGGGTGCATCCGTTGGTGGGGCGGCCGACGCTTTCGGTGGGCCGGATCGGCGGGGGACGGCAGCCCAACATTGTTCCGGACGAGGCCTGGGCGGAGGTGGATCGGCGCCTGGTGCCGGGAGAGAAAGCGGATGCCGTGTTGCGGGAGGTCCGGTCCTGCCTGCGGCGTCACGGGTTGCGGGTGCGGGTGGAATGCATGCAAAGGGCTGATTGCCCGCCGCTGGAGACGGACGCTTCGCATCCGTGGGTGCGGCGGTTTTTCGACGTGGTGGGGCAGGCACGGGCCGAGGGGGCGCACTTTTTCTGCGACGCGGCCGTTCTGGCCGCGGGAGGCATGCCGGCGGTGGTCCATGGTCCGGGGGACGTGGCCCAGGCGCACACACGGGATGAATGGGTGAGCGTGGCCCAGGTGGAGACGGCCTGCCGGCAGTTGGCGGCTTTGCTCGAGGGATTGCCCTGAACGTGGTGAGGGGATGATGCACATGAGCGAGGGGCGAGGACACGGCGCGGGGTTGGATTCGGTGGCTTCGGACCGGGCGACCTTTTTCCGGCAGAGCAGCTGGCTGATGGTGGTGAACCTGGTCACCGGGGTGGTGATGTTGGGGGTTCATTTTCTGGCCAAGCTGATTCCCCCGTCGGAGTACGCCACGGCTGTGACGTTGTTGACGCTGACAGTGTTGATCCCGGCGATTCCTTTGCAGATGGTGGTGGCCCAGCAGACGGCGGCCGATCTGGCGCTGGCCCGCTTTCGGTTGTTGGCGGGGAAGATTCGGGGTTTGTGGGGTTGGTTGACGCTGGCCTGGGCGGTGGGAGCCACGGTGGTGGTGGTGCTGGAACCTTTCCTGAGCCGGAAACTGACGATTTCGGACCCGGCGGCGATCTGGGTGACGTTGCTGCTGATGCTGGGGTGTCTGTGGATGCCGGTGGTGTGGGGGATGTTGCAGGGGGCGCAGAATTTTCTGTGGTTGGGCATTTCGATGCTGGCGAACGCGGTGGTCCGTGTGGGGACGGCCTTGTTGTTGGTGTGGTTTTGGCGACCGGAGGCCACGAGCATCATGACGGCGGCCCTGGTCGGTGTGGTGGCGTCCGTGCTGGTGGGGTTGTGGCAGAGCCGGGGGATCTGGACGGGGCCGGCTGAGCCGCTGGCCGCGCGGGCGCTGTTGCGCCAGACCTTGCCGTTGTTTCTCGGGTTTGGCGTGACGCTGTTTCTTTTCAGTGCGGACACGGTTTTCGTGAAATGGTGGTTCCCGGGGGAGACCGCCTGGTACGCCAGTGCGGGCACGTTTGCGCGGGGCTTGATCTGGTTGGTGGGGCCCTTGGCGGCGGTGATGTTTCCAAAGGTGGTCCGGAGCACGGTGCGGGGTGAGGACGGCAATCTCCTGGCGATGACGTTGGTCAGCACCGCGGTGTTGGTGGGTGTGTCGGGCGTGGGACTGTGTGTGGTGGGGCCGTGGCTGATTCGATTCGTTTACACGCCTGAGTACGTGCGGCCGACGATGGCGATCCTGCCGTGGTATGCTGCGGCGATGGTGCCGCTGGCGCTGGCCAACGTGCTGGTGAATCATCTGCTGGCCCGGAGCGATTACCGGGTGGTGCCGTGGCTGGTGGGGCTGGCGTTCGTGTACGTGGCCGGGTTGCTGGTGTTTCACGCCAGTCCGGTTCAGATCCTGCATGTGCTGGGGGTGTCGTGTACGTTGATGTTTGCGATCTGCTGGTGGTTTGTGAGACGGCCGGCGCCGGTGATGGCGGGGGTGTCATCGGCGCAGGCCATGGATGAACGGGCATGGTCCCAGCCCGGCGGCGGTGCCTCGTAGTGCCGGGGTCGGATCCGGTGGGCCGGGTGCCGGCCCCTTGGGTGCACCCCGGTACGGGGCGGGAGGTAGGGCGCGGCTTTGGTGGGGTGGCGACGCGGCCTCGTTGGATGGGGCAGGGACCGGTGTGGACGTGGAGAGGGAGCGTTCGGCACGATGAAGGTATGAGAACCGGAAACGATCGGTCGGGCGACGGGAAGTGCGCCGGTTTGGGGTCCTGGTTGAGGCGGGCGCGGGCCCGGATGGTGTCGAACGAGCCCGAGGTTCGGGTCTGCAGCGATGCGGCCCGGATGTCGCGGTTGGCGGCCCGGCGGGTGGTGGCGGTGGTTCGTGCCCGGCCGGACGCAGTGATCGGGCTGACCACGGGTGCATCACCTCTGGGGCTGTACGAGGAACTGGTTCGGATCGGTCGGGGCAGACCTGGTTTGTTCCGGCGGGTGCGTTGGGTGGAGCTGGACGAATGGGGCGGGTTGGCCCCGGGGGAGGAGGGATCGAACGAGCGCTATTTGTGGGATCGTTTACTGGGTCCGCTGGGTGTGTCGAGGAGGCGGTACGCGGGATGGAACGGCATGACGGATACGCCGGAGGCCGAATGCCGGCGGATGGCGCGCTGGCTGGCGTTGCACGGGCCGATGGATCTTTGTCTGTTGGGGGTTGGGGCGGATGGTCACCTGGCCATGATGGAGCCGGGTCCGGCTGTTCAACCGGGGCCGCACGTCGTGATATTGAGCGCGGGAATGCGCAGGCATCCCATGCTGGGATCTGCGTGGAAGAGGGTGAGATGGGGTTTGAGCCTGGGGATGGGTGACATTCTGGCGTCACGTGAAATTGTGTTGCTGGTTTGCGGGCCTTCCAAGGAGGCGGTGTTGTGGCGTTTCTGGCGGGAACGGGTGGTGACGAGCTGGTTTCCCGTGTCGTTTCTCTGGTTGCATCCGCGCGTGAGGATTTTTTGCGACGCGGCGTCGGGTGGGTGTCTGGGGGTGGGGCGAGTCGAGTGACGGGGAGTGGGGCGCGTGGGAGCGGTGTGGCACCGGGCGGGGTTGCTTGACAGGCCGGGCGCCGCGGATAGCCTGTTGGACTCCGGTCCGGGGCCTGGGTTTCACGCGGCCGCGCCTGTTGCGGGGCCACCCGGCCGGCTGGGTTTGAGGAGACGCGGTTATGAAGCGAACGTATCAGCCATCGAAGATTTGCCGGAAGCGGCAGTACGGGTTTCGGGCCCGCATGGCCACCAAGGGCGGGCGCGACATTCTGCGCCGTCGCCGTCGGAAAGGACGCAAACGCCTGACGCCGGTGTGATGCCGGATGAGGGCGGAAAGGCGTCGGTACCGGCTTCGCAAGGACCAGCGGTTGAAGCTGGGTCGGGACTTTGCGCGGCTGCGTGCCGAGGGCCGTCGGATGGCGTTGGGCTGTTTGATTGCCAACTGGTTGGAGGCGCCCGGGCGGTCATGCTCGCGTGTAGGGGTGGTGGTGGGGCGGAAGGTGGGCGATTCCACGGTGCGGAACCGGGCGCGGCGGTTGTTGCGCGAGGTGTTCCGGTTGCATCAGTGGGATCTGAAGTCGCCGGTGGACCTGGTTTTGGTGGCGCGGCCTTCGATCGTGGGCAAGCGGTATCAGGAGGTCGAGGCCGATTTTCTGCAGATCCTGGGGCGGGCCGGGTTGTTGCGTTCGGCGGGTGGAGGACGGGACGACGGGAGTGTCGGCACGGGGTCGAGCGGGTCTCCGGCCTGGGACGGGGGTGGTGAACGGTGATGCAGTTCGGGCGGCGAATCGTGCTGGGAATTTTGCGGGGGTATCAGTGGTGGGTGTCCCCATTGTTGTCGGTGATTTGCGGTCCGGGGTGGGGGTGCCGGTACCGGCCGACGTGCTCGGTTTATGCGGCCGAGGCGGTTCAACGGTTTGGCGTCCGGCGGGGGGGCTGGCTTGCGCTGCGGCGGCTGGCCCGGTGCCATCCGTGGGGAGGGAGCGGGTGGGATCCGGTGCCGGCAGACTGGGCGGACGGTCCCTCCCGCTCGCGGCAGTGCGGTGAAGGCTCACGGTGGGCCGGGCACGGTGGCGCCCCGGCGGATCCCTGCGGGTGCGGCGGCCATTCGTCGTCTGCGGCGGGGGCGGGCAGGCTGGGATGAACCCGGGCGTGTGAGGATGGGGCGAGGACATAAGGTTTCATGGATCGAAAGTCGCTGATCATTCTGGTGATTTGTCTGGGGCTGCTGGCGACCTGGCCGGCCATCGTGGCGCGGTTGTATCCGCCGCTTCCGCGACCAGCGGAGGGACCGGCCGAGACGGGTGCTCCGCCTGCCACGCTGGTTGAGACCGTTTCCACGAACGTCCCCGCCGAGTCGCTGATGGCGGTGACGGGGGCGCCGCCGGTGGTGAAGGAGGCGGGGCATGTGCTGTCGTTGCTGCTGCCTCCGGCGGAGGGCCAGGAGGAGAGCTTGGTGGTCACGGTGGGGGACGCCCGATACACGTTCACCTCGCGCGGGGGCGGGTTGCAGAGGGTGGAGCTGCTGAAGTACCCGGAGACGGCGGGCCGTCGGGTTCGGGTAAACGGGCACACGAACGAGGTGGCGGAACTGAATGGAGGGGCGCCGGTGCCGGTGCTGGCGTTGCTGGGCGATCCGCGGTGGGTGGAGGACGGCCGGTTTCGGCTCGAACAGGCCGGTTCGACGATTCGTGCGGAGAAGGTCCTGAGCAACGGGGTGCGGATCATCAAGGAGTTCGAGCCGGGCGGCAACTACCTGGTGCGGGTGCGGGTCCGGTTCGTCAACGAGGGGGATGCCCCTGTGACGGTTCCGGTGCAGGAATGGGTGGTGGGTACGGCCGCGCCGATGGGGATTGATGACGACGGACACCAGGTGGGGTTGATGTGGTTCGACGGAGAGGACACGCACGAGACGCTGGTTTCGTGGTTCGAAAACCGGGGATTTCTGTCGTGTCTGGGGCTGGCGCGGCCGCGACCGCGGGCCGAGTACCGCGCGGGGGAGAGCAACGTGGTTTGGGCGGCGGCGCAGAACCGGTTTTTTGCCCTGGTGGCGATGCCGCGGCAGCCGGCGTGGCAGGTGGTGGCGCGCCGGGTGGAGCTGCCTCCGTTTGAAGCCGTGGACGCGCCGGCGCGTGCGCGTGCGCTGCCGCAGGGTTGTCTGACGGCCCTGGTGTATCCGGGACGCTCTCTGGCACCCGGCGGCACGTGGGAGGAGGAATGGCACCTGTATGCGGGGCCGAAGGAGTATCGGACGCTGGCGCGTGTGGCCAGTCGTTTTGAAAACGAGGTGGACCTGGTGATGGGCTACGGGGGGTTCTTCGGGTTTTTTTCGAAGGCCCTGCTGCTGTCCATGAACTGGCTGCACGACGTGGTGGGGTTGTCCTACGGCTGGGCCATCATTGCCATCACGGTGATCATCAAGGTCCTGTTCTGGCCGCTGACACAGGCCAGCATGCGTTCGATGAAACGCATGGCGGCGTTGCAACCGCAGATGAAGGCGCTCCAGGAGAAGTACAAGGACGATCCGGCCAAGCTGAACAAGAAGATGATGGAATTTTGGAAGGAGCACCGAATCAATCCGATGAGCGGATGCCTGCCGATGCTGTTGCAGATGCCGGTGTTCATCGGGTTTTTTTACATGATTCGGAGTGCCATTGAGTTGCGGGGCGCGCGCTTTCTCTGGGTGGCGGATTTGTCGAGGCCGGACACGCTGTTTTATCTGGGCGGGTTTCCGGTGAATCTGTTGCCGCTGATCATGGGTGCCACGATGTTGTGGCAGTCGCATCTGACGCCGCCCTCGCCGGGGATGGACCCTGTGCAGCAGCGGCTGATGCGGTGGATGCCGCTGATGTTCCTGGTGTTCCTCTATCATTTTTCCGCCGGGTTGACGCTTTACTGGACGGTGCAGAACCTGCTAAGCATCTTGCAGATCAAACTGACGCGGGCCATGGAGTCGGAGCCTGTGCCGGCGCCTCAAGCGCCCAAGACGATTCCGCCCAAGAAACGCCGGTAAAGCGATCCGCTGCGGCACGGGTCTGAGGGCCGGGTGTGAACGGGAGGGATGCGGGCCGTCCGCGGAGCCGGGATGCGCGGCGCGTGAGAACGATATGCCAGCCGACGCCAAAGCGACATTGGAACGCCTGCTGAACCTGTTGGGGTTCGAGGCCACGGTCGTCGAACATCGCCTGCCGGAGGGGACCTTCCTGGAGGTGCAGACACCGGACGCCGGCCGGCTGATCGGGCGGCAGGGGCAGGTGCTGTCGGACCTGCAGTATTTGACCAACCGCCTGCTTCATCAGCAGGATCCGCAGGCGCCAAAGGTCACGGTGGACGTCGGCGGGTATCGTGCCCAGGCGCGGGAGGCCCTGGTGCGGAAGGCGCGTGAGGCGGCGGAAAAGGTGCGTCGCTGGGGGGACATTGTGGAGCTGGAACCCATGAACGCCTTCGAACGCTGGGTGGTTCATCAGGCGCTCAAGGATGATCCCACGGTGGAAACCTCCAGCGTGGAGGTGGAGGGGTCTGAGCTGAAGGCGATTCTGGTGCGGCCTCGCCGCGGCGGAGCGGCGGCGTGACGGCCGACGGGGCGGTTGGTTGTGGTGTGCCGGAGACCTGCGGCGCGCGGTGGTTTTCTTTCCTTGTTCGGGCCCGAGCGGAGGGGACGACCGCGGCGGGCTCCATTTTTCGTGGAGGGCGTTGACTCGGGGGGCGGGCATTTGAAGCAGCCCGACGGGGACACGGATTGGTTGGAAGGTTCACAGGTTCGGAGGCGAATTTCATGAGTCAGTTGCGGCAGGTCATGCGGGAATTTGCGGTAGCGACCCGCGGGCGCGGTTTTTACGAGATTACGCGCGAGGTGGCGTCGTGGTTGCGTGAGGCCGGCGTGCGTGACGGCGTCGTGACGCTGCACATCCAGCACACGTCGGCCTCGCTGTTGATCCAGGAGAACGCCGATCCGGAGGTGCGCCGGGATCTCGAACGATTTTTTGCGCGGTTGGTGCCGGATGGGGATCCGTTGTTCCGGCACACGTTGGAGGGGCCGGACGACATGCCGGCGCACGTGCGCACGGCGCTGACGGCCGTGAACCTGAGCATACCGGTTTGTGGGGGTCGGATGGTGCTGGGTACGTGGCAGGGGATTTACGTTTGGGAGCATCGCCGGGAGCCGCACCGGCGGGTGGTGGTGGCGCATTACGTGGGCGAGTGAGCTGCCCGGGGCGGGGGCGGAGAGTTCTCAGGCCGGTTCGGTGGGGCACCGGCGTGGAAGGCTTGTCGCGGCACGAATGGGCGGTGGTTGGGGGATCAGCTCTGGAGGACTTCCAATGCGGAGCGGGTGTGTTCGGCCTTGTCCCGCCATTCGGCCAGGCGTCGTTGGTGTTCCTGCAGGACGTGCGGCGGGGCCTTGGCTTGGAACTGCGGGTCGTTGAGGCGTTGTTCCAAGCGGCTGATTTCGTTCAGGATTTTTTCGAGCTCGCGGGTGAGGCGCGCGGTTTCGGCGGCGACGTCCACCAAGCCTTCCAACGGCAGGTAAAGGTCGCCGAGGGCCGTCCGGCAGGTGGGGGTGCCGCGTCGGGGCTCGGCTGCGGGGTCGAGTTCGACGGTCTCGGCCTGGAGCAGGAGCTGGAGCACGCGGAGGTCGTGGGAGTCGAGTTCGCGCGCGGGTTTGAGGATGAACCGGACCTTGCGATTGGCGGGGACACCGGCCAGGCGGCGGAGGTTACGGCCCTCGGTGACGAGGGCGTACCGGGCGTTGACGAATTCGTGGATGGCGTCGTCGAGGCGGAAGCGTTGTCGGAGTTCGTCGGGCAGTGGCCGGGGCCAGGGGGCGAAGAGGATGGTGCGACCGCCGCGCTCCGGTTCGCAGCGTGTGGCGAAGCCCATGCCGTGCCAGAGTTCCTCGGTGATGTGGGGCAGGAAGGGGTGGAAGAGGCGGAGGGTGTGTTCGAGGACGAAGTCGATGACTGCGAGGGTGTTTTCTTTCTGGCGGGGGTCACCGCCCTGCAGCACGGCTTTGGCGGCCTCGACGTACCAGTCGCAGTATTCGCTCCAGAAGAAGCGGTAGAGGGTTTGGGTGACTTCGCTGAAGCGGTACTGGGCGAACGCGTCGTGGATTTCGCGGATGGCGGTGTCGAGTTTGATCAGGATCCAGCGGTCGTCCGCGGTGAGGAGGGCAGGATCGGGCTGTGGGGTGGATGCGGACGGGGTACCCTGGAGCTGGCGGAAGCGGCAGGCGTTCCAGAGTTTGTTGCAGAAGTTGCGGCCCAGTTCGACGTCTTTTTCGTCGAAGAGGACGTCCTGACCGAGCGGGGCGCTGCGCATGGTGCCGAAGCGGAGGGCGTCTGCGCCGTAACGGTCCATGAGCTCGAGCGGGTCGGGTGAGTTGCCGAGGCTCTTGCTCATTTTGCGGCCGAGCTTGTCGCGGATGATGCCGGTGAAATAGACGTTGCGGAAGGGCACGTCGTTCATGAAGCGGAGGCCGGCCATGATCATGCGGGCGACCCAGAAGAAGATGATGTCCGGGCCGGTGACCAGGTCGGTCGTGGGATAGAATCGCCGGAGGGTGGGGTTTTGGCGGTCCAGGTCGGGTTGGCCGGTCCATCCCATGGTGGCGAAGGGCCAGAGCCAGGAGCTGAACCAGGTGTCGAGCACGTCCGGATCTTGTGACCAACCGGCGGAGGAGAGTTGTTCTTGGAGGGAGGGGTTGGAGGTGGCGACGACGAGGGTGAGATCGTTCCGGCGCCAGGCGGTTTCGGGGTCGTCTGCCGGCAGGTGGGCTTCGGCGTTTCGGAGGGCGCCTTCGTCGGGGAAGGTGCGGCTCCAGACGGGGATGCGGTGGCCCCACCAGAGCTGGCGGCTGATGCACCAGTCTTTCAGGTGGGTGAGCCAGTGGGTGTAGGTTTTGACCCAGCGTTCGGGGTGGAAACGGATTTGCCCCTGTTCGACGACCTGGCGGGCGCGTTCGACCTCCGGATAGCGAAGGAACCACTGTTCGCTGAGCCGGGGTTCGATGGGGACGTGACTGCGCTGGCTGTAGCCGACGCGGTGGGTGTAGTCCTCGGTTTTGACGAGGAACCCGAGTTTTTCGAGGTGAGTGACGACGGCCTTGCGTGCCTCGGTGCGGTCGAGGCCTGCAAATCCGTCGCCTGCCTCGGCGGTCATGCGGCCGTCCGGACCGATGACCACGGTGAA
The DNA here is from genome assembly GCF_049537155.1 of Limisphaera sp. 4302-co. NCBI lineage: Bacteria > Pseudomonadati > Verrucomicrobiota > Verrucomicrobiia > Limisphaerales > Limisphaeraceae > Limisphaera > Limisphaera sp. 4302-co. Next base: position 9,836 of record NZ_JBMVQZ010000017.1, read on the forward strand.
GGGCAGGTTGTGGCGGAGGGCGATTTCGTAGTCGGCCGGGTCGTGGGCCGGGGTGACCTTGACGCAGCCGGTGCCGAACTCGGGGTCCACGGCTTCGTCGGCGACGATGGGGATGGACTTGTTGCGCAGGGGCAGGAGGACGCGCCGGCCCACCAGGGCGCGGTAGCGTTCGTCGTGCGGGTGCACGGCGACGGCCTCGTCGCCGAGCATGGTTTCGGGCCGCGTGGTGGCCACGACGAGGTGGCGGTCTGGCAGAGGTTGGTCCCGGTCATCGAGGAGGGGGTACCGGATGTGCCAGAGGTGGCTTTTTTCCTCGACCCATTCGACCTCCTCGTCGGAGAGGGCGGTGCGTGCGGCGGGGTCCCAGTTGACCATGCGCAGGCCGCGGTAGATGAGGCCGTCGCGGAAGAGGGCGACAAACACCTTCTGGACGCAGCGGGAGTAGTCCGGGTCCATGGTGAAGCGGAGCCGGGACCAATCGCAGGAGCAACCGAGGCGTTTGAGTTGTTGGATGATGATGTTGCCGTGTTTTTCCTTCCAGGCCCAGACGTGTTCGAGGAATTTTTCGCGCCCGAGCTCCTCGCGGTGTTTCATGATTCCCTGTTTCCGGAGGGTTTTTTCCACGACGGCCTGGGTGGCGATGCCGGCGTGGTCGGTGCCGGGCAGCCAGAGGACCTCGCACCCTTCCATGCGTGCCTTGCGGGCCAGGATGTCCTGGATGGTGTTGTTGAGCACGTGGCCCATGTGCAGCACGCCGGTGACATTGGGCGGCGGGATGACGATGGAATAGGCGGGTTTGGGGGAGGCCGGGTCGGCCGTAAAAAACCCGCTTTGTTCCCAGGTGGCGTACCATTTGGGTTCCACCGCCCGTGGGTCGTAGGCTTTCGGAATGTCACTCATGGCCTGTGCACTTTAGCGAAGAGTGGAATGCTGCGGCAATCCCGGGTCGGGCAGGCCCGGACCGATGGGGTGTGGCCGGTGTCTACCGGGCGTGGCGGTGGGCTTGGGGAATCCGGCCGGCTGATCAGGGGACCGGCTGCTGGTGGGGGACTTTGAGAGGGTCTCAGGGCGGTGTGGCCTCCAGGAGCTTTTGGAAGGCGGGGTTCTGGTTGAGCGGCCTGAACCGGGGATCTTGTCGGGCCAGTGCGCGCAGGTTGGAAGCGCCGGGGTTGGTTCGCAGGCGGGCGTCGCTGAGTTCGAAGGCGCGGCGGAGTGCGGGGATGGCCTCGGCGGTTTTCTGGAGGATGGCTTTCATGGCGGCCAGGTCGTACCAGGCCTCGGGATGGGCGGGGTTGATTTGGACGAGCCGTTCGAGGGCGGTTTCGAGTCGGGGGTACTCACCGAGGGAGACATAGGCCTGGGCGACAGCGAGGATGGCGCCGGCCGGGGCCTGGGGATTGCGGACGATGTTGTCGAAGATTTCGAAGGCCCGATTGCTCTGTCCGAGGGAGAGGTAGGTGGCGGCCAGGTCGAGAGCGTTTTGGTAGTCGGCCGGGTTGGTGGCGAGCGTACGCTCCATGGCGGCGAGGTTGGGCACACCGGGGAGTTGGGCGGTGTGCCCGGCATCCCGGACTGTGCGGAGCCGTCGGGCCAGGTCGGTTACCTGCTCGTTGTAGGGGTCGAGTTTCCGGCAGGTCTCGGCGATGAGGTAGGCGTCCTCGTAGCGTTGGAGGGAGATGAGGAGCTGGCAGTAGCGGAAGACGGCTTCCGGGCTGTAGGGGCAGAAGGCGAACGCCTGCCGAAAGGCGAAATCGGCCTCACGAACCATGCGATCGCGGACGGCGGTCCAGTGTGCGATCTGGGCCTGTTGTGCGGCGCGATCGGGCAGCGGGTTGGCCTGGAGCTGGGCCAGTTTGGCGTTGGCCTCGGCGACCCGCCAGGCGTAGACGCCGGCGATGGAGCTGCGCAGTTTGGAGAAGGATTTCTGGGCCTGATCGTCGCGGGCGAATTTGGGATCGCCCTTGAACCCGGCGAAGTTGCGGCGCAGGTAGACCCTTTCGGCCCATTCGACGATTTCTTTGACGGGTGTGTCGTAGGTGATCCAGTTGCCGATCAGCCGTTCTGAGTAGTGCGACCAGAAATGGTGATCGCGTGCGAGGATTTCCTCGCTCAGCTCGGGCAGCGGCTCGCGGTTGACCTTCATGATGATGCCGAAGGGCACGAGATGCGGGTACATCCAGTCGAGGGGGAAGCTTTCCTCCACATAGAACTCGTGGTCCGGGTTTTTATCGAACATGACCTTGGCGATGAGCCCGTTGATGGCCATGACCGAGACCTGGCCGGAGACCTGGACCTTTTGATCGGGCCCGCTTCCGACGAGGGAGACGTTCTCTCCGGGTTTGAGTTGGTTGAGCCGGAGGCGGCGCGCGGCATCCTCGATGTACTGGTTGAAACAGCGTTGGGAATCATCGGGCGTGGCGATGTAGATCTCGAGATCGGGATAGAGACCGCCCTTGCTGCGGGCCAGCAGACCCGGGTAGGCCTCCTCGAGGAGGAGCCGGTTCAGACGGATGCGGGTGTGCAGGCGGGGGTTTTGTTGGATGAATTTGCGCACGTGGTCGGAGAGCTGGACATGGGCAAAGCGCTGTGGGGTATAGAGGGGCTCCAGGCTTTCGAGGGCGGCGATTCGCTGGCGCAGGGATTCGAGCCGGCGTTTCTGGTGTTCGGAGTGTGTCAGGCCCAGCAGGCGATCTTCCAGAGCGGCTTTTTGGGCGCGGAGCTTTCCGAGTTCGCGCATGGCGTTGTAATCGCGTTCGATGATGGCATTGAGATCCCGTGCCAGGGCTTTGAGATCCGGGTTTTGGGCCAGGCTCCGGCGGGTCCGTTCGCTCAGGTTCGTGTAGAGAAAGGCCGAGACCGGATCGGCCTGGGCGCGAAGTTTTTCCACGAAACCGGGCAGGAAGTCTTCAGTTTTGAAGTAGGAGGTCCCGGTGCGCCGACGTTTTTCGATGGCGTCGCCCAGGGCGGTGAGGGGCCGGTCCAGAAGCATGCAGGCCAGTCGGGCCAGCAGATTGGTCCGGTAGTTCAGGCGGGACTCTTCCTCGGTGCGGAACAGTTCTTGAAAGAATGGTGTGTCGTACTTGACCTGTTCGCTTTTGTTGTAGTGAGCGCGGATGTACATGAGGTAGGTGCCGTCCGCCAGGGCGTTCTGGGTGATGATGTAGACATCGCGGCGGTCGAAGTCGGGGTCGCGCGGTTTGCATCGCGGGGGGATGAAACTTTCGCAAAAGATGGTGTAGGTGGGGCAGAAACGGCCGGGGTCGGTCCCTCCGTAGAGGACGGCGTTTCGCGCCATTTCCGGGTAGACGAATTTGCTTTTTTCGGGGTCCTTGAGGTACTGGGCGCGCAGTTGACGGTCGTAGGTGAGTTTGCCGTCCGGTCCGACGAAGGGCGGGCAGAACATGTCGTGACCGAACCAGTAACCGAAGAGGTGGCCGCGCTGCTCGTTTTCGAACCAGTTGTTCATGAACGAATAGGCGGGCATGAGGGCGAACATGGCCAGGGTGATGGCCAGGGGGGCGCGTTGCCGGTACCAGGCGCAAGCGCCGATGAAGGCCACGGTCATGCCCACCAGCATGAGGCCGGCGTAGATGGGCAGGCCGTATTGATCCGGTTCAAAGGCCCGGGCGATGCCGGTGAAGAAGAGCCGGATGGGTCCCGTGCCCGGTTCGCCTCCGAACAGTTCCTCGATGCGGAAGCTCAGGGACATGACGGCCAGGGCGAAGGCGATGGCACCGCCCCAGAGACCGCGGGTGCGGAAGGCGGCGAAGTGGGTGGCCATGTAGGCGGCGATGAGGGTCAGGCCGTATCCGACCAGCAGGGCCACGCAGACGTGCGAGGCGGTGAAGAAGACGCGGATGAGCTCGCGGGCGGCGCGATCGGGCGGAGGGTTGAGGAGGATCATCAGGAGGACACCCAGGCAGAGGTAGATGGCGGTGACGCCGATGATCCAGGCGCGTTCGCGCTGTTGCATGCGCCGCAGGAAGAGGAAGGGGACGATGGCGATGAACATGAAGACCCAGCTGAACTCGTCGGCCACGCCCTCGATCAGCATCCCCAGTTGCATGAGGAAGCGCAGCGGGTCGGTGAGGAAGTTGGTGGGGTTGGCCTTTTCGTACTGTCCGCGTGTCAGGGCGTGCCAGAAGCCTTCCTCGGTGCGGGGGTAACCCCACTGCATGGGCGGGTTGGCCATGCCGGCGATGGGCATGTAGAGGTAGAACGAAACGCCCAGGAAGAAGAGCAGTCCGCAGATCAGCACCGGCCTCCAATAGGTCCCCAGTTTGGAGGTCTTGGCGTAGAGCCAGCCCAGTGTGGCCAGCGAGCCCAGTCCGACCATGTTGAAGATGACGAACATCATGTTGAGCTGGCCGGGCGGGCTTTGGAAGGTGGGGAGCTTGCCCATGGCGTAGGCCAGCAGGCCGAGGAGGTAGACGATGCTGTTGGCCAGGACGAAGTCGCGTCCCAGGGCCGGTCGGGCGGCGATGATGGCGACTTCGATGCCCATGGCGGCCACCAGGAGGGACTGGTGGTTGGTGAAGCAGATCCCGAACATGAAGAAGGCCCAGTAGAGGTACCGCCATTGCTCGGGGGCGTAAATCCACCGCAGGAGGAAGAGCATGACCAGCACCAGCGAGAGCACACTGAGGGAGTAGACCTCCACGATGACGGACTGGCTCCACATGAAGCCGTTGAACCCGAGGAGGCCGCCGGCGACGAAGCCCGAGACCATGCAGATGGCGCTTTCCCATCGGCCGGTCATGGCCCGAAGCTCTTCCAGGCCTTCCATGAGCATGCTGCTGCCGCGGGAGACCAGCAGCCCCAGGAATCCGCAAGCCAGGGCTCCGGCAAAGGCGCTGGCCAGGGCCACACGCCAGGCAATGTTGGACCAGGGCAGGTGGGTCCAGAGCCAGGTGTAGAGCGTCCAGACGGGATAGCCGGGCGGGTGGGGGATGCCGGCGTAGTAACTGGCCACGGCCAGTTCGCCGCAGTCCTCCAAGGTCAGGTCGGGCGCCAGGGTCCAGAGGTAAGCGATGAAGACCGTGAGAGCGGTGAGGGCGAAGGTGAGCCAGTCCACCCGACGGAACAGCGGCGGCATGGCCGGCCGGGTCGCGGCGGGTGCCGCGGCCGGGGCGGGCGACGGCTGGCTCGTGCCGGTTTTGCTGCCGGTTGGCTTGTTGGTACCCATGCGGTTCAGCGATTCTTGGCGCGGTGTTTTCGAACGGTGCATCACTAGACCGAAGCGGCAGTCTGTTTGTCCATTCAAAAGTGGGCGACAGCGAGAGGAGGCTTTCCTGCCGCCGGTGCGGGCCGGTGTGGGCGCGGCGGGTCGAGACCACCGGCGTCCGGCATGCCGGAGCTTCAGCCGGGAACGGTCGGTGGCCCTGCTTCTGCCGGCCGGTCCACGGATCGAACGGCGGTGCCGTCCTCGTGCTGCTGCAAGGTTACGACCGGGGAGATCCGGTTTGCGCTCAATTCGGGGGGGCTGATGCGGGGGGCGGGTCGGGCCGGTTGCATTCCCTTGGCGGCGTTGGTGCGGGTGCTGCTTGAGATTCTGGGTGAGCCGGGTAGTGTGGGGGCGCCCCGGGCGGGGATGAGAAGTCGGGGATGGTGTTGTTGATCGACATTGGGAACACGCACACGCACATCGGCCTGGCGGGCGGGGATCGCGTGGTGCGGCAGACGGAGGTGCGGACGCGGGACTGGTGGACCGGCCGGGCCGGGCGTGAACTGGGACGCTGGGTCGGGCGGCGCCGGATTGACGGTGCGGTGTTGGCCAGCGTGGTGCCGCGGGTGACGCCGCGGGTGCGGGCGGTCGTGCGGCGGTGCTGGGGGTTGCGGCCGCTGGAATTGAACGCGGCGACGCTGCGCGGGCTGGAGCTGGATTATCCGCGTCCGGAGACGATCGGGGCTGATCGGCTGGCGAATGCGGTGGCGGCCCGCCACAGGTTTGGGGCGCCGGTGGTTGTGGTGGATTTCGGGACGGCGGTGACGTTCGATGTGGTGGACGGGCGGGGATGTTACGTGGGGGGCGTGATTGCGCCGGGCCTGGCTGCCATGACGGAGTATTTGCACGAACGGACGGCGCTGTTGCCGCGGATTCGGTTGCGCCGGTGCACGCGTGTGGTGGGGCGGAGTACGGAGGAGGCCATGCTGGCGGGTGCGTATTACGGGTATCCGGGTTTGGTGGAGGCGATCCTGGAACGGATCCGGAAGGAGTTGAGGGTTCGGCGGCTGCCGGTGGTGGTCACCGGCGGTTATGCGGAGCTGATGGCCGGACGCATCCGTCGGATTCGGGCGCTGTGTCCGGATCTGACCCTGGAAGGGTTGCGCCTGACCTGGGTGGCGCATCACGGGACGGCCGGGTAGGGCCGATCCCCGGTTGTTCGGAGCGGGTGCGGTCAGTGTGACATGGTGAGCACCAGGACCTGTTCGAGAGTCGAAAGGCCCTCGCGAGCGCGGTCCAGGGCGACCATACGGAGCGTTTTCATGCCCTGGCGGATGGCGACCTGTGTGATTTCGTGCGAATTGGCGCGGGCGATGATGAGCCTGCGGATTTCGTCGGTGACGGTCATGGCCTCGATGATGGCCATGCGACCGGCGTAACCGGAATTGCGGCAGCGTTCGCAGCCGCGGCCACGGTAGAGGGTGACGCCCTCGAAGAGGGCGGGATCGATCTGGAGGTCTTGGAACATTTTGGCCGGGTAGGAGACGGGCTCCTTGCAGTGTGAACAGATTTTGCGCATGAGCCGCTGGGCACAGGAGAGGATGACGGAGGAGGAGATGAGGAAGGGGGCGATGCCCATTTCATCGAGGCGGGTGATGGCGCCGGCGGCGTCGTTGCAGTGCATGGTGGAGAGGACCTGATGCCCGGTGAGGGCGGCCTCGATGGCGATCTCGGCGGTTTCGGTATCGCGGATTTCGCCGATCATGATGATGTCGGGGTCCTGGCGGAGGATGGAGCGGAGGGCGTTGGCGAAGGTGAGTCCGATTTCCTTTCGGACGGGGACCTGGTTGATGCCGGGGATTTGGAATTCGACGGGGTCCTCGACGGTGATGATGTTGTACATGGGGTTGTTGAGTTCGTTGAGGGCGGAGTAGAGGGTGGTGGTTTTGCCGGAGCCGGTGGGGCCGGTGACCAGCAGGAGGCCGTGGGGGGCGTCCACGGCGGCCTTGACCCGCTGGTAGGTATCGGGATCGAGTCCCAATTGGTCGAGGCTGCCGGAGAGGTTCGACTTGTCGAGCACGCGGAGGACGATTTTTTCGCCGTGGACGGTGGGCAGGATGGAGACGCGCAGGTCGTAGTCGCGGCCGCCGACGCGGACGCGCATGCGGCCGTCCTGGGGGAGGCGCCGCTCGGCGATGTCCAGGTTGGACATGATTTTGAAGCGGGAGACCAGCGGCAGGTACATGCTCTTGGGCGGCGGGGTGACGTCGTGCAGCACGCCGTCGATGCGGTAGCGCAGGCGGACGGTTTTTTCGAACGGTTCGAGGTGGATGTCGCTGGCGCGTTCCTTGATTCCCTGCACGAGGATGAGGTTGGCCAGTTTGATGACCGGGGCTTCCTCGCTGGAGGCGGCCAGTTGGTCGAGGTTGACCTCTTCGACGGCGTCGCGGGCGACCTCGACTTCGTCGGCTTCGGCCTCGGCCTCGGCCTTTTGGGTGTCCTGGATGAACTGCTCGATGCTGCCGCTTTTGGCGGCGTCCAGGCTGCTGAGTTTGTCCAGGATGGCGCGTTCGGGGGCGATCAGGGGTTGGACATCGAGTCTGGTGGTGCGTTTGATGTCGTCCAGTGCCAGGACGTTGAGCGGGTCGGCCATCGCCACGAAGAGTTTGTCCTCGAGTCGGGCGATGGGGATGACCTTGTGATTTTGGGCCAGGTCGCGCGGGAGGAGTTCGGCCACCTCGAGTGGGATGGTGAGTCGGGCGAGGTTGACGGGCGGGACGTTGAGGACGCGGCCCATCGAAACGATGAGGTCCGTTTCGCCGACGCAGCCCTTGTCCTGGATGAGCTTGACGAGCCGCGTGCCCTCCTTGCGCTGGATTTCCATCAATTCGGCGACCTGCTCGGAGGTGAGCAGGCCGTCCTCGACCAGCGCGTCGGCGATGCGTTCTCCGAATGTCTTGATCGGCGGCATGGCAGATCAACGGAAGGCGGTGCGCAGGTATTTCAGCAGGTCGGCGGGGGTGGCCAGGTACCACTGGATGCGTTGGGGCCAGAGGGCGCTCAGCTCGCGCACGGCCTGCTGATTGAAGGGGTTGGCGGTGGCCGCCAGGAGGCAGCGGCCCAGGGTGTCGAACGGCAGGATGCACCAGCGCCGGCACAGGGCGGCGGGGAAACGCCGGGTGAGGTCGATGTCGACGTCGTAGCGGTCGAGGGGGAGGAAGGCCATGCGGGCGCGGTCCACCAGGAGTTTGAGGGAGCGCTCGACGGGCACCAGTCCCTTTTCGTGGAGGACGTGGATGAAGGGTGGCACGGGTTCGGGCGGGGTCTGGGCGAGGTCGGGCACGGGCCAGCAGGCGTCGAAGTCGGACGGCGCAATGACGCGGCCGTCCACGAAGATCTTGCGCATGGCGGAGCGGCCGTCTTCGACCGGGACGGTGTGGGTGACGGCCGGTGTGGGGGCGGCCGGGGGGGCGACGGCCTGGTCGGTGGCGAACGTGGTGTCGGTGGAAGTGCCGCCGGGTGCGGCCAGGCTGGCGGCGCGGGCCTCGATCTCGCGGAGGGCGGCGCGGACTTCTTCGTCCTCGGGGTGTCTCTGGAGGATGCTCTCGTACTCGAGGATGGCGGAGGAGAACTGGCCCAGTTGGACGTACGCCTCGGCGATGCGTTTGGAGGTTCGGACGACTTCTTCTTCCTGGCCGAGTTTGGCGTAGGCTTCCTTGAGGATTTCGAGCGATTGATAGTCGAGGGGCTGCGATTGAGCGATCACCTCGAACATCTCAATCGTCTGCATCAACTGGGCGATCTCGCCCTGGCTGAGTGTCGTCGCTGTGGCCATGACCGCACTGTCTTGCCGGAGGGACGCCGGGAACGCGCGGGCACCCCGCGCCGTGCATACGGGGACCGGGCCGAAGTCACGTGCGGACTGTGTTTCGGCCTGGGTCGCTGTTTCCGGCGTCGGGGCGCGTGTCGCGGTTCCGGACGACCGCGCCAAATCCGTTCTCGTGTGGGTTATCGGCAGGTCGGGGCGGGTACTATAGCCGGTTTTTTGGGGGCCGGGGGTCAGGGGCCGTGATCGGCGCGCCAAAGGAGCCAGGCCCCGGCGGCCTGAAAGAGAAGGTTTGGCAACCAAACCACCAGATGGGGATGCCATTCGGGCCGGGTGTCCCATGCGCCGGCCAGCAGGAGGAAGCTGAAGTAGAGTGCCACCAAGGCCAGGGCGATGCCGACACTGACGTTGGTTTCGCGCCGGTGCAGTCGCGCCCCCAGGGGGATGCCCACCAGACAGAAGGAGAAGCAGGCGAACCCGAAGGCCACGCGTTGGTGGAGCTGGACGCGCACGGGGGTGATGTCCACGCCCTGTTGTCTGCGCAGGTCGAGTTCCTGACGCAACTGGCGCCAGGTCATTTCGCTGAGTTTGGGCCGACGCGGTCCCTCGCGGTTGGGCGGGGTCAGTTCATAGACCAGGGTTCGTGCGTAACCGGCGGGGAGCCAGCCTTCCGAACCCCGGCGGGCGGCGACCACGTCGTGGAGTTCCAGGCGGAGGCGGTCCCCGCCGTCTTCGATCAGCAGACGGCCGGTCTCGGCCCGGAGGCGGAATTCGGCGCGGTCCTGGGCGTCGAGTTTCCAGAGCAGGATTTCTTCCAGTCTGTCCCGGGTGTGTTTGCCGACGTAGAGCACCAGGCCGGGGAAATCATGGATGTACTGTTGTTCGGGGATCAGGTTGCCGGCCATTTGCAGTCCGACCTGTGCCAGGACGGCCTTGTACGCCACGCGGCTGCGCGGGGCCCACTCGGCGTTGATGGCCACGGAGAGGAGACTGAGGAGAAGGCCGAAGGCCAGGATGGGGGCGGCCAGGCCGGTGAGGCTGAAGCCGCCGGCCCGGGCGGCGGTGAGTTCCTGATCGGCGCTGAAGCGGCCGAAAACCAGGAGGGTGGCGGTCAGGATGCCCATGGGCAGGGCAAACGGTGCCACGTAGGGCAGCAGGAATCCCAGCGCCTCCAAAACGAGCGCGGGACGGACCTCGTGTCGGACCAGCAGGGTGAGGACTTCCCGGAGCACGTTGCCCAGCAGGAGCACGAACACGAACACCAGCACGGCCATGCAAAAGGCCGCGACGACCTGGCCGAGAAGGTAGCGCTGCAGCGTGTTCACGGCTGGAAGGTCACAATTTGGGTGGGCCGGCCCGCGGAGGGCCGGTTTCGGGCTTGGCTTCGGGCGCGGCGGCGGACGAGGTTCACCGGCTGATTCCTCGGGTGCTGGTCCGGATGAAGGCCACCAGGTGTTTCAGTTCCGGGAAAGGGGGCAGTTCCGATTCGATGCGGGCCAGCGCGTTGGGGAGGCTCAGGCCGCTGCGGAACAGGAGCTTGTGTGCCTGGCGCAGGGCGGACTGGATCTCCTCTGAAATTCCGGCACGTTCGAGGCCGACCTTGTTGATGGTGACGGTTTGAGCGGGGCTGCCGTCGGCCAGCATGAAGGGCGGCACGTCCTGGACCACCTTGGAGCATCCCCCCACCATGGCCAGGCGACCGATGCGACAGAACTGGTGCACGGCGGCGTACCCGGCCAGGACGGCCTGATCCTCCACCTGGACGTGTCCGGCCAGGCCGGCGTAGCTGGACATGACGATACGATTGCCGAGCACGCAGTCGTGGGCGATGTGGCAGTAGGCGAGGATGTGATTGTCGGAGCCGATGATGGTGGCGCCGCCGTCGTGGGTGGCGCTGTGGACGGTGACGCCCTCGCGGAAGGTGTTGCGGTCGCCGATGAGGACCCGGGTGATGCCGCCCTGCCATTTCAGGTCCTGGGTGCGCAGTCCGATGGAGGCGAAGGGGTAGATTTCGTTGTCGCAGCCGAGCCGGGTGTGACCGTCAATGACCACGTGGGAATGCAAGCGGCAGCGGTCACCCAGTTCGACGTGTTCGCCGATCACGCAGTAGGGGCCGATGACGCAGTCGCGTCCGATGCGGGCGTTCGGGTGGATGACGGCGGTGGGGTGGATCGACATGATGGAAAACGGTTGCCTCGGGTCGCGTTTCAGGCGTCCATCAGCATGAAGGTGACCACCGCTTCGCTCACCACCTCGCCGCGGACCTTGCAGGTTCCGCGGGCCTTGCCGACCTTGCCCCGTGCCTTGAGCAGGTCCACTTCGATGACGAGTGTGTCACCCGGCAGGACCGGTTTGCGCCATTTGACCTCCTCGGCCGACATGAAGTAGGCGATCTGTGGTTTGTCGGCGAAGCGCTTGCGCATGAGGACGCCGGCCACCTGGGCGATGGCTTCCAACTGCAGGACGCCCGGGAAGATGGGGTGGCCGGGGAAATGCCCCTGGAAGAACGGCTCGTTGATGGTGACGTTTTTGATGCCAATGATGCGTTCGGGCTCCAGCCGTGCGATACGGTCCACCAAGAGGAAGGGGTACCGGTGGGGGATGAGCTTCATGATCTCGGAGACGTCGAGCACGCACGCGTCCAGGACCGGATCGTGCGGTGGCGGGGGCTGCGAGGCGGCTTGGGCGGCAGGGGCCGGCGGGGGTGCGAACGCGGGCATGTTGGCCCGGCGACAGCGCGCGTCCAATTGGCGGACCAGCTCGCAGTTGGCGGTGTGACTGGGGCGCACGGCCACGAGATGACCGAGGATGGGCCGTCCGAACAGGGCCAGGTCGCCCACGATGTCGAGCATTTTGTGGCGGACGAACTCGTCCGGGTAACGCAACGGCTCGGTGGTGAGCACGGCGTCGTCCCGGATGACCACGGCGTTTTCCAGGCTGCCGCCCTTGATGAGACCGTTTTTGATCAGGTACTCGATCTCTTCGAAGAAACAGAAGGTGCGGGCGTGGGCCAGTTCGCGTTCCCAGGAGTCGGGGGTGATCACCAGGGAAAAGAACTGGGTGTAACGGCCGGCCTTGTCTGCGCTGGTGCAGGTGATGCGGAATTCGGGGGCCGGGATCAGATGCATGAGGGTGTCACCCATCTGCAGCGCCAGGGGTTCGGTGACGGCGTAGGGTTGGCGGGGTGCGTCCTGGACCTGCAGACCGGCGGAATGAATGAGCCTGCAGTATTCCCGTGCGCTGCCGTCGGCAATGGGCGGCTCGTTGGCGTCCAGTTCCACCACCACGTTGTCCACGCCGCAGCCGCTCAGTGCGGCCAGCACGTGTTCCACGGTATGGATGCGCACCGAGCCCTTGCCCAGTGTGGTGGAACGTTGCGTGTCCACCACGTTTTCAATGCGCGCCTCGATTTCGGGACGCGCCTCCAGATCCACGCGCCGGAAACGGATGCCATGCCCCGCGGGCGCGGGTACCAGGGTCATGGTGACACGATTGCCGCTGTGAAGACCCACGCCCGAAAAGCTGACGGAACGTTTGATGGTCTGCTGCGAAAGCACGGCGGGCATTAGACCAGTCCGACTTCGCGGTGGCAAGGCGGGAGGGGGAGTCTGTGGCGGGCCCAAACCGGTTTGGTGGCGGTTTTCGTGGGCAGGTGGGGCACGTTCCGGGCGCGGTTGCCCGGGCGTGGCTGTCGGACCGGCGGGGTGCCTGGGGCGTCAGGTGCCGGTCATTCAGAGGGGGGAGGGGACCGGCCCGCGTTTTGGGCATCCGCGGGGGCGGGGTTGGCGGCGGCCGGGTTTTCGAGCTAGAGTGAGGGGAAATGATTCGGTATGCAGCCCGATCCCGGGCGGGGACGTTCCTGCGCTGGCTGGCGGCGGGTGTCCTCGCACTGGGCAGCGTGAAATCGATGGCGATGGATCCATCCAATCATTCAGCGGCGTCCGGGGCGGATCCTGCGCCCGGGCGGGAAATTGCCGTGTTGGGCGGGGGTTGTTTCTGGTGCATGGAGGCGTTGTTCGAGACGCTGCCGGGGGTGGTGTCGGTGACCAGCGGGTATGCCGGGGGGCATGTGCCGAACCCGACGTACAAGCAGGTTTGCACTGGCACGACCGGCCATGCCGAGGTGATTCGCATTGAGTACGATCCGAATCGGATCCGGTACGAGGACCTGTTGGAGGCGTTTTGGGAGGCGCACGATCCCACGACGCCGAACCGGCAGGGGAACGATGTCGGCCCACAGTATCGGTCCATCATTTTGTATGTGAACGAGGCACAGCGGCGGGCGGCTGAAAAGTCCCGGGCCGAAGCTGCGCGGAGGTTTTCGCGACCGATTGTGACGGAGATTGTCCCGTTGGAAAGGTTTTATCCGGCCGAGGCTTATCATCAGGATTACTTCCGCAAGAACCCGGAGCAGGCCTACTGCCAGTTTGTGATCCGTCCCAAGCTCGAAAAGTTCCAGAAATCTCGTGCCGTGGAGAAGGGACGCCCATGAATCGGCCGGTCCGACCGAGCCCGGGGTGGGGCGTGCGCGGCATTGAATCGCGGCGTGTGGTTTTTATATTGGGCTTGCGGGAGGGCGATCCGGCGCAATGATCCAGCGGGTTTGCCGGGGCCGGTCGCCGAGGCCTATGCAAGTCTTGTTGTTGAAATCCAAGATTCATCGGGCGGCGGTGACCGCCGGGAACGTGGACTACGAGGGGAGTCTGGGGATTGACCAGGACCTGATGGACCGGGTTGGACTGCTGCCGTATGAGAAGATCTTGTGTGGCAACCTGGCCAACGGGGAGCGGTTCGAGACCTACGCGATCCCGGCGCCGCGGGGGTCTCGTGCCATCATTCTCAACGGGGCCACGGCGCATTTGGGCAAACCGGGCGACCGGCTGACCATCATGAGCTACACCTGGGTGGACGAGGACCGTGCGCGGGATTGGAAGCCCAGGGTCATTGTGTTGGGCGAGGGCAATCGGGTGGTGGACGAGCGCGGCGTTTGAAGGGGGCGGGATCGAAGTGCGGCGCCGGCCGTCTTGTCGGCGGGGCGGGGCATGCGAACAGGTTGCCCCCGGCTCAGCGTGGAAGGGGTTCGATCGTCGTCTGCAGCCGGCCGGCCCCGGTGGGTTGATGCAGTCGAACCGCGAGGCGACGGGGTTTTTCGCGCGTGCGGACGTCTTCCTGGAGGATTTCGTCGGAGACGGTGTACTCGGCGCCGTGGGTGTTCAGTGTGACGCGCACGGCTGCGTGCTCGTCGCCCACGCGCAGTTGGTGGGTGGTCCGTGACCAGGGCGACCATGTGATCAGCGCGGATTCGAACGTCACCGGCCGGGTGGCCTGCCAGGAGTCGGTAACCGTCAGGGCGGGGTGTGGCCCCCGGCGGAAGACAAAGGTGCGCAGGAGCCGGGTCAGCCCCTCGACTTTGTAGGCGCGTGTCAGGTCGAAGACCAGCCGGTCCTCTTCCGGTCCGAGGGAGACTTCCACCAACTGCGCGCGGGCGGAGGCGCCCGTTTGTTGGAGCTGTCCGTCCACGACGGGCACGCTGTGGCCGTAGGAATTGAGCACGCGACTTTCGTAGCGGCGGGAACTGAAGGTGCGGGCGGTGTAGACCTCTGCGCCGGGGTCGCAGAGGACCATGGTGGATCCGACGACGACGCTGAAGCTTCCGACGTCGTTGTGGTTGTGGTGTTCGGCGTTGTGACCGCCCTTGAGGCAGGCGGCAAACGGTGGTTGTCCCTCCGGAGGTCGGCAAATCAGGACGCCGGCGTTTTCGAACCAGGTCCGCAGCGGGTCCGGCTGAAACGCGTCCGGTTGGGTGGAAAGGGCGGGGAGTGGCCGTGGGAGGAAGGCGGACAACACGGTGATGGCCAGGGCGTGTCCCGGTCCGGGTTCACCGGCCTGCACGCCGCCCGGCAGCGGCAGGTGGAGCCGTTGGGCCAGGACCTGCACCACACGCGCGTCCGGTCGTGTGCCGGGCGAACAATCGGAGATGCTGGGATAGACACCGTTCAGGATTTCGGCCCGCCAGGGGAAGAGCGCGGGCATGCGTGCCTCGGGTAGGGCCAGCAGGTCCAGACGACCACCGGTGGCCAGGCGCAACATCTCTCCCAGCCAGGTGAAGTGGCCGAACCCGTAGTTCCAGTAGCCGAGACCCTCACTGCAGTAGCCGTCAGGGGTGAACCCGCGAAGGAAGAAGCGGATATGGTCCTCGGCGGCGGCGACGAACCACGCGCGGTCGCGCGGGGATTCGACGACGGCCAGTGCGGTACCCACGGTGCCGGCCAGGCAGACGGCGTTCCAGTTATGGGTCGCCCGAAGCCAGAAGGCTTCCGGTTGGCGGCCCTCGATCATGGCCCGGAAGGGCCGCAGGGTGCGGCGTTCGAGGTTGTCGCGGACCCGCGCCCGGGTCTCGGGTGAAAGTTTGTCGCCCAACAGCCAGAGGGCGGTGGCCATGTCCCAGCTCAGGGCCGTGGAGCCCAGATCCATTTCCACGATTTCCCCGCGGAAATTGCGGAGCGACCTGTCATGGGCCGGGTATACCCAGGTGCGTTCCGCACAGAGGGCGTTCAACGTCTCTTCCAAGGGAGGAAGGAACCGGCCACGGTTTTCCAGTGCTTCGGCCAGGGTGAAGGTGGCGACCCTGCCGCGGCGGGCGAAGGCCACGCGCTGCCAGCGGTCGCGGTTTCCGGTGCGTGAGAAGTCCAGGTACAACTCGTCCGGTTGTTCGGGCAGACCCGATTGGGCGAGGGACTCGGCTTCCCGGATGAGATCGCGCCACTGGGGCTTTTCCGCCAAGGTGGTCCACGCGGGACGATCGCTGATGGGCCGGCCCACGCCCGTGGGGTGGGCGGGCAACCA
This sequence comes from Limisphaera sp. 4302-co, assembly GCF_049537155.1. Taxonomy (NCBI): domain Bacteria; kingdom Pseudomonadati; phylum Verrucomicrobiota; class Verrucomicrobiia; order Limisphaerales; family Limisphaeraceae; genus Limisphaera; species Limisphaera sp. 4302-co. The sequence goes on from NZ_JBMVQZ010000017.1 coordinate 25,672, forward strand.
CGTGGCCAGCTCCTCGACGCGCGTGGTTGAGGGTGGGGCAGCAGGGACGGTGGAGATCCACACGAGTGCCAGGGCCACGGCAGGGAGGCAACGGGGTCGAGGGATCAGAGGACCATGGTTGCGGCGGGCGGCTCGAATGAGGTGCGGTCCGATGGACACCCACTGCACGCCGGCGGGCCAGGTTCCCGGGTCGGATGCGGCGGGGTGTGCCACCCTGGGCTCGGGGAATGCGGGGCGCGAATCGCTGGACGACGAGCCGGAACGCCGGGTGGAGTCCGAATCGTTGCGCCGCTGCGAGTCGTGTTCCATGTCCATACAGACTGGAATCGGGCCGCTTCCATTCAACGGCGTCCGGCGCCGGGCAGCTTCACCGGCACGTGTCTGCCCGCGCGCGCATGGTGTCTGTGGCGCACGGCCCCGGTTTGCCGGAGGGTGCCGAGGGCGACGTGTCGTGTCCGGTGCGGGTCGGAGGCCGGACCTCTCATGGAGTGAGTTGTTCTTGCCGGCCCGTGCGAGGCGGACCACTTTGGCTGACCCGGGCGGCTGATCGGCAGCCGACCCGGAGGGATCCAACGGGCGAATGGCTTCTGGCGATCGAGGTTCTGCTGCGGAACGGTCTGCTGCTTTCCTGGCGGAGGCGGATCGCTTTCGCCTGGGCATGTTGACGACCGAACAGCCCCATCCGCTGACGGCGCAATTGGGCGAGGTGGCCCGGGCCGATGCGGCCGCGGCGTTGCGGATGTTGTTTCGCGTGGACGAGGACGTGTTGCGGCGGTACGCGGCGGAGGTGGCATCCGGCCGGATGCCGGAGGTGGCGCGCGAGGTCCAGGCGGCGTTGGATCGCGGAGGGCGGGTTTTCTTTACGGGCTGTGGAGCCACAGGCCGGCTGGGCATCCTTCTGGCGGCTTTGTGGCGGGGTTTCTGGCAACAGGCGGCGTGGGAAGGGTGGACGGACGCCGCCACGGCTGCGGATTGGGAGGAGCGCGTGGTGCCGGTGATGGCCGGCGGTGATTACGCCTTCGTGCGTTCCGTGGAGGGATTCGAGGATCACGAGGCGATGGGGGCGAGGCAACTTCGCGACCGCGGTGTCCGGGCCGGTGACGTGGTTTTTGCGGTGACGGAGGGTGGGGAGACACCATTTGTCATTGGCACGGCGTGGGAGGCGTTGCGGGCCGGGGCGCACACGTTTTTCGTATACAACAATCCTGATGAGGTGCTCCGGGCTCACGTGGCCCGCAGCCGCGCGGTGTTGGACGAACCCGGCATCCGGAAGTGGAACCTGACGACCGGTCCGATGGCCGTGACCGGTTCCACGCGGATGCAGGCCACCAGCATTGAACTGGCGGTGTTGGTGACGGTCTTGGAAGGGGTGATCCGCACGTGCGGCCGCGTGCGCGTGCCCGCGGTCGGGGGAGAGAACGCCGGCGGATCTCCGGATCGGATCCCGGGCCGGTTCTTGGAGGCGCTGCGGAGGATGCATGAGCAACTCTTGGCCGGGCCGACACTGGCCGCCCTGGCTGAGTGGGTGCGGTTGGAGAGCGAGGTTTACCGAAACGCAGGGAAGGTCAATTACCATGCGTTTTCCCTGGCGGCCGACCTTTTGACGGACACGGCGGAGCGCACGCCCACGTTCAGCCTGCCTCCGTTTCGTAAACACGGAGACGTGGAGGCGGCCGATTCGTGGGCCTTCCTGTTCGTCCCGTGTCCGGACTCGGCCTCGGCATGGCGCCGGATCTTCAGGCGCGAACCGTGCTGCATCAGCTGGTCGGCCGATGAGGTCCGGCAGCTCGTGCCGCCGGAGCGCTGGCCGGCCGTTTGCGAGGCGCTGGGCCGCATCACGCAGCAGGAGCTGATGCGGTTTCGGATTGGCGAGGATGGGCTGGCGGATCGGCCGCCGGGCCCGGGGGACGCCGCGGTGGCGCTGGTGGGGGATGAAGACCTTCCACTGTGGGAGGCGCCCCAGGGTTCTCTCCGGCAACGATTGGAGGAGGCACGCGCCAGCGGCGCGGCGACGGGGCTGGTGTTGATGGCCCCGGCAGAGGTCTGGGACCGGTGGCGTCGTGTCGGAGCGGGCGCTCCGTCGGCGACGTTCCTGGCCGGCGTGGAGACGGTCGGGGAAGGTTTCTGGCTGGGTGGTCCGGTTCGTGTGGTCACCAAAATGATGCTCAACGCGGTGTCCACGGCTGTAATGGCCCGGCTGGGCCGGGTCATGGGCAATGTGATGACATGGGTGGTGCCGTCGAATGGCAAGCTGGTGGACCGTGCCACGCGGTACATTGCCCAGTTGACGGGGCTGGATTACGGGGAGGCGAATCGTCTGTTGTTCGAGACCTTGGCCCACGTCGAGGATCGGATGCGGGCTGGCCGGGCCCATCCGCCCGTGGTGGGGCTGGCGGCGATGCGACACCGGTGCGGCGGGGATTGGGCGGCTGCCGAGAAGCGGTTGCTGGCCGAGCTCGGGACGTGCCGGATGGAGCCGGCCGGGGCCGCGGGCCCGGCCTGAGGCGTCACAAGCCGTGCGGATCGTTCCTGCCGAGAGCTGACTTGCCCCGGCGCGGTCCGCTGGCGTTAACTGCGCGGGTCTCTGACAAGCCGGCGGGGCGAATGACGCGGGGGACGCCCGGTGATAAATGCGTCCCGTCGTCTGCCGCCGGTCGAAACGCGAGGTTGGAGAGGCTCATGCGAGAGATCGAAGGTTCGGTGACGGCCCCGCTCGGCTTTCGGGCGGCCGGTGTGTTCTGCGACATCAAACGTCTGGGCACGGGGAAGGGGTCCGACCGCGGCCCCAAGCCGGACCTGGCACTGATCGTTTCCGATCGTCCTGCGGCCGTGGCGGGCATGTTCACGACCAACCAAGTGGTGGCGGCTCCGGTGAAGGTGTGCCGGGAGGTGGTCCGGCGCGGGGTGGCGCAGGCGGTGGTGGCCAATTCCGGCAACGCCAACGCGTGCACGGGCCGGCAGGGGCTGGCAGACGCGCGCGTCATGGCGGCGGAAACGGCGCGGGCGCTGGGGCTGGACCCGCGCGAGGTGCTGGTGGCCAGCACCGGCCGTATCGGCGTGCTGCTGCCCATGGAGAACGTGCGCAACGGCATCCGGGCGGCCGCGCAGGCGCTGGGCCGGGGTGGGGAATTTGCTTCGCAGGCGGCCCGGGCCATCATGACCAGCGACACCCGACCCAAAGAGGTGGCTTTCGAGTGGGAGTACAACGGCCGCGTTTACCGGCTGGGTGGGATCGCCAAGGGCGCGGGCATGATTCACCCGGGGATGAGCCCCACCGGGCGGCGGCCGGCCTCGTTGCCCCGGCACGCCACCATGCTGGCCTTTTTGACCACGGACGCGGCGGTGGATCGGCGGCCATTGCAGGAGGCGCTGACCGAGGCCGTTGCGTGCAGCTTCAACCGCATCACGGTGGACGGGGACATGAGCACCAACGACACCGTCCTGTTGTTGGCCAACGGAGCGGCCGGAAACGCGCCATGGTCGGCCCGCAGTCGTGCGTTTCATGCTTTTGAGAGGGTTCTGCAGGAGGCCTGCGCCAGGCTGGCCCGGATGATCGTGCAGGACGGTGAAGGGGTTCATCGCGTGGTGACCGTGCGGGTCTTCGGCGCGCGGAACGTGCGCGAGGCCGACGCCGCCGCCCGCGCGGTGGCCAACAGCGCCCTGGTGAAGACCAGCTGGCACGGCGGCGACCCCAACTGGGGCCGCATCATGGACGCCCTGGGTTACAGTGCGGCGCGTGTGGTGGAGGAAAAGGTGGACATCGGCTATGCCGCACCGGGTTCACGTGAGGTTCTGTGGTGCGTCCGCCGGGGACGCCCCACGGAGGTACCTTTTCAGGAACTGTGCCGTGCCGTGGCTCCGCCGGAGTTCGAGTTGCACATCCGGCTCAACCTGGGAAGGGCGGGCGCGGTGCTGTACGCGGCCGACTTGACCGAGGCCTACGTGGAGTTTAACAAGGGTGACGTGAACGATCCTGCCTCCCTGGGTGGTTGAGACCATGAGAACCGCTGTCTTTCTCCTCCTGATCGTGTGGGTGGCACCCTCACGGGCCCAAACGGCGTCGGACCTCGAGAGCGTGCTGGCACCGGGGGCCAAGGTTCGCAAGCTGGCGGACGGCTTCCGGTTTACCGAGGGGCCGACGGCCGACGCCGAGGGCAATGTCTATTTCACCGACCAACCCAATGACCGGATCCTCAAATGGGATGTGAAAGCGGGCCGGTTGACTACGTTCCTTCAACCGGCCGGCCGTGCCAACGGCATGTGCTTCGACCGGCAATGGCGGCTCATCGCCTGTGCGGACGAGACCAATGCACTGTGGAGGATTGACCCGGCCACCCGGCAGGTGGAGGTCCTGGCCTGGCAGTATGAAGGCCGACCTCTCAACGGTCCCAACGACGTGTGGGTGGCGCCCCATGGCGATCTCTACTTTACCGATCCCTACTACCAACGCCCTTGGTGGAAACACAAGGAACCGCCGCAGCCGGGGCAGCACGTTTACCGGTTGAGCGCCGACGGGCGTTCCCTCACCCGGGTGGCCGACGACCTCGAACAGCCCAACGGCATCATCGGCAGCGCGGACGGACGCACCCTTTATGTTGCGGACATCCGGGCCGGCAAGACTTACGCCTACGACATCCGGCCCGACGGGTCCCTGGCGAACAAACGCCTGTTCTGCAGCTCCGGTTCGGATGGCATGACGCTCGACGAGGCTGGCAATCTTTACCTGACGGGCCGTGGGGTGTTGGTGTTCGACCGCAACGGGCGGCATTTGGGGACGATCGAGGTCCCGGAGCGCTGGACGGCCAATGTATGTTTTGGCGGTCCGGATCGGAAGACCCTTTACATCACGGCAAGCGCCGGCCTGTACGCCGTGGCACTGCGGCATCGCGGGGCCAACCCGGCCAAGTAAACAAAAAGGGCCGGCAGGGCGGTGGAAGTGGACCCTGCCGGTGTGCGAGATTTTTGCGACGGCCTCCGCGCGAGGCCGTGAGGTCTGGGTGCCGTTCCAGTTTCAGGATGCGGCCGGCTTTTCCTCGGCAGCCGCCCCGGCCTGCGTCTTCGCCTTGGACTTTGCCGTGGACTTGCGCGGCTGTGTGGCCGGGGATTCCTTCTCGGGCACCAGCAGTGCGCTGCGGCCGATCCGTTTGCGCAGGTAGGTCAACTTGGCGCGGCGCACCTTGCCGCGTCGTTCGACCTCGATCTTCTCGATGCGTGGCGAATGAAGTGGAAAGACGCGTTCCACGCCCTCGCCGTAACTGATCCGGCGCACGGTGAAGGTCTCGTTGAGTCCGCGGCCGCGGCGGGCGATCACCACGCCGGTGAAGACCTGGATGCGTTCCTTGTCGCCTTCGACCACCCGGGTGTGGACCCGGACGGTGTCACCCACCGCAAAGTCCGGTTTGTCCTTCCGGAACTGTTCCGACTCGATCTTGTCCAACAATGCCTGGTTCATGGTCGTTCTCCTTCGTCCGTCCGCAAATCTGGGCTGGGAGACGGGCGGGGTGCCGGGTGGCCGGGGCCGTCTGTCATTCCGAGTCCGCCGCCTGCCCGGTTGTGGCCGGCCTGGGCGCGGATGGCGCCGTTTTCGAGCCTGCCGCTTCCCCGGGATGGTCCTGCAACCAGCGCGCCCACAGGTCCGGACGCCGTTCAGCGGTGCGGCGCCGGGCCTGTTCGGCCCGCCACTGGGCGATGGCGGCGTGATTGCCCGAAAGCAGCACTTCCGGCACCTTCATCCCGCGGAACTCGGCCGGCCGCGTGTACTGGGGGTACTCCAGCAACCCGCGGCTGAACGATTCGTCCGCGGCGCTCTCGTCGTCGCCCAGCACGCCGGGCAACAGCCGCGTCACCGCGTCAATGATCACCATGGCCGGAAGGGCCCCGTTGGTCAGGACGTAGTCGCCAATGGACAGTTCATCGTCCGCCAGGGCTTCGCGAACCCGCTCGTCCACGCCTTCGTAACTGCCGCAGATCAGCAGCAGCCGGGGGCGCCGGGCCAGCTCGCGGGCGATGGCCTGGTTGAAGAGCCGTCCCGCCGGTGACAGCAGGATGACCCACGGCGGATCACCCTCGGCCTTCAAGGTCTCCACAGCTTCAAAGATCGGTTCGGGCTTCAGCACCATGCCCGGTCCCCCGCCGAAGGGGCGATCGTCCACGGTGCGATGCCGGTCGTGGGTGAAGTCCCGCAGATTGTAGATCCGCAGGTCCAACTTCCCCGCCGCCCGGGCCCGTTTCAAAATGCTTTCGTCCATCGGGCCGGTGAACATCCCCGGGAAGAGCGTCAACACATCGATCCGCATGCGTTTCCCGGCCCGGGTGCCGGTTGCCCGGCTAACGTCCTTCGCTTCCCGCCTCGCTCACCTCCACCGCGCAATGCAGGCCGCGTTTGCCTCCGCCGGCCTGGACCAGCGACCGGATGGCGCTGATCGTCACGCCGCTCTTGCCGATCACCTTGCCCATGTCCGCCGGGTCGACCCGCACCTCGTACACGACGGTGTGGCCGCGGCGGATGGACCGGATCGAGACCGCTTCGGGTCGGGAGACCAGTCCCTTGATCACATAGTCCAAGAACGCTTCCATGGGCCGTTTTCAGGCTTGGGCGGCGGCCTGTGTGCCCGCGGCGGCCGTCCGGCGCAAACGACGGATGAAACTGGCCACCGTCTCGGTCGGCTGTGCCCCGCGGCTCAGCCAAAGGTCCACCTTCTGGAGATCCAGGGTCACGTTCTCCCCTTTCTGCAAGGGGTTGTACGTGCCGATCTCGTCGAGGCACTTGCCATCGCGCCGGCTGCGGCTGTCAGCCACCACGATGCGGTAAAAGGGCTTGTTTTTCGCCCCCACGCGCTTTAACCGGATCCTTACCATATTTGCAAACTCTCAAGGTCGTTGCGTGCGACCTGGCACTCCCAGGACTTCAAGGCCTTTCCGCAACTCAAGGGCCGCGCACCTTACCCCGGGACCGTGGCGCTGGCAAGCCTCCTTTTTGACTGTTCGACCGACCGGATCCGGCCGGTGCCGGGCGTGGTGTCACGGGCGGTGGGGCGGAGACCCGGAGGGAATCGGTCAGCCGCCATGGGCTGCGGACTTCACAAGGTGTCGTGCCGGCCCGCCCCTGCCCTCCCGGAAACCGGTCCGTTTGTCCAGACCACACCGGGTCGAAGCCGCCTTGCCGGCGTCCCCCTGATGAGGTAAGGGTGGCGGCGTGAGGACAAGGAGGTGGACGACGGGTTTCCTGGCGTTGGTGGCCGTTCTGGCAGGGGGCGTTTTGTGGTTGGACGGAACTTCGGGCCCGAATCCGGGGAGCGTCCCTCCCGGCAACGAGCGGCTCCTGACGCTGGCGGCGGGGCAGCCGGATCCTCAGGCGGCCCCGCCCGGATCTGCCGGCGGTCCTTCCCCGGCCTCCACGAATCCGGGCGCTCGACCCTTTCCGGCCGCGTTGGGGCGCGGCCGGTTTGCCTGGGCGGGGGTGGATGGACGCGACACGAACGTGCTGGCGCGTCTGGCGCGCCATCCGGCCGAGTACGAGCGGCTGCTGGAGGAGAACGGGAGGATCCTGCGCCGGCAGCTGGTGTACCTGGAGCCCACCACGGCCGTTCTGGCGCAGCGGGCGCTTGCCCGGGGTGAACCTTTGCGGAGTCTCACGTTGCCGGGCTTGGACGGCACTGAAGTGCCGGTCGAGGTGGATCGGTTGGAGTGGGACCCGGCTGGTGAAGGCGGTGCGGTCATCGGGCATGTGGCCGGGCAACCGGGGTCGTTGGTGACGGTGGCGTTTTATCGGGGCCGCGAGGCTTTCACGGTGTTGAGTCCGGACACGGGCATCTGTCTCCAGGGGCATCCTCGTGAACCGGGCCAGGTGTGGGTGACGAGTTTCGATCCGGAGACCTATCTACCGCTGCCGTGCGGCGAGCCGATCCGTACGAACCCATGAAAGGGCTTTGCAGACGTGGCTGGTCCGGCCGGGTGATGACGCTGGCGCTGCTGGCGTGGGCTGGCGGGATGGTGTGCGGTCGGGGTGCGGCCGAGGCGGACCTGCTGGTGGCCTACGATCAGAGTTATGCGGACAGCGTGGGTGGGGATGAGAATGCACGGGTGCTGATTGCCAACGCGGTTGCCGCCTCCAACGCGATCAACGACCGGAGCGGCACGGGTGCGCGGTTGCGGATCACCGGCTATCACAAAACGATCGGTCAGGCCGGGCGCTCGACCCTCGGCGGGTACGTTGGGTGGCTTTCGAATCCGGGGGACGGGAACCTGGACGACGTGACGGCGGTGGCGAACGCGCGTGGTGCGGACCTGGTGGCATTCATTTGCGCGCCGTCGGCGGGCGAAACCTCCGCTGCCGTGGCGCAGCAGCCGGGCCGCTACGCGGCCTATGCACCGGCCTACTTTTGGGCGGTGGTGGTGGCGCACGAAACCGGCGGTCACAACTACGGATGCGATCATCGTGGCGGCCGGGAGAGCCCCAAGACGGTCATGCTCCACAACTACTGCGGGGGCGGCGCGCAGCCGTACTATTCGAATCCGAACACGTGGTTGGACGGGGTGCGGTTGCAGGGGGAGGGAAGCTGTTTGGGGGCCGCCGTGGACAACGGGGACAATGCGTACCTGATCAGTTCCTCCGCACAGGCGGTGGCCGATCGGAACGCCCGCGTCGTCACGGCCCCGCAGTTGGGCCAGGTGGTGCAGTGGTGGCGGTTCGACGGCCGGACCGGTCCAGCCCCGGGCGGCACTCGAATCACCAATCAGGTGCCGGGCGGCGGCGAGGTCACGGTCATGGGGAACGGGGCGGTGTTCACCGGCTCGGGGCTGCGCCTGCCGGGTGGGTCGCCCACCAGCGGCGGAGCCTACTTGCAACTGCCGGCCGGGGCGTTGGCCGGGTTGAGCAACCTGACGCTCGAGATCTGGGCACGGCCGCTTTCCGCACAGAACTGGTCGCGGGTCTTCGATTTCCACAACGGCACGGCCCATTACGTGATGTTGTCGTTTGCCCGGGGGACGGACCTGAACGTGCAACGGTTCGAGTCAGTGGTCGGGGGCGTCCGGGTCACCCGCGACAGCGATCTGCCCACGGAGCCGGGCACGCTGTTTCATTACACGGTCACTTACGCCAGCACCGGACCGGGCTCGGGTCGCTGGACATGGTACCGCAACGGCGACGAGGTGGGCTCGTTGACGGTGAATTATCCCTTGAGCGCGTTGCAACCGGTGTATCTGTGGCTGGGCCGGTCCGCCTATGCCGCCGACGCGCTGGCCCAGTGCGAGTACGTGGAGGTGCGCATCAGCCGGGTGGCTCTGAACCGGGACCAGGTGCTGGCGCATCATGCGTTGGGGCCGGGGTTCGAGCCCTCCATGGTTTATCTGACGGCGGATGATCCGGCGGGGATGTCATCGTTCGATTCTCCGGGGCGCTGGAGCGACGGGCAGGCACCTTCGTTCACCCGAACCTACTCCACCCACCGGTTTCGGCTCCGTACGCCGGCTGATGCCATCTCGCGGTCGTTTGCCGGGCAACGACTGCGGTTGGACGGCGGCAGTCTGACCTGGAAGGGCACGGCCAGCAGCACCGTTCAGATTCGGGATCTGGTGCTGGCGGGCGATTGCGAGCTGCTGAACGCCGGGTCGGGCACCTGGACGCTGACGGGTGCGATCACGGTTGAGTCGCCAGCAGCCATGGTGCGGGCTGCCAACGGGCCGATCCAATTGAACGCCGATTTGAAAGGGGCCGGCACCCTTCTGCTGGTGGATCAGACGGTGACGCTGGGGGGCAACAACAGCGAATTCGCCGGGCGGGTGATCGTGGGGGATGGCCGGTTCGGCGGGTTGCGCATCGACAGCGAGTCGCGTCTGGGCGCGCAACCGCCCGTGTTCACAGCGGATCAACTGACGTTGAATCGCGGCGTGCTGTACAATGTGGTGGACCTGGTGTTGGACGATCCCACGCGGGGAATCCGCATCGGACCCAGCGGCGGGATTTTCAACGTGGCCCCGGGCACCACCCTGGCCGTGGACGTGCCGATCTCCAGTCCCCAGGCCGGCAACAGCCGGGTCACGGTGCCGCTCTACCCCAACCCGAGCTCCGGCATGCTGATCAAGGAAAACTCAGGCACGTTGATCCTGAGGCATCCGAACAACGCCCACGTGGGCGAGATCATCGTCCGAACCGGGATCCTGCGCGTGAGCGGCGCGGGTCGACTCAACAACGGGGACCAGGCGCATCCGATCCAGAATTCCGGCGTCTTGGTGTTCGAGAGTTCGTCCGACCAGACCATCAGCGGCGTGATCTCCGGTCCCGGGGCGCTCTTGAAGGCCGGCAGCGGCACCTTGCGCCTGACCGGGATCAACACCCTGACCGGCCAGGTCACGGTGAACGAGGGTGTCTTGTACGCGGATCCCGGGAACAGTCCGAACGGCGGGGCGTTCGGCACGGTCAGTCGCATCGTGGTCAACTCCGGGGGCACGCTACGGGCGGGTGTCAACGGGCTGTTCGGTTGGGACGGCACACGGGTGCGGCCGATCGTGGTGAACGCCGGCGGTGTGCTGACGATTGACGCGCCGGGCCACGACGTCAATGTGGGCGCGGTCACGCTCAATGGGGGTACCCTGGCCGGCGGACCAAGTCCGGGCTGGGGTTCTTGGAACTTTGGCCGGGCGGCACGGGCCAATCCGGGGTGGGGCCGGCTGGTCGTGACGGAGGACTCGCTGGTCACGGCGACGGGGCTGATGTTTCACAGCGGGGCCTACATTGACGTGGCTGCGGGGAAGACGCTCACCGTGACCGGGAGTCTGAGCGACGCCGCGAACGAGGGTGTCTGCTCGCTGATCCTGCGCGGAGGGAACGGGACGCTGATCCTGGCGGGCATCCAGTCTTACACGGGTCCCACCGCCCTGAGCAACGGGACGCTGCTGGTGCACGGGTCCATCGGACCCGGACCGGTCACGGTGGCCTCGGGCGCTGCACTGGGCGGGCTGGGGACGGTACATGGGCCGGTCACGGTGCTGGCGGGCGGTGCGCTGGGTCCGGGAGGCGGCGTGGGGCGGCTGACCATCAGCAACGACCTGACCCTCCAGCCCGGCAGCTTGTTGTGGATGGAACTGGACAAGGCCGCGGGCACCAACGACCAGTTGCGAGTGACGGGGACCCTCCGGAGAGGTGGGATCCTGATCGTGACCAACCGTTCGGGCAATCTGACGGTCGGGGACCGGTTCCTCCTGTGGGAGGCCGGGGCGGTGACGGCCCAATGGGACGAGGTTCGGCTTCCGACCTTGCCTGATGGGCTGGAGTGGAAGCTGGACGAGGTGACAGGGACGCTGACGGTGGAGTCTGCACCATCGGCGGAGCCGGTCAGCCTGGATTTCGGGTGGTCGGGCGGGGCGCTGCTGTTGTCGTGGCCGGAGGATCACCTCGGCTGGCGCCTGGAGGCCAAGACCAACGCTCCGTTGTTGGGGACGCCCTGGCATCCTGTGCCGGATTCCGAAAGGACCAACCGCGTGCTGTTCCGGTTCGATCCCCGGGTGACGAACGCGTTCTTCCGGTTGATGCGACCCTGAGTGGCGGGCTGCTGGACCGCCGGCCCGGGATGGGCTAAACGTGAGGTGCGACCGCGGGCGGCCGTCTCCCCTCGACGAGCCGGCGGTCGAACGAACCGGCAACGTCCAAAACCAAGAGGCGCGGGCGGGAGGGGGCGCCGCGCCGCAAACCATCTCGGACATGAACTGGCAGGCTCCTGATTTGCGGGTACATCCGCCGCGCAGTCCTCGCGTGCGATTGGGCGGCTATGTCATCCTGGCGCGCATGCTGGACAAGGGACGCGCCCTGTTGGCAGGGACCAATGGCGAGTACAACTACAACTGCCCGCTGGACCAGCAGTTTCTCAGCTTCACGGGTCTCGACGCCGAGGCGTTGAAAGCGGAGCTGGCGGCCGGCAGGAGCGATGGCGAGATCCTGGCCTGGGTCCAGGCCCATGCGCGGCCGCACTCCCTGCCGGAGATCCTGGCCTGGTCGGCCTGGCAGGAACAACGAGTGCCCGACAATCCCGACAGCCGGGCGTTTTTCAACGAGCTCCATCGCAAACTCGCGCCGCATCGCACCGACATCGTCACCTGGTTCGATCTGCTCGATCTGGACGATTACGTCAGTTTCGGCGGCCGGCCGTGACCGGAACCCTCTTCTGATCCGTGCCATGGACCAGGGTTGTGAACTTCCGCGGTTTCAGCTTCCCCCGGAGGAGATCCGCGAACTGTTGGCTGCCAGCCGTCGGATCGCGGTGGTGGGGTTGTCGGACAAGCCGGATCGCGACAGCCACCGGGTGGCCGAGTATCTCCTCCAGCAGGGTTACGAGGTCATTCCGGTGAATCCGAACGTACGGGAGGTGCTGGGGCGGCCGGCATTTGCCGATCTGCGTGACGTGCCGGGGCCGGTGGACATCGTGGACATCTTCCGCCGGCCGGACGCGGTGCCGGCGATCGTGGACGCCGCCATTGCCCGGGGCGACCGGGCCATCTGGATGCAGGAAGGGATCGTACACAACGAAGCCGCCGAAAAGGCCCGGGCCGCCGGGTTGAAAGTGGTGATGAACCGCTGCCTCATGAAGGAACACCGGCAGTGGCGGGCCGGTTCGGGCCGTTGCGATTGAAGAGCTTGAACAAACGAACGGCCGGATCCGTCCAAAGGATCGCGGCGGACCCGCGTCGGAGCATGAGGCTGCAGAGCCCTTTCCCTTTGCGAGGCTGGCGGGAAGGGCATAGGTTTTGACGCACGGAGATGAAGGGATGAAGTACATCTGGACACTTCTGTTGATCGCTGGTCTGGGCGCCGGTGGGTATTACATCTGGCGGCAGCAGGGCAATGTAGGATCGGCGGCCGGGCAAATCCGGCGGCCCACGACGGCGATGGTCATCCAGACCAACATCAGCTTTGCCGTCAACGCCGCCGGGGAGATCACGCCGGCCGAGCAGGTCTCGGTACGCCCGGAGATCAACGGGCGGATCGAGCTGCTGCCGGTGGACATTGGCGACTTTGTGAAGAAGGGCGAGCTGTTGTTCAAGCTGGACGACAGCGAGCTGCAACGCCAGCGCGCTTCGGCGGTCACGGCGGTGGAGCGTGCGCGGGTGGAGCTGGAGAAGGCCGAGCGTGATCTGCGCCGGGCCGAGCAGCTTTTGAAGGAGCGGTTGATTTCGCAGGAACTGTACGACGACACCCGCACGGCGTACGAGCTGGCGAAAAACTCGCTGGAACGGGCCGAGAGCGAGCTGGCGGTCGTGCAGGAGCGCCTGACCAAGACCGAGGTTCGTGCGCCGTTCGATTGCACGGTCCTGACGCGGCCGGTCTCGGTGGGTCAGGCCGTTTCGGGTTCCGGTGGCGTCAGTGGTGGGACGGAGGTGCTGACCATCGCCGATCTCAGCTCGCTGGTGATCAATGCGCACGTGAACCAGGCGGACGTGCCGCGGCTGCACGTGGGGCAGAAGGTGGAGGTCACGGTGGAGGCCGTGCCCGGTCTGGTGGTGACGGGCATCGTGGAGCGGATCGCCCCGCAGGCCACCATTCGCAACAACATCAAGGGATTTGCGACGCGCATCCTGCTGCGGAACGTGGATCCGCGCATCCGTCCCGGGATGCCCGCCAACATCCGGATCCCGGTGGCCTCCGCTTCAAACGTCACCGCGGTGCCGCTGCCGGCCGTGTTCACGGAGCGGAATCCCGAGACCGGACGCTACGAGCGGTTCGTCTTCGTGAAGCTACCCGACGGTTCGGTCGAAAAGCGGGAGGTCAAGGTTGGGGTGTCGGATTTTTTTTACGCGGAGATTCAGCAGGGGCTCTCCCCGGGTGAGGTGGTGATGCTGGAGATGCCGGCGGAAGAATTGGAGCGTCGGATGAGATTGTTGGCCGGGCCGGGTGCGCAGGGCCAGGGCGGGCCGCCCGGGGTTCGTGGCGGGGGAGGCCGGCCGCCCGGAGGCGGGCCACCCGCGGGTGGTGCCCGGCCTGCCGGCGGCGGCGGAGGCGCGGGCCGGCCGGCCGGCGGGGCAGCGCGGCAGAGCGGCTAGAGAAAGGACGAGCCATGGCGTTGGTCGAGCTCCGCAACGTGACGAAGATCTATCACCTGGGTGGTGAGGAGATTCGCGCCCTGGACAACGTGTCGCTGGACATCGAGGAGGGGGAGTTCATTTCCGTCATTGGCCCGTCCGGGAGTGGCAAGTCCACGCTCATGCACATTCTCGGTTGCTTGGACACGCCGACCAGCGGGACGGTGAAACTGGACGGGATCATGATTCAGAACGCCTCCGCGCGCCAGCTGGCTGCGATTCGGAACCAGAAGATCGGTTTTGTCTTCCAGTTTTTCAACCTGCTACCCAAGTTGAACGTGCTGCAGAATGTGGAGCTGCCCATGATTTACAGCGGCGTGCCGGCGCGCGAACGCCACCGGCGCGCCATGGCTGCGCTGGAGGCGGTGGGCATGGCCAACCGTGCCAAACACCGGCCGAGCCAGTTGTCGGGCGGCCAACAGCAACGGGCGGCGATCGCCCGTGCGCTGGTGAACAATCCGCGGATCATCTTTGCGGACGAGCCGACCGGCAACCTCGACACGCACACGGGCGAGACCATCCTGCAGTTGTTCCGGAGCCTCAACGCCGAGGGGCGCACCATCGTACTGGTGACGCACGATCCTGAAATTGCGTCGGTGACCCCGCGCCGGATCGAGATCCGGGACGGCAGGATCGCGCCCAAACCGGACCTGCGCCTGGCAGGACTGCATACCGAGTCATGACGGTGGATCGGACAGACCCGCACGTGCTGGAGCACCGGTCGTGGGTGGGCCGGTTGGTCCCCACGTTGCATGCCGGTCTGCGGGAGATCTGGGCGCACAAGTTTCGTTCCCTCCTGACCATGCTGGGGATCGTGCTCGGGGTCTCCAGCCTGGTGGCCATGTCCGCCCTGGTCACGGGCATGGAACGGGGGGCGCGCGAGGCCCTGATTGCCATCGGTGGATTGGCCCGGGTCCGGATCGAGCCGGCCGAGTTGCCGGTGGACCAACAACACCTGGCCGACCAGGCGGTGGGGATCACCCTGAATGACGTGGAGGCACTCGAGCGCAGCGCGCCGCTGGTGAGGCTGTTGTCGCCGGAGATGCGGATTCCGGCCACGGTCTCCGCCAACGGCAAGACGTTCCGTCCGTGGATGTGTGTGGGGGTGCGGCCGGCCGCACTGGAGATGATGGAACACCGCATCGCCCACGGGCGGATGTTCAACGAGCTGGACGACGAGCTGGCCCGGAACGTCTGCGTGATTGGCACGGCCACGCGGGACGAACTGTGGGGTTCACCGGAGGAGACCGGCCGGGAGATCATTCCCATCGGTGAGACGCTCTACATCAACGGGGTGCCGTTCGTCATCATCGGGATGTTCGAGCACTACGAGAGCGAACAGGAACGGCGCGAACGCGAGCTGCAGCGCCAGCAACAGGCCCGGCAGGCGCAGGTGCAGGTGGGCCCGCAGCGCGACCGGGGTCGGGTCCGGCGTCCCGGCGGATTTGCTTTTCGCCTGAAGAACTCGACCATTTTCATCCCGCTCAACACGGTCTGGATGCGGTTTCGCACCATGGTGGTCACTTCCGGGTTCGGTCCGCGATGGTTTCGGGATCCAAGCCTGTTGAACACGCGTCCGGACCCGGTGTTGTCGGGTCTGGAGGTCAAGGTGGTGTCGGTGGATCTTCTGCCGGAGGCCCTTCAGCAGATTCGGAATGTACTGATGTTGACGCATCGGGGGATCGAGGATTTTCAATTCCGGACCCAGGAGGAATGGGCCGAGCAGATTGACACCTTCGTGCGGAACGCCCGGTTGAGCGGCGGTTTGATTGCCGGGATCAGCCTGCTGGTGGGGGGTATCGGCATCATGAACATCATGCTGGCCAGCATTTCGGAGCGGGTCCGGGAGATCGGGATCCGGAAATCGGTGGGCGCGTCGGACGGCGACATTTTCGTGCAGATCCTGGTGGAATCGGTGGTGATCTCGGTGTTGGGCGGGCTGTTGGGGATGGTGGCGGCGCTGGGCCTGGTGCATTTGGTGGCGCAGTTGTCGCCGACGGGCAACGAACCGGTGATCACGCCGCTGGCGTTGGGCGTGGCGTTTGCGTTCAGCGTGGCGGTGGGGATCGTGGCCGGGATTTATCCGGCCGTCAAAGCGGCCCGGCTCAATCCGATCGAGGCCCTGCGATATGAATAGGCGCCTGTGGAACCACCCGCCCGGGCACGGGCAGCGAGGCGGAGGCAGACGGCCATGACGATCTGGACGTCCTTTGTGGTGGGATTGAAAGAGGTCTGGGCCCACAAGATGCGGTCCCTGCTGACCATGCTGGGGATCATCCTGGGCGTGGCGAGCCTGGTGGGGATGGCGGCGATCATCAAGGGAATGGAAAACGGGATGAAGGAGACCCTGATTGCCATGGGCGGCGCGGACAAGATCGAGGTGGAGGAGGAGGACGTGCCGCCGCACCAGGAGCATCTGGCCGACCAGGCCCCGGGTCGGACGCTGATGGATGCGATCGCGCTGAAGGAAGCGGCGCCGTTGATCCGGTACGTGGCCCCGGCCATCCGGGTGGACAACGCGATCATCAGCCGCGGAGGCAGGACCGCCCGGGCCTGGGATTGTTACGGTGTCACGGAGGACGCGCTGGCGGTGAACCTGCACACGGTGGCCTACGGCCGGTTCTTCAGCGATCTGGACGAGGAACTGGCCAACCCGGTGTGCGTGATCGGCACGGCCATTCGGGATGAGCTGTTCGGCTCGCCCGAAGAGGTGGGGCGCGAGATCATTCCCATTGGCGAGGTGATCTTCATCAACGACCAGCCGTTCACCATCGTGGGGATGTTCGAGCATTACGAGAGCGAACAGGATCGGCGGCGGCGGCTGGCGGAGGCGAAGCGCGGGCAGGTGCAACCGGCCGGGCCACAGCGTGCCCGGGGGTTCGGCCGTCGCAACTGGGCCTTTGAACGGAAGAACCGGACCGTGTACATGCCGCTGAAGACCGCCTGGCTCCGGTTCCGGGCCAGCTCGGACCCGGGCGGCATTCCCGATCCGCGTCTCTCGGCGCTGGACGTCAAGGTGGCCGATCTCGAGGAACTCATCCCGGCCCTGCAACAGGCTCGGAACGTGCTGATGTTGACCCACCGGGGGATCGAGGATTTCGAGTTCGGCACGCAGGAGAGCCGCGTGGACGACATCAATCAGCAGATTCGCAACGCCCGGATGAGCGGCGGGTTGATCGCGGCCATCAGCCTGCTGGTGGGCGGCATCGGGATCATGAACATCATGCTGGCCAGCATCAACGAACGGATCCGCGAGATCGGCATCTGCAAGGCGGTGGGTGCCACCGGTTTTGCCATCTTTTTGCAAGTGCTGATCGAGAGTCTGGTCGTGGCGTTACTGGGGGCGGCCCTGGGGGTGGCGGTCTCGTTTGGATTCGTGCACGTGTTGTCGTGGATCACGCCGACTGCCAACGAGCCGGTCATCACGCCCATGGCGCTCATCGTGGCGGTGTCATTCAGTGCCGCGGTGGGGATTCTGGCCGGGTTGTTCCCAGCGTTCAAAGCCGCGCGGCTGCATCCGATTCAAGCCCTCCGGTACGAGTGAGGTGCCGTGCGGGGTCGGGGAGGGCCATGCAGCCTACCAGACGCGGCCCCACAAGACCTTCAGGTACCTGCCCTCCGGACAGTTCGAGAGCACGGGGTGATCCGGTCCCGCGCCGGTCCGGTCCACGATCTGCAGTCGGCGATTCTCCTTGTGAACCGCCCGGACGACGGTCTTTTCGAACGTCTCCTCGGTGACGAGGCCCGAACAGGAGCAGGTGACCAGCCAGCCGCCGGGCTTGACCAGGCTCACCGCCAGACGGTTCAGATCCTCGTACCGGCGCAAGCCCTCCTGCATTTCGCCGCGGTTTGAGACGAACTTCGGCGGGTCGAGCACCACCACGTCCCACCGGCGGCCGTTGCGCTGCATTTGCCGGGCGTAGCTGAATGCGTCGCAGTGAACCCATTGGACGCGGACGCGGTTGAGATTGGCGTTGCGGCGGGCGCGGGCAATGGCCTTTTCATCGAGATCCACCCCGGTGACTTCCGCCGGCTGTGCCAGGACGGCGGCGGCCAGGGCGAATCCTCCGGTGTAGCAGCAAAGGTCCAGGACGGTCTGGCCGGGCCGGACCAGGCGGGCCAGGCGGAGACGATTCTCCCGTTGATCGCAGAAGAATCCGGTTTTGTGTCCTTCGAGGAGGTCCACCTCGAACACGACGCCGTGTTCCCGGATTCGGACCGGCCGCAGGTTCGGATCGGGCGTTGGTCGGGGGATGTCCTCCACGCGGGCAGCCAGCTCGCTGACGCTGACGACTTCGCGCCGGGTGCCGAGCCGGGCATGCAGGTGGGGCAGCCACCGGGGCAGACGCTGCCACACGCCCAGACTGTGCACCTCCACGCTGAGGACGTCGGCGAACTTGTCCACCACCAGTCCGCTGAGACCGTCGCCGTCCGAGTGAACCACGCGAAATGCGTCCGAGATCTCCGGCAGGTGCAGACAGTCCAGTCGCAGTTCCACGGCACGGTCCAGGATGGTGAAGAAGTCCTCCTCGGTGAAAGGGGCTTCGCCGTGGCGGAGCATCCGGAGCGGGACACGCGCCCGCGGGTGATAGAGCCCGGTGCCGAACACGCGGCCGTGGCGGTCGTAGACCGTGACCAG
The DNA here is from genome assembly GCF_049537155.1 of Limisphaera sp. 4302-co. NCBI lineage: Bacteria > Pseudomonadati > Verrucomicrobiota > Verrucomicrobiia > Limisphaerales > Limisphaeraceae > Limisphaera > Limisphaera sp. 4302-co. Next base: position 44,384 of record NZ_JBMVQZ010000017.1, read on the forward strand.
GCTGCCGGGCACCGCATCGGGCGATGCCTCGGCGATCATGGCAGGGTAGAGCTGGGTGCTGTAGGTGAGGTATTTCAGGCGGACCCAGGGCGACCGGCGGGGTGCAATGTGCGAAGCGGAGGCGACGGGCACGGCACCTGCCGGGGCGGCCGTGTTACTGCTGTCGTCAGGTTGGCTTTTCATCGGTTGTTTACACATCCCTGCATGCGCTGGCTTTCCATGGTGCCCCGAAGAAGGGTTCCCGTCCATGCCGGGTGTGGGGCGGATGACGGCGAAGAGACGCACAGGCCGGGGCGGTCCACGACGGCCTGGCAGGAGGCACGGGAGCGGCCCGGGCGTACGCCGCTGCCGCGGTCGAATGCCGGCCCGTCGGCCGCGTGCCGGTTACCAGGCAGGTTGCACGCCGAGGCGGAACCACCGTCCCGGGGCTGGTTCGGTGGAGATGGGGACCCGGACCGGTCCCGTGTTGGTGGCGGTAAACAGGGCGTAAGGGGCCCACGAGGATGGCTCGGTCCCCGTGGCGAGCGGGCGGGTCTCGATGGTGTAGAGGCGATCGGCCACGGCAGGGACAATCAGAGATGGCCCCTGGCTGTCGTGCAGGATCGTGAGTTCCAACCGGCTGCGTGGGTCACGGGCGTCCGAGCCGGCCAGGAACTCGGCGCGGGCGGAGAGACCGTCGCCGTCGGCGTCGGACGAGCCGTCGGCCGGATCGTGCATGTCGAGTCCCCACAGCCATTCGTGGGGGTCGGGCACGCCGTCGGCGTCGCTGTCCACCAGGAACGAGCCCACGGCGGCGAGGGCTCCGAGTGGAGTGCCGTTGGTTCCGGCGGTGTTGACGGGCGATTCGGGGTCGGGCCGGAAATCGTTCAAGGCAGGGTTGCGGAAGCGGGGGTCCACGTTGATGTTGCCTTCGCCGGGCCACGGTGCGGGGCCGCCGGTGTTCGAATGGTGCAGGGTGAGTGTGGAAAGGGCGTCCAAGGTGACGTCTTCCTGGTTGTTCCAGAGGAGGTTGTTCCAAGCGATGGCGTGGCCACCGCCCTGACCGGCGACTTTTTCGTACAGGTTGAACCCGTGCCGGGCGCGGGTGACGGTGTTTTGCACCAGCACGGCCACGGATGAGTCCTTCACCGCCACGCCGCTCTCCACGTCGTAGATGACGCAGTTGCGGACGACGATGTTGGTGGAGGCTTCGCCGATGGAGACCCCCTTGTCGAACGGAAAGTCGTGGATCCAGCAATCTTCCACGGTGACACCGGCCGAGTCACTTCCCAGATCGATGCCGTCCACGTTGCTGGCAGCGCCGTGTCGCAGGGTGCAGCGCCGGACGACCGAGCCCGGTGCGGCACCATCGAAATCGATGCCGTCTCCGCGGATCGACTCGAACAATGAATCCTCGACCACGATCACGCCGTAGCGGAAGAGCGTTTCGTAATAGTTGGTGAAGCGACAGGCGTGAACGTGGATGGATGCGGCCCGCTCGCTCAGCAGGATGGGCGTGTTGCCGCTGCCGCCGGGGAAGTGCTGGAAGGTGACGAAGTCGAAACGTCCGTGTGCTCCGTTGCGGACGGCGGTCTGGCCGCCCTGGATGACGGCATGCCGAACGACCAATTCGGCGTTGGTGCCGGTGGCACTGAGATCCGACCAATCGTCCGGGGAAAGCCGCTCGATCCGGACCGGCGCTTCCGGTGTGCCGCGGATGAGGATGCGCCCTCCCGGCTGGGCGCGGATTCCTGCACCGGCCGCGATGCGGACCACGGTGCCGGGGTCCACGGTGAGTGTGACGCCGGCAGGCACGGTCACGCTGTTGGTGACGTGGACGAGGGCTGTGCCGGACCAGGTGGTGGATCCGGCCAGCGTGCCGCCGACCTCCTGTGCAGGCGGCAGCACGGTCCAGGTGCGGGAGATGGTCGGGGCTTGTTCGTCCTGCCACACGCCGGCCGAGTTGAGGCCGAGGACCTCCACCGCGTAAGTGCCGGGCGGAAGGTTGGAGAGGACGATGGGAACGGCGTCGTCGAACAGGGTGGGACCGTAGCGAAGGCTGTTGGTGAGGGGCACCACGTCGCTCCAGGGACCGTCGTTGAGGCGCCACTTGTAGGCCACAATACCGGGGCCGGCCACGCGCAGGACGGCCCAGGTCTGCGTGGTGGTGGATGGCGGTTCACCCGAGACGGTGGCCCCGGGCGGGACGAGGGCGCCGAGGTCCAGTCCGTTGGGTCCGGCGCCGCGGGCGGGTGAATCCGGCAGGAGTGCCAGGTTGCTGCGGATGTTGTCCCAGGTGAGGGGGCCGGCCAGGTTGACGAAGCGCGGATCGGCCACGGTGTTGCCCACACCCGGTCCCCCGGGAAAATCCAGCGTGGGCAGGAGGTTCGAGCGTACCAGCAATTCGGTGTAGGCGTTCGTGAAGTTGAGGAAAAGGCGGTTCTCGGTGACATCCCAGATGATGTTGCCCTCAAGTAGCGCGGCAGCGCCGGGTGTGACGCCGGGGCGGGGTTCGTAAAAGTTGACCACGGCGGCCGGGGCTGCCGCAGGAGCGTTGGTGCGGATGCGCACGAAGGTGTTGTTCTGGATCACGGCGCTGCCGCCGTCCTTGAGCAGGATGGCATGGTCACAATCGTAAAAGATGTTGCGGACGATCATGAGTTCGGAGGTGTTGCCGCCGTCGGCGCCGGTGCTGATGGCGTTGGCGGTGCTGGATCGGGCGGCGTCCTGGTGGACGTGGAGAAAGATGTTGCCCTCGATGTGTGCGTCGGTGCCGTCGAGGTCGAAACAGTCGTCCACCGCACCCAGGAACACATTGTCGAGCAGTTGCAGGATGGGCCCGGGGCGGTTGCCTCCGGTGATGTCGAGGATGTCGTTGTAGCCGGTGGTGGTTCCGAACACGTTTCCCTGGAGGATGATGTGCCCGTTGGCCGGCATGCCGCTGATGTGGACGAGTTCGTTGTTTTGAATGGAGGGCAGCCACGAATGGCGCAGCACCAGGGAACACTGGGTCAGGTCGAGGAGCTGGACGGTGGTGTTTGTCCAGATGACGTCCTCCAAGTAGAGACGGGTTTGGTTGCCGCGGACATTGCCCGAGCCGGTGGCGTACTCGATGTCCGCATGGACGATGCGGGACTCGAACGGGCTGGCGGTGAAATCGAGTCGGCTCCACCCGGTGGCGCCTGCGGCGGTGTTCCGGGTGAACCGGATTCTGCGATCCGGCGTGCCTTCGGCCCACAGGCGGCCCTGAATGGTGAGGCGTGTGCCCTGGTTGAACCGGACTTCCACGCCCGGTTCGATGGTCAGGGTCACGCCCGGGGCCACGGTCACGTCGTTCGTGACGATGTACGGGGCGTCCGGGAAGGTCCAGGTCGTGGAGTTGGTGATGATTCCGCCGACGGGCGTTTCGGCACGCAGGGAGGTGAGGCCCAGAAGCAGAGGGAGCAGAGCGACGAGATTCCGCGGCAACAGGGGGTGAGGAGTGGTTTTCATGGTTCGAGCCTGACCTGCAGGCGATAAAACCTCTGAACGGACCGGGGCCGGTCGTCCAGGATGACAACCGTGCCGGTCTGAAAGACCGTGGGCAACTGTTTCCAGACGTACCACGGTCCGGTGGGGGCGAGGTCGCTGCACAGGAGTGTGTAGCTGCGGCCGGCGACGGCCGGGAACTCGAGAACCCAGCCTCCGGGAGCGGGTAGGACCCGGGCGATCTGGAGGCGATCGGCCGCGTCAAGGGGATCGGTGCCGGCGACGTACTCGGCTCGGTTGGACTGGCCATCGCCATCGGGGTCGCCCTCCCCGCCCTGGTCACCTGCGGCCGAGGCGGGGTCCAAACCCCGGCGACGTTCCCACCAGTCGGGCAGTCCGTCTGCGTCGGCATCGGCCGTGGCCGGCGTCCCCGGCGTGGGGATGTCGGTGATCCAGTGCAGAGGTTCGTTGGCGAAGCCGCGGATGCGGGCCCGATGGAGGGAGAGTCCGGGCGGTCCGGTCAAGGGCGGCCACGGGGCGGCGCCGGTGTAATGAAGCTGCTCGACCAGCACGTAGGGCACGAAACCGGCGTCGGGCTGCGGGGGCAACTGCGGGGGATCGGGTTTGTAGAGGGCAAGGGTCCCGCCCGGCACACCGAGCCGACCCGACCACGGACCGAGTACGGGCACGGTTTCATCCATCTGGTAGGTGGCGCGGAACCATGCCTGCTCTTCGGGTTGGTTGACGGGATCGAAACCGACCAGGACAACCGCCTTGCCGCCACCCAGGACGAACTCGGGTGGGAACGTGAATGCGATGTCTCCTGTGAGTCGCCAGTGGTTGGTGGGCGCGTTCGGGTCGTAAAGCGGGACGGGCCGGTCGCTGATGTTGAAGAGCTCGATGAACTGGCCGGAGTCGGGCCGGTCCGGATCGAACCGTTCTGCCGGTGCGGGATGGATCTCGCTGAAGATGATCGGGCCGATCAACGGGCCCGGGTTGGGCGCGCCGGTGCCGGTGCGGAACGCCTCCAGGTTGGGTGGATCGTCCACGCCGAAGGATCGCGCGGCCATGGGCACGAATTCTTCGCTCCAACTGGTCAGGTACCGGCCGAAGGAGACCCCGTTGGCTGCGGCGCCGAAGCGGACGCGGATTCGGCGGCCGGTCCACTGGCCCGCTTGATCGACTTCGGACAACACGGCCTCCCCGCCGTGGGCCGAGTTGAGGCGGAAGGGTTGCAGGGCGTGGGGGTCCTCCGGATTGCCGAACTGATACTCATAAAAGACGGCGAACCCGCCGGCGGGCAGGATCGTGCCTGCGGGAATCCGGTATTTCCAAGGTTGCAGAGAATCGTCGCTGAGGAACCAGCCGCTGATGTCCACGGGCACGGCGGACGGGTTGTACAGCTCGATGGCGTCTTCCAAGGGCGGATCGGTGTGGGTGAGGACCTCGTTGATGACGATGGAGGGGAGCGGGATGTAATTGGGTGCGCCCGGGCTGGGCGTGGAGGGGAAGGCTGTGACGGTGTCGGCGCCGTCGGGAAGCCGGCCCTCGGACACTCCCCGGTTTTGCGGTCCGTAGGAGACACCGTCGAGTTGTTGACCGGTGGGGAGGTAGAGTCCGATCCAGCCGCCCCGGGCGTCGAGTCGGAATCGGACGTGATCGGCCGTGGCGGTGGCCCGGCCGTCGGCCTGCACGAGCCAGTAATCTTCCGGGCCGATGTAGGAGCGGGCGGGAAAGGGGGACTTGAACCGGTCGGCCGGATCATCGCTGAGGCTCAGGCCGCTGAGTTCGACGGGTTGACCGGACGGGTTGTAGAGTTCGATCCAGTCGTCTCCTTCCGCGGGGTCGGCCATCCACTCGTTGATGCGCAGGAGGGTTGGGGAGCCGAGCGCGGCAGGCACGTTGGGCGTGCCGGCGGTGGGCAGGCCGAGGGCCCAATCACCGGTGCCATCCGGGATGCGCGCGAGGCTGAATCCGGCGGCCTGTGCGCCGTAGAAGAGCGCATCCAGCGCGGCACCGCCGTTATCGGGCCGGTCGAACAGATAGACCGCCCCGCCTGCTGCGGCGAGCCCGAAACCGGTGTTGGTGGTGGACGGTGGCAGGTCGGGGTTGCACACCACCACCAAGCGCTCACCCGGGCGGAGGAACGTGCCGGCGGGAAAGACCCAGCGCTGTGGTTGCAGGAGGTCATCCGAAAGGGTCATGCCGGTGAGGTCCAAGGGTTCCGGACCGGGGTTGAAGACCTCGATCCAATCGGCGGAGGGTCCATCGGCTCCGGTTGCGGCGCGGGCCACGATTTCATTGAGGACCACGCCGCCGCGGCTGCAGTTGGTGAAGGTGCGCGTGGCGGTCAGGCGCAAGCCCCAGACGATGTCCGAACTGTTGGTGGCCTGTTGATGGACGGAGACGGCGAGGACGTTGGTGCCGTTCAAGAACCAGGCGCCGGGCAGGGTGAAGCTTTCCACGCCGGTGGCGTCGCCACCCGGAGGAGCGTCGGTGGCGAGCGTGTTGTGGGAGACGGGGCCGGCGGGCATCCGGATCCGGAGGACTTCCTGTCCGTTCAGGTAGACCACGGCGCCGTCGTCCACGTGCAGCTCGGCCAGGTAGGTGAAGTCTTCGGGCCGCGCAGGGGGTTCAAACGTGGTGCGGAAATAGTATGCATGCCCGGGTTGCAGGCCGGTGCCGCCGGGCGGCCTACGCGGATCATCCAGGGCGGTTTGGATGAGGCCGCTCAGCGAACTGTTGCTTTCGAAGGCCAGGAGCCCGGGCCCGGAAGGCCAGGCGGCGTGGTCATAGTCCGGTTCGAACCATGGTTGTCCGTCGAGGTTGATGGTCTGCTGGTAGCGCCACGTCTGGGTCCAATCCACCAACACGATGGACTGAACCTCGGTGGTGCAGGGGGGCGGGGGGGTTCCGTTGGAAGCGCCAGGCGTGGGAAGCGTCAGATTCCGGACCAGGTCGGCGCCGTCGGGCACGCGACCTTGAGCCACGTCGGTCTGCTGGGGGCCGTAAACGACGATGTCCAGCAGTTGCCGGTCGGGATCCAGAAGGGCGATGAGACCCTGATCGGAGGCGAGTTTGAACGACAAGTGATCGGCGCCCTGTTCCGGGTCTCCATCGGCGCGGAAGAGGCGGAAGCCTCCGGGTCCGATGAAGGAGAGATCGGCGATGCGATGGCGTTGCGGCTGGCCGATGGGGTTGTCTGTGAGATAGAGCCCGCCCAGAGCGACCGGCAGGGAGCCGGGATTGTAGAGTTCGACAAAGTCGGTGGAGAAGGTTTGCTCCGCCCGCGCCAGCCACTCGTTGATGCGCAGCGCGCGCGGGTCGCCGAGCGGCTGCGGTTGATTGTCCTGACCGGGTGTGGGGCGGGTCAGCTCGAAGGCGCCCGCCGGTCCGATCCGTCCGATGGAAAGATCCGGCAATTGAAGGCCGAACTGGACGGCGTCCAACAGCCTGCCTCCCCGCTGGACGGCGTCGAACAAGTACACACCCTCGCCGTCCTGGTTGAGGGCGAAACCCGTGTGCAGGCCGGAGGTGCCGTCGGGGTTGCCGGCCCAGAGGACCAGGTAGTCGTGGGGGGGAAGGACGGTGCCGGCAGGGAAGGTGAACTTGGCAGGTTGAGCCGGATTGTCCGAAAGTCGCATGCCCGAGAGATCCACGGGCCTGTCGGTCTCGTTGTAGAGCTCGATGAGGTCCGGCCAGGTCCCCTCGTGCGGAACGGCTGTCACGTTGCGGGCCAGCACCTCGTTGATGCGCACACCGGGCCAGTTGGTGTTCACGATCCATGGGCGGGAGAGGGTGGGGGCCGATTCAGGTTGCCAGAGTCCTTCCGCGTCTGCGCCCAGCACGGCCACTTGCTGGGTGGAGCCATGGACGAGGTTGGTGAGGAGGATGGGTTCGGTCACGGGCCGCGGATCGCTCCAGGGACCGCCGTTCAGGCGGTAACGGTAGGTGACGACCCGGTCGCCGCTCACGGTGAGGAGGGCGGTTGTCAGAGGAGTGGGCGAGCGCGGTTCGCCCCGGATACGGGCGCGGGGCGGGGTGGGATGGGTTTGCAGGTGGGGCGCGATCTCGGTGGCAAGGAAGTTCCGGCGCGCGGTCATCCACTGTTTGAGCGCGGTGCGTGCGGATTCGGGGACGAAATCCCGCAAGGTCTGGTCCACGGTCAGTGCGAATTCGGTCTCGCTGAACGTGGTACGCATGAGGCGGTCGAGGGTCTGATAAAAGAGCTCACGGGTTTCGGGCAGGGACCAGAGCTGCTGGAGTGCCGGCAGGTCGGCGTCACGTGTCCATTGCAGGAAATCGCCGGTGGTGCTGCCCGAATGCCCGCCCTGGCCGAGGATGCTGTCGAGGTCGTAGTACATGAGCCGGAACCGGCGGTCCACCGCACCGGCGTACATCACGTAGTCGTCGTTGTAGCCGTTGTAGAGGGAGGTCTCGCGATTGTCGAAGAGGGCCATGACCGCGAAGTAGGTCATCCATTGATCGAGATGGATGACGGAGCGGACGGTTTCCAGGCTGAACAGGTCGTTGGTCCCGAGCACGCGCAGCATTTGGAGGAGGTCGGACCAGTCGTTTTCGCTGGTGTTGGTCCACTTGAACCAGGTGTTGGTGTAGGAGCGGTAGTTGGTGCCGCGCCAGGCAAAGACGGATGGTGCGATGTCGCGCAGGGCCCGGTACACATTGCCGGCCGGGTCGTCCGGGAACCAGCGTTCGGCCCATTCACTATTGATGACTTCATTGGCGGCGTAACAGCCGCCGTAGGTTTGGGGTCCGTTGTTCCCGGGGTTGCGGTTGTTGATGCGGAGTTGGACGGGCCGCGAGAAGGCCCCGGCCAGGCCGGCCTTGAGGGCGAGCGTGGCCCCCAGGATTTGGAGGTGACTGTATTGGCCGTTGAGGTTGAGTGCCGTGACGCCGTGCCAGGGTTCGTCCGAGCGAAGGTTGACCCGGTAATTGTTCGGTTGGCGGTTTCGGCTGCCGTGACCCCGGTTCCGAACGCCCACCAGGTAACGAACCTCCCAGCCGGTGGTGTCATGGCTGATGAACGTGGCGTTCATCTGGGCGTCCGAGTACTGGGTGCCGTCGGTGGCGGAACCGATCGCGGCCAGTTGCGCGCGCTCGGCCTCTTTCATGATGAGCTTGTAGAGCGGGAACGACCCGGAGTATCTGACATCGTCCACCTGATACAGGGCGTTGGCCACCGGGCCGAGCGCGACGCCGTTGGTTTCCATCGCGGGTGCCGGCCAGAGGCGGGTTTGTCCCGTCTCGTCCAGCGCTTCCAGGTAAAACTCCACGATGGCGTCATGGGGTTGCGGCGGGACCATGGCACCGAACAACCCATCTGCTGCCAGGCCGTCCTGGTGGGTGCCGTCGTCCTGCATGGGAACGGTCTGGAATTCCGGTGCGCCGTCCACTCGCCAGTGGAGAACCAGACCGACCCGGCCCGGATTTTCGTCCACCACCCGGGCCGTGATCCACACCGGGTCGGTGGACCGCGGCACCACGGGGTAGTGCCGTACTTCGACGATCATCGGGGGTAGATTCGACGCAGCGACCGAGTTGGGTCGGCCCGGCGTACCGCCGGGAACCCGGCTGGGCAGCCAGTTTTGGCCATGGATGTTGGGTAATCCGGACTGGACCAGCTCCAGGGAAGAACCGCCGCCGTCGGCCGGTGTGGTCCAAATCCAGCCGCGTTGGCCGCGGTCCGGCGCACTGCGCATCCGGACGGCCCAGTCGCCTTCGTCGGCGTAGGTGACGCGATTGACCACCTGTCCGGCGGCATCCACCAGCTCCAGGGTGTCCCGGCTGTTGCTCAGGCGACCCGACCAGTTCCCCACCACGTTGGTGACATCCGGGTGCAGTTCGCGGAACCGGTCCACATCCGCCGCGACCACCAGATAGTCCCCGGCAGCCAGGGGCACGTCCGGGAAGGTGAACTCCACGCCGCGTGTCAATCGCCAGCCCGCCAGCGAGACTGCGTTCGATCCGCCGTTGTACAGTTCGATGAATTCCTCGCGCAGGTCCTCGGAGACGGGGTGGTAGTGGATTTCGTTGAACCACACGCCGGCACGGGCCGATCCGAGTGGGCACATGGCCAGCATCAGGAGTGAGAAAAGTGCGAGGACACTCCTGCAAAGGTTATCCGCGCCCCTGCAGGCGGGGACCGCTCCCTGGCCGGGCAAATGCGCCACAGTTTTAACGTAACCATAAGCGAGGGGCGGTTGCAATCGTAGCCTCGCGGCGTGAAGGCACCTCGGTGCAGGGTGGGTCCTCGGGGGGTGCGTCCGTTTGCTTTTCTGCGCCGGAGTTTCCGACCCGGGCTGTGCCGGTGGCGTGCCCGGATGGCGTGTTGGAGGGGAGATGAAGAGAGCGGTCACGGACACGCCGCTGGGCCTGTCTGGCCGGTGCGTTCATTGACAGCCCGGGTGAGGGTGCCTAGCCTGCGGCGGATGTCGCGACTGCCGTTTGAACTGTTGCTCGCGCTGCGTTATCTGCGGCCCAAACGGTCGTTCGTCTCGGTCATCACGTTGATCTCCGTCCTGGGGGTGACGCTTGGCGTGGCGGTGTTGATCATCGTCATCAGCGTGATGAGCGGGTTCGACCGGGACCTGCGCGACCGCGTGTTCGGTTTCAATGCCCACGCGCGCGTACTGTTGCGCGACGGTGTGATGACGGATTGGCGGACCTGGCTCGCGCGGGTGGAGACCAATTCCGCGGTGGCCGGGGCGACGCCGTTCGTGTTGGGCCAGGTCCTGGTGGAGACCCAGCCGCCGGACGGTCAACCCCGGGTGTATGCGCCGGTGGTGCGCGGTTGTCTGCCGGAGCGGGAGGCACAGGTCACCGCCCTGCCGCGCAACATGGTGGAAGGCCGGTTCGAGCTGGGCCCGCGCGATCTGTTGGTGGGTACCGTGTTCGCCGAGAACATGGGCCTTCGGGTGGGCGACCGGGTCACGGTCTATTCCTGGCAGGAGCTCCGCCGGCTCAAGGAAAGCCATGAAAGGCAGCAGCCGGAAGCGATCCTGCCGGAGGATTTCACCGTGCGCGGGATCTTCGATGCCGGTTACTACGAGTTCAATGCCAACGTGGTGATCACCCGTCTGGAGGATGCCCAGGAGCTGTTCGATCTGGGCGGCGAAGATGCGGTGCACGGGCTGCTGCTGGCCCTGCGCGATCCGTTGCAACCCCAGGCCGCCGCCCGGGCCCTGCGACGCGAGCTGGGACCGGCGGTGTTGGTGACCACATGGATGGAAGACAGCCCTTTGATGCTGGCGGTTCTGGTGGAGAAGAACGTCATGCTTTACATCCTGTTTTTCATCGTGGTGGTGGCCGCGTTCGGCATCACCTGTACGTTGATCACCTTCGTGGTCATGAAGACGCGCGAAATCGGACTTTTGAAGGCCCTGGGGGCCACCAATCGGCAGGTCTTGTGGGTCTTTTTGGGACAGAGCCTCATCGTCAGTCTCGGCGGCGTGATGGGCGGCATGACGCTCGGTCTCACGGCCATCGCGTATCGAAACGAGTTCCTGGCCTTCCTGCGCAGGCTCACCGGGTTCGAACTTTTCCCCGCCTCCATCTACGGTTTCGATCAACTGCCCGCCCTGGTACTGCCGCAGGACGTGGCGATCATCTGCGGAGGGTCGCTCCTGATCTGTCTGTTGGCCGCGGCGTTTCCCGCCCACCACGCCAGCCGGCTCAACCCCGTGGAGGCGCTGCGGCATGAATAAGCCCGATCCCGCTTCCCAGGTTTTCACGGCGGCGTCTGCCTCCCCACGGGCGGGGCAGCCTGCGTGGTCACCCATTCTCGAGGCACGCGGCCTGGTCAAGCGTTACCGCATGGGCAAGCGGAGCCTGGAAGTCCTGCGGGGCGTGGATCTGACCGTTCCGCGGGGTGCCTTTGTGGCGGTCCGTGGCGCGTCCGGCGCGGGCAAGAGTACGCTCCTGCATCTTTTGGGCGGACTGGACGTGCCTGACGAGGGTGAGATTCGCTTCGAGGGCCGCCCGCTGTCCGGGCTGGGGGAAGCGGCGCTGTCGCAGTTCCGGAACCGGCATGTGGGTTTCGTGTTTCAGGCGTACCACCTGCTCCCCGAACTGGATGCCCTGGAGAATGTCTGTCTGCCGGCACGGATGGCACGGGTGGACGCGGCCACGGCGGTCCGGCGCGCCCGCGACCTGCTGGCACGTGTGGGATTGGCCGATCGTATGGACCACAAACCGACCGAGCTGTCCGGTGGGGAACAACAACGCGTGGCCATCGCCCGGGCCCTGATCAACGAACCGGACCTGGTTCTGGCCGACGAACCCACCGGGAACCTCGATTCTCACACGGGCGAGGAAATCCTGCAGTTGCTGCTGGAGATCCGGGCCGAGCGCGGGGTGACCCTGATCATGGCCACGCACGACGACCGCGTGGCTGCGCATGCACCCGTGGTGGTGGAACTGGCCGACGGCCGAATCCGGGACCGTTCCGGTGCCGTCCCCGGCCCGGCCCATCCGTTGTCTTGATGCTCGATGGCCTTGCTTACCGCCTGACCAGATCGCATGAGCCCGCGAAACCGTGAGTATTGGGAGCAGCGTTACCAAACGGGAGACACCCGCTGGGACAAGGGCGAGCCGGCGCCCGGCTTGGTGGATTTTCTGGCCGCACACCCGGACCTCCCGCGTGGCACCGTTCTGGTGCCCGGATGCGGGACCGGCCATGACCTGTTGCCCTGGGCGCGCGCCGGTTTCTCGGTCACCGGCCTGGACTTTGCGCCCTCGGCGGTGACCCGTGCCCGGGAACGTCTGGCCGCGGCGGGTCTGCCCGGGGAGGTGTTCTGCGCGGATTTCCTGCGTGCCGAACCGCCGGAGCGTTTCGACTGGCTTTTTGAGCATACGCTCTACTGCGCCATCCTGCCCGGCGACCGCGACGCTTACCTGGCGGCCGTCCTCCGATGGCTCCGCCCGGGCGGACATTTTTTGGCGATTCATTACCTCATCCCCGACCAGGGCCCTGAACCACCGTTCGGGACCACACCCGAGGAGGTCGAACAGCGCTTTTCGCCCCATTTCGAGCTGCTCGAAGAATGGGTACCCCGTTCGTACCCGAATCGGGTCGGCTTGGAACGCATGTATTGGTGGCGCCGGCGACCCGCTTGAAGGCAGCGAGACCACCTGGTGTCCACCAACCCTGACGCGGAAGGGATCCGTTCCGGTGAACCTGGCCGGGCCCGGCGCCGCTCCATTGCCCGGCTGAAGTTCGCCATGGGACTGCGGCCGGCCACGGAGGCCCGAGGGACAACGGGATCCCGACGTGCGTTTCAACTCGTTGGCGTCCAACGCCATGTGTGCGTCGCGGAAATTGGCGGTGTCGGATTGCTTGCGTCAAGGGCGTGAGCTCCGCCTCGAGGCCGAAGGAGGCAGTACGGCTGCTTGGATGGGCTGGGTCGGTTGGCTGCAGGCCTCATGGAGCCTGCAGACAAACGGCTTCGAGGCGCGTGTCGGATCGATGATTAAAAAAGTTGTTGACAAAATTGTGGAGGTTTGATTACAAGCGGCCCTGTCAGTATACCAAACCTAGAACAACCTCCGGTCATCCAAAAACCATGCGTACTGTCAGCGCGCTCTGTGGGGTGGTGACCATGGCAGCGGTCACCACATGGGCTCAAGGCAACATTGCTTGGATCAGCTTTCACCCCGGGGATAATCAGCCGTCTGCTGCCGCCGCTGCCCGGGGGTTTACGCAGGCGCCTGATGTTGGCTACACCAGCCTCCTCACCACCCACGGGTACAGCGTGACTCGCTTTTTAACCCAGGACAGCCCACCCCAAAGCCTCATTGACCAGCTCAATACGTTCGATCTGATCATCATCAGCCGTTCGGTCAACAGCGGCCACTACCAGCAGTCCAATGAAACGCTGGCTTGGAACTCGCTGATCACGAAGCCCGTGATGATCCTGGGGGGCTACGTTTTGCGGGAGAACCGACTTGGTTTCACCACCGGAACCACGATTCCCGACACCACAAACGACATCCGCCTTCGCATTGAACAGCCTGCTCACCCCATCTTTAACGGCGTGAGCTTGGATGCGCAGAACGTAATGGTCAACCCCTATGCGACGATCATCACCGCAGTCATTGATGGGACCAACAATGTCCAACGGGGGATTTCTGTGAACACAGATCCTTTGGACGGCGGGGGTACCATTCTGGCAACCATCGCACCGGATGACGCGGGGCCAGTGGGTGGTACACGGATGATCATAGCTGAATGGCCGGCGGGGGCGACGCTCACCCCCTCGGACGGAGGTGTGCGGAGCGAGGTGTTGGGCGGCCGACGCTTGGTCTTCCTGACGGGCAGCCGGGAGAGTGGAACCGCCGGAACTTCAGAAGTTGCCGGGATTTTTGATCTGATCGGTGATGGTCCCCAACTGTTTTTGAATGCAGTGGCCTACATGATTCCGGAGCCGAATTCCGCGGCGCTGTTGCTGTTGGGCGGGTTGCCCTTTATGTTCCTGCGGCGGCGTTGATTTGAGTCGGGTTGCCTTCGCGTGCCGGCGAGGGGTTTCCCTCGCCGGTCTTTTTTGTGCCCCGGGTCTTTGCGCTAGGCAGACATTTGCGGCATTGCCGGTGTTTCGCATGAGTGGGTGCGGAGGTTCTCGGGGCAGCGGCTGAAAGAGGGCGGGGACTGGTGTCGCCTGCCACGGGATCGGCCGGTGGGGTGTCAGCGGCTGGACTGTCTTCGCTGGTGGCCGCACGCGTCGAAGCCACTGGCCGATCGCCGTCCAATGGACCAGCGGGTTGCCACCCCGTGCATGGGCTGCAGAGCGGGGCGGCGCGCAATCGGCTCCGGGCCTGCCGGCGGTGCGGACGCGGGGATCCCGTGCGGATGCAACTTGTCGGGTGAGGATCACCGTTGAAAGCCGGGGGTTGCTTTTGCGGGGGGCGTCCCTTGCCCGGAAGGTCCATTGCGCGCGCGGAGGTTCCGTGGGTTTCAACCAGGCGAAGCGATGGCCCACGGGCGACGCCGTCCGAACGCCAACGGGTGACAGGCTCTGCCCGGGCCCGTGGCGGTCCCGGCTTCACCCGGGGCACGGAGGGGGCGTGTTGGGGAGCACCGCGCCCGGTTTGCAGGCGGGAGGAGCGCCTTCGAGCCGCACGCCTCCTTGAGCGGTTCGTACCCGGCCGTGCCGCGTCCGCCTCAATGGGCTTGGGCGGCCAGGAAGCGTTCGGCCTCGATGGCGGCGGCGCAGCCCATGCCCGCGGCGGTGATGGCCTGGCGGTAGTACGGGTCTGCGCAGTCCCCTGCCACGAACACACCGGGCACGCTGGTGACCGGACCGCGCTTGGTGAGGATGTAACCGGCCTCGTCCATTTCGAGCTGACCTTTGAAGAGGGCCGTGTTGGGGATGTGGCCGATGGCGATGAAAACGCCCGCGCATTCGAGGAGCTGTTCGGCTCCGGTTTTGACGTTTTTGAGCCGGACGCCGGTGACCCGGTTCTGTTGCACGTCGAGGATCTCGGTGACGACGGTGTCCCAAATGGGTTTGATCTTTTCGTGGGCCAGGACACGGTCGGCCATGATCTTGGAGGCCCGCAACCGGTCGCGACGATGCACGAGGTACACCACGGAACCGAACCGGGTGAGATAGAGCGCTTCTTCGCAGGCCGAATCGCCTCCGCCCACGACCACCAGGGGTTTGTTGCGGAAGATCGGGAGGGCACCGTCGCAGGTGGCGCAGTAAGTGACGCCCCTGTTCTCCAGTTTGGCCTCGCTTTCCAGGCCGAGTTTGCGGTGGCTGGCACCGGTGGCGATGATGAGGGCGCGGGCTTGGATGGGCTCACCGTCCGCGACCAGTTCGAACGGGTGGGTGCGGAGATTGGCGGATTCGAGAGTGGCCATCCGTGTGCGGGCACCGAACCGTTCGGCCTGCTTTTGCATGCGGGTCATGAGTTCGTACCCGTCAATGCCATCCGGGAAGCCCGGGAAGTTCTCGACGATGGTGGTGGTGGTGAGCAGGCCGCCGGGCATGGTACCCGTGAGTACCAAGGGCTGCAGGTTGGCCCGTGCGGTGTAGAGTGCGGCGGTCCAGCCCGCGCATCCGGATCCCACGACAACGACGTTTTCCATGGCGCGGTCCAAGCTAGCGGCCGTGTCCGGGCGGCGACAAGCCTGTGTGTGGGTCGGCGCCCGGATGCACGATGCGGCAGCGTGGACGGCACGTCACGGGCAACCAGCGGGATGGACGACCAGGGGCCGGGAAGGCCGGCTCGGGCGGCCGACACGCTCAAGGGTTGGCGGGCCGACAGGGAGGCCGGGCTTGACACGGGGGAAGGGCTTTGGTGTGGGTAAAGGCGGTTTGCTTCGGACGCTGGAAGGGGCCGCCGCTGGCGGGGAGGCGTCCGTAGAGAAGGGTCCGGCATGTCGGAAGACAGACCCACCCGTGTTTCGGCGGACGCAATCTTGTCCCGGGGGATGCGTGTGTTTTTCTGGTCACTGACCGCAGCGTTGGCGGGTTTCCTTTTCGGATTCGACACCGTCGTGATCTCCGGTGCCGAGCAGACGATTCAGCGTCTTTGGGGCCTGAGCGCGGGTTTGCATGGTCTGGCGATGGGTTCGGCCCTGTACGGCACCGTTCTGGGAGCGCTGATCGGCGGGTGGCCGGCCGACCGGTTGGGCCGGCGGCCGACGTTGTTCGCCGTGGGGATTCTGTACTTTGTGTCGGCGGTGTGGTCGGCCCTGGCCACCGGCGTTTATTCGTTCAGTCTGGCACGTTTCATCGGCGGGCTGGGGGTGGGGATTGCCACCGTGGCGGCCCCGATGTACATCGCGGAGATTTCCCCTCCGGCGCGGCGGGGTCGGTTGGCGGGGATGTTCCAGTTCAACATCGTGTTCGGAATTCTGGCGGCGTTTCTTTCGAACGCCCTGATCGGCTGGTGGGGAGGAGAAAGTGCGTGGCGGTGGATGCTGGGGGTGGAGGCGGTTCCGGCCCTTTTGTACACGATGCTTTGTCTGGGGATTCCGGAAAGTCCGCGCTGGTTGCTGGTCCGACGGGGCGATCGCCAGCGGGCGCTGGCGGTGCTGCGCTGGGTCGAGCCGGAGGGCGGAGCGGAACAATGGAAAGCGCGCGTCGAGGAAATCCTGGCCGCCTCGGTTGCGCCGGGGCAAAAGGAAAGGTTCTGGTCGCGTCGGTTGGCCCGGCCCATTTTGCTGGCGTTCTTGATCGCCATGTTCAATCAGCTCTCCGGCATCAACGCCGTGCTGTACTTTGCGCCGCGGATCTTCGAATGGACCGGGCTGGCACGGCAGGCGGCGCTGCTCCAATCGGTTGGTATCGGGCTGACGAACCTGATCTTCACGCTGGTGGGACTCTGGTTGATTGATCGCGCGGGCCGCCGGACCCTGCTCTATCTCGGGTCGGTGGGATACATCCTATCTCTGGGGATGGTGGCGCTGGGTTTCCTGACCGGGCGTTATGAGTGGGTGCCGCCGTTCATTTTCCTGTTCATTGCCGCGCATGCCGTTGGCCAGGGGGCGGTGATCTGGGTGTTCATTGCCGAGATTTTTCCCAATCGCCAGCGCGCGGAGGGCCAGGCGCTGGGCAGCTTCACCCACTGGTTTTTTGCCGCGCTTTTGACCAGCGTGTTCCCGAGGATGGCCGAGTCGCTTCCCCCGGCGGGGATTTTCGGGTTTTTCTGTCTGATGATGATCCTGCAGCTCTTGTGGGTGAAATGGATGGTGCCGGAGACGAAGGGTGTGCCCTTGGAGGAGATTCAAAAACGGCTGGGGATGGTGCAGGAAACACCGTCTCCCGGTGGCTTGGGGGACGCCTGAAGGGTATCGACCATGACCGACCTGGCTTGGGAAGAGCGGGCAGCGCGGGGGGCCATCATCCCCCCGATGTCGTTCCTCGGCCTGTTGCTCGCCCTGGGCTCGGTGTGCGGGGGATGCGCGGGACAGGCGCAAGGGACGCCCACCGGCGCCTCTGCCACGGAGTACTGGCGGCCCGGTTACCACTTCACACCGGAGCGGAATTGGATGAACGATCCCAACGGACTGGTCTGGCTCGAGGACGAGTTTCATCTGTTTTACCAGCACAATCCGTTCGGCGACCGGTGGGGGCACATGAGCTGGGGGCATGCGGTGAGTCCGGACCTGGTGCACTGGACCCATCTACCCGTGGCGCTGCCTGAACAACCGCGTTACATGATCTTCTCCGGCAGCGCGGTGGTGGACCGGCACCATACCAGCGGGTTCGGTCGCGACGGTGTCACGCCCTTGGTGGCCATCTTCACGGCCCATTTCACCGACCGTCCGCGTCAGGCGCAGTACATCGCCTGGAGCCCGGATCGGGGACGCACCTGGCACCTGTACGAGGGCAACCCGGTTTTGGACATCGGGGAGGCGGATTTTCGCGATCCCAAGGTCTTCTGGCACGCACCGAGTGGACGCTGGATCATGGTGGTGGCATGGCCGCACCGTCGGCAGGTCCGGTTCTACGCTTCGCCGAACCTTCGGGACTGGACGCACCTGAGCGATTTCGGCCCGGCCGGCTGTGTGGAAGGGGTTTGGGAATGCCCGGATCTGTTCGAGCTGCCGGTGGAAGGGTGGTCGGGGCAATCGAGATGGGTGTTGGTGGTGAGCGTCAGCGGTGGTGCGCCCAACGGCGGCTCGGGTTGCCAGTACTTTGTGGGCCACTTCGATGGGATGCGCTTCGTGCTGGACGAGTCCCATCCGAAGCCCGAAGCGGAGATCGTTCCGGCAGGCCGGCTGCTGGCGGATTTCGAGGGTGACGATTACGCGGGATGGACGGTCTCCGGCACGGCGTTCGGAACGAGGCCGGCCCGGGGGACCTTGGAACGGCAACAGCCGGTCACGGGCCATCGGGGAAGCGGCCTGGTCAATTCGTACCTCGGCGGCGACGAACCACAGGGAAGCCTCCGATCGCCGCCGTTCGTCATCACGCATGATTATCTGAATTTTCTCATCGGGGGCGGGGCACATCCGGGGCGGACCTGCGTGAATCTGTGGGTGGACGGTGCCGTGGTGCGGACGGCCACCGGCAAGAATCGCGAACAGTTGGAGTGGCGATCGTGGGATGTACGGGCCTGGCGGGGTCGAACCGGTGCGTTGGAGATCGTGGACCGGCATTCGGGTGGATGGGGCCATGTCAACGTGGACCATGTCATGCTGGCCGATGCCCCGGCGCGATCTGCGACCCAGCCGGCCCTCTGGGTGGATTCCGGGCGCGACTGTTACGCGGCGGTGACCTGGTCCGATCTGCCGCCCGAGGACGGCCGGCGGATTCTGCTAGGGTGGATGGTGAACCTCGAATACGCGGGTGACGTGCCAACTGCCCCCTGGCGGGGAACCATGACGGTGCCGCGGGAGTTGACCCTGGTGCAAACGTCCGATGGACCGCGCCTGGCCCAGCGACCCGTCCGCGAGCTGGCACGGCTGCGGCAGACCCGGCTGTCGTTTGCCGATGTCGATCCGACCCGTGCGAATGTTCGGATTGCCCGGTCCGGTCTCCGTGGACCACGGATGGAGATCGTCGCAGAGTTCGAGTTTCGCGATGACGCGCCGTTTGGCATGGAACTTTTTGTGGCGCCGGGTGTGGCCACCCGCATCGAGTGCGACCCGCGGGAAGGCCGGCTCCGGCTGGATCGGAGCCGATCAGGTTCGCCGAGGTTTCACCCCGGCTTCGAGCGGCCGCTCGAAGCGCCTTGGGATGCCGGCACCGGCCGGCTCGACCTGCACGTGTTGTGCGATGCGTCCTCGGTGGAGGTGTTTGCCGCGGGCGGGACGGTGACCCTGACCGGGCTGGTCTTTCCTCCGGCGGGCGCCAGGGAGTGGCGAGTGTGGGGTCGGGACGGATCGGTGAGGGTCCGGCGGCTCGAAGCCTGGGAACTTCGGGACGCCCGTCACGGGCCGGGGTCGGCCGCGGATTGAGCGTGGGCGGGCGCGGGAATGGATCAGCTCCGACTTTGCCGGCGTGCAACGATCCTGCCGCCCGGCGCGGCGGACTTCTGCTTCGCCGGGTGGGAGTCCCGTGGGAACGGGCTGGCCGGGTGGGGTGTGGCCTCCGCACGGGGCGGCCGGAGGGACCACTTTCCGGCGGTTCGCAACGGCGCGGCGGGGGGCGAAAGGGCGGCTCTTGCGGGAGGGAGCCACCTGCGGGCAGAAGATACTCCGGGCCGACGTTCGAAGTTGTGCACACGGCCGGGCCGCGCTATCGGCTGGGGCATGGACACGGAACAGGAGGCGCTGGTGCGCATTTTGCGGGAGGCGAACCGGGTGCTGATCTTCACCGGTGCGGGAATTTCCACCGCCAGCGGCATCCCGGATTTTCGAGGTCCGGGCGGCGTTTGGACAAGGCGCCGTCCGGTGACCTGGCAGGAATTCCTTTCCTCGCACGAGGGACGCGTGGCGCATTGGGAGTACAAGTTGGAAGGGTGGACGGCTTTCCGGGATGCACAACCCAACGCCGCTCATCGGGCGGTGGTGGATTTGGAACGGGCGGGCAAGGTGCTGCTGGTGGTGACACAGAACATTGACGGGCTGCATCAGTTGGCCGGCACATCTCCGGATCGGCTGGTGGAACTGCATGGAACGAACCGCTGGATCGAATGCATCGGGTGCGGGAAACGGTTCGAGCCGGATCCGGTTTTCGAGGAATTCCGGCAGACCCGCCAGCCGCCGCGTTGTCCCTGCGGCGGGTGGCTGAAGCCGGCGACCATCAGCTTCGGTCAGCCGTTGCGTCCGGGGGACTTGGAACGGGCCTTTGAAGGGGCCCGGGAATGCGACGCCGTGGTTGCGCTCGGTTCTTCTCTCACGGTTTATCCAGCCGCCGAGGTTCCCCTGACGGCCGCGCGGCGCGGCGTGCCCTATGGGATCGTGAACCGCGGGCCGACCGAGCACGATGGATTGCCCGAGGTGAGCGTGCGGGTGGAAGGGGACGTTTCGGTGGTCTTCCCGGAAATGGTAAGGGCGGCGCTGAACTCCGCGGCATGAGGAGTGGCGCGCCGCCCGACCGGGCGATTCCGTGTTGGCAGTGGCGCTGCCGTCCCGCGGAAACCGACCGCGGGCGACAGCCGCGCGCGGGCCGGGTTAGATTTCCCAACCCTTCCGGTAGGTGCGCTTGATGTACTGGTCGGCTTCCGGCGCGTTTTTGGCGCGCATGTTGGGGCCGTCCCATTCCAGCCGCCTGCCCACCTGAAGGGCCACGCAACCCAGCAGGATGATCTCGGTCAGATAGGCTGCGATGTCGAAGTCGGAATAGCACTTTCCGTTGCCCTTGCAGGCGGCGATCCATTCGAGGTGCTGGCGCCGGTCGGCATCTCCGTCGAACGGATTGCGTTCGATGGTTTGCGGGATGGCCTTGACGGCCTCGTGCCGCTGGCCGTCCACCATTTCCTTGTCGCCCTTGAGCTTGACGAAGAAGCGGGCGCCGTAGTCATCGGGGGAGAAGAGGACTCCCTTGTCACCGATCAGGACGCATCCACTACCGGGCACGGTGCCCATCATGGCCTCGACGTCCGCGGTGACCTCACGCGGCGGCTTGTTGCTGCCGTCGTGCCGGTACGGGTTGTCCTTGAGCGGGTTGCCGCCGTCGTACCACCAGAACGTCACCGGGGCCATCCCCTCCCGTGCCGGGAACTGGAACCGGATGCGGGATTTGAGCGGATAGCTTTCCTTGTTCATTCCGGAAGACCAGGCCTCGACCTCGGTTGGGTAACCCAGCTTCAACGCCCGGAACGGCATGTTGGCCGTGTGGCAGGCCATGTCACCCAGTGCGCCGGTGCCGAAGTCGAGCCAGCCGCGCCAGTTGAAGGGATGGTACACATCCTTCTTGTAGGGACGCCACGGGGCCCGGCCCAGCCACAGGTCCCAGTCCAATGTAGGTGGAACAGGATCCTCACCCGACGGCCGGCCCATCCCCTGCGGCCAGATCGGCCGGTTGCTCCAGACGTGGACCTCCCGGACCTGGCCGATCAGACCGGCTTGGATGCATTCGACGGCCCGGCGCAGTCCGTCCTCGGCGCTGCCCTGGTTGCCCATCTGGGTGACCACGCGGTACTGGCGCGCCAGTTTCCGGAGCAGGCGCGCCTCGTACACCGTCTGCGTCAGTGGCTTCTGGCAGTAGACGTGCTTGCCCATGCGAATGGCGGTGGCGGCCACAATGCCATGCATGTGGTCGGGCGTGGAAATGATCACCGCATCGAGCGATTTCTCCTGCTCGAGCATTTTCCGCCAGTCGCGGTAGAAGCGGGCCTTGGGATACTTCTTGATCTGGCTGGCGGCGTGCGCCTCGTCCACGTCGCACAGGGCCACGATGTTCTCGCTGGCGCAATGATCGGTGTCGCTGGCGCCCTTGCCGGCGGCGCCCACGACGCCGATGTTGAGCTTCTCGTTGGGCGAGATGCGGCGTGGCCGGGGGCGTACACAGCCGCTGAAAGCCAGTCCGCCGGCGGCCACCGAACTGAGGAAGATGAAGGTCCTGCGTGTGATCGGTCGGGTAGAAGTTGGTTGAGTGTTTTCCATGTGGGCGTTTTAGACGGACTGCAAAGGACCCACAAGGAGTTTTTTGTGCGGAACGTCCGGTGCAGCGCGGTTCAAAAAAGTGAGCTTTTTGACACGTTGGGGTTGGCGTTTTTCGTGTCGGGGAGCCGGGCGGTGCCGGAGCATGGCCGGTGCTGGTCGTCCTCCCGGGTGGGCTTGGCTCCGGGCGGGGATTCACGGGGTCGGTGAAAACGGGCTGAAGGGTGCGGTAGCTGGACGGTGGCGGGGTCGGGGACAGGCCCGGTGTTTCCAGCACCAGCCCAAGCTTCCGGTGGTGTCTCGTCGAGCACAGGTGACCCTCAGCGTTTTACTTCCCCGGTCGTTACGATGGGGTCGAAAAGCGACCTTTGAGCGGCTGGCCACTGGAAGGAGGCTTGAAAAGTGTAAACTTCGACTGACACTCTCCTTCTGCAATTAACGTTATAGTGTCGGTTTGGTTAACAGCCTGTCAAATGTCATTGTGCTGCCGGTTTTCCGACCAAAGTTGCAAGTTGCTGGACCGCAGTTCGATGTATTCGAAGCGACCATTCCTTTTCATGTTTGGCCTGGAACCAGCTATTTTTTTTGTGCACGCGGAGTAGCCGGAGGGACTGTCAATTGAACCGACACTTGATTTTGGTTGCGCTGATGGCGGGCGTGGTGGCTGCCATAGCCACGGAGTTCACGTTCGTGCCGAATGACAAGAACGGGGACCCGGACGATGTCTGGGACTTGGACCACAACTACTGGTACACGTGGGGGTTCAAGAACTTCGCCCTCCCAGAGGGCGAAACCATCACGGAGGCGGTTTTGACGATCCGCAACGTCAACAATTGGACTGCGGCTGAAAACGGCCAGAACTGGCTCCGCCTGTATCTGCTGGACACTGCGGAGAACCCGTACAACGGGCGGTGGGACCAGGGCAATCCGCCGGCCGGCCGGTTGCGTCGTTATGCCGACGCCGACAATGGCACCGACAACATATCGGGTCTGGCGTGGACGGCGAAGGTGCACATCGGCACTTACACGGACCACGATGGCGGCCCGGGTGGGGACGAGGTGACCTTGGTTTATTCGTTCGGGGCTTTGGGTATGCTTGATGAGCTGGAGGCGTACATTGCGAATGGGAACGATTTTGGGTTGGCGTTCGATCCGGACTGTCACTACTGGAACGATGGCGTGTTGTTCACGCTCACCACGGGGGCGCGCCATGTTCCGGACGGAGGCAGCACGGTATGGTTGATGGCTTTTGGGGTCGGCACGGCAGCCTGGGCCGGGCGACGTCGTTCGGCTTGAGTTTGCCGTCCACTCCGCTCCCGCAGCGCCACTCCGGACATCCCGCCGGGGTGGCGCTCTGCGGGGGGACGCAGCGAACTCTCCCTTCTTCCCCTTCCAAAGTCTGCGGGGTGTACGGCTGGCGTCTTTCTTCGGCATTCGACGCGGCGGGCAGGCTCGCCGCCGGTCTGATTGTCGGTCGGCGGAGAGTTTCCAGTTTACCTGAGGCAGGGTCTGCCGATATAGGAGCGGGCAGGAGGGCGGCCGCCGATGGGTTTGGGCGGACGCTTCGCTGGACCGTATGAGCAGCCGAGTGGGGATCCGGTGGATATGGATTCTGGCAATGTGGGTGCTGCTCGGGACCTTGTGGCCCGCAGGGTCCGCGAGCGGTGCGGAGCATGTTTTGCGCGTCAGCGACGGGGTGTCCGACCCGAACGAACCCTTTTATTTGACGGAGCGTCATTATTTCACGTGGGGCGTGCGTGGCTTCTCGCCCGGTCCCACCGAGGAACTGGAGGACGCGATACTGCTTGTGGCAGTGCCGCAACCGGCGGGTGTCCCGGCGGGGGCGGTTCGGTTGCGCGTTCAGCTGCTGGACACGGCCGAGAACCCTGAAAACGGGGTGCGCGACGAGGCAATGCCGCCGCGGGGGCGGTTGCGCCGTTACGATTGGGGAACCGTCGATCCGTCGCAGCGAGCGCGAGGCCCCGAGCTGTCCTGGACGACCCGTGTGGGTCTGCTGAACCGCATCCTGTCCGGGTCTGGCGAAACCGGCCGGCCGGTTCTGGTGCGGTACTCCCTGAGGGAACACGGGTTGTTGGAGTATTTTCGGACGTTTTGGTCTCATGGGTGGAATTTCGGGCTGGTCATGGATGCAGACGGGGAGTTGGGGCAGCCGCTGGTGCGTTTTGTGGTGGTCACTCGCGAGATCGCGCCGGCGCCGTTGGGGTCTTGGGGGCGCCCGGTGCCTAGGATCGGTGAGCGCTTCGTTCGGGTTCCCGAAGGGGGATCCACCTGGGTGATGTTGGCGGCCTTTCTGTGTGGTGCGGCCCTGTGGTGGAGTGTGCGCGGGCGTCGTCCGACACGGTGAGGGTCGCCGTCCGGGGTCGCCATCCGGTTCAGTTGATTCCTGCTGGCTTTCCTGACGTTGCCCGACCTTGCGGAGACCGGTGGGAAAGGGTCGGTGTTTTGGGGCCGGTGCCTGCGTTCCGATGGCGTATCTGCCAGCGCTGGCTTGGGTGCCTCGCCAGAGACGAGTGCCCCGGGCCGTGTGCTCGTCGGGACCGGCGCTGTTGCCCGATCCCGGCCCGCCTTTTGAAAGACTTCGTGCTTCACACGACGTTCCTCGTTTCCGGGGCCGGACGTCGCGCAGGTTGTGGAGCCGATTTCGGAGAGGAGGGCTTGGAGAGAAGGGCCTTCATGGGGCCTCCGGGGATGGGTTTACACCGGTTGGACCGAGCGAGCCGACGTCCGCTTGGGAACAGCCGTGCGGGGACCTGCTTCGGCGCGGGGGGGTTACGGTCGGGCACGGCGCCGGGTACCCGATCTTCCACGCGGCGGGGTCTTGCCGAAGACCTCTTCGCATGCCTCGGCGAGGGTGTGGATGATCTGCCGGACTTCGCGGGGCCGTGTGCAATAGGGTGGCATCAGCACGACGACGTTGCCGATGGGCCGCGTGAGGACGCCCCGCCGGGCCATGGCCTGGCAAACCCGGATGCCGGCCTGCTCGCGCAGGTCGAAGGGTTCGCGTGTGGTCCAGTCGCGGACCAGTTCCACACCCGCGACGAGGCCCACCTGTCGGATGTCCCCGACCTGGGGGACGGCCCAGAGTGCGGCCAGCTCCCGGGCCAAGCACTCCTGGAGTCGGATCCGTGCCCTGAAGGAGCCGCGGGATTGCAACAGCTTGAGGTTTTCCAATGCAGTGGCGGTGCCGAGTTGGTTGGCGGTGTAACTGTGGCCGTGGAAGAACGTTTTGAATTCGTCGTACCGGCCGAGGAAGGCGTCGAAAACCGCGCGCGTGGTGAGGGTGGCGGCCAGGGGCAGGTAACCGCCCGTGAGCCCTTTGGCCAGGCAGAGAAAGTCGGGTCGGACCTTTTCGTGCTGGCAGGCGAACAGGGGCGCGTGTGAGGCGGAGAGACGCCGTGGCTCCGGCAGGCCGGTGCGGCCGAAACCTGTCATGACTTCGTCGGCGATCAACAGCACGCCTTGAGCGCGCGCCAGTTCGCTGACGCGGGCCAGCCAACCCGCTGGTTGGGGGATCATGCCTGCGGCGCCCTGGATAAGGGGTTCGAGCACGAACGCTGCGTAGGGTTCACCGCGGCGTTTTTTCTGTTGTTCGAGGCGCCCGGCCACCGCGTCCACGCATTCCCACCGGCACTGGCGGTAGGTGCGGGCGTCGGCGCGTTCAGGTCGGGCGCGGTTGAACGGGCAGCGGTAGCAGTATGGCGCCATGACGGTATCGGTGGGGAACAGCAGCTTGCGCCAGGTGCGGTGGAAGAGCGGGATGTGGCCCAGGGCCACCGCGCCGAGTGTGTCGCCGTGGTAGGCACCCTCCAGGGAGAGGAAACGCGGCCGGGATCCGGGGCCGCGGGTGCGGCGGGTGAATTCGTAGGCGAGTTTCAGGGCCACTTCGAGCGCGGTGGAGCCGTCGTCGGAATAGAAGACCTTGGTCAGGGCTGGCCCTGAGGCGCGGGGCGTGCGGGCGGCACGGACCAGCTCGGCGGCCAGGCGTGCGGCCGGTTCGTTGGCCAGGCCGAGGGCGGAGCTGTGGGCGATCTTGCGCAGTTGGCGGGTCAGAGCGGCATTGAGTCGGGGATGGTTGTGTCCGTGGAGGTTGGTCCAGATGGAGCTGTTGGCGTCGAGGAACTCCCGACCGTGGACGTCGTACAGGCGCGATCCGCGGCCGGAGACGATGATGATGGGTTCCTGCCGCAGCCAATCGCGCATTTGCGTGAAAGGGTGCCAGACGTAGCGGTGATCGAGTCGCGCCAGCGGGTGCATGGCCGGGGCGGGTTTTATGTGGAACCGCGGCTGTTGGAGAAGCCGAACCGTTGTTGCAGATCCATCACCAGTGTGCGGAGCCGCTCGATGTCCCGGGGTTCGTGGGCGGCGCTGACGGTGATGCGCAGTCGGGCGGCCTTGCGGCCGACGGCCGGGTATCGAACGGCGGGGATGAACAGACCGGCCTGGCGCGCCGCTGCCGCGCAGGCCAGGGCCGTCTCGTTGTCGCCCACGACCCACGGGAGGATTGCGCTGGCCGGCGCCCGGGCTGTGGCAGCGGGGACCACGCCCCGTTCGGCCAGGATGGCAGCTGCGCTCCGAACATTCTGCCAAAGACGGTCTCGAAGCTGTTGCCCTTCGTTTCCCTGGACCAGTTCGACTGCGGCTCGGGCGGCTGCGACTTGGGCCGGAGGCGGGGCGGTGCTGAACATGAACGTGCGCGCCCGTTGAACCAGCCATTCGATCAACCGTCGGGAACCTGCGATGAATCCCCCCGCACTGCCGAGGGCCTTGCCGAGGGTTCCCATGTGGATTTCCACCCGCGCGGTGAGACCTGCTTCGGCGATGCAGCCGCTGCCCCCGGGGCCGATCAGGCCGGTGGCGTGTGCCTCGTCCACGAACAACCATGCGCCGTGGCGATCTTTGAGGTCCACGATCTCGCGCAGGGGCGCGCGGTCACCGTCCATGCTGAAGACGGACTCGGTGACGATCAGGATCCGCGGCCGGCGCGGTCCGACTGCGGCGGCGGTGCGTTGGTGGTCGGCCCATCGCAGGAGGCGCTCGAGGTCTGCGGCATCGTTGTGCCGAAAGACGCGGACGTGGGCGCCGGAGGCACGGGCGGCGTCCACCAGACAGGCATGTGCCAGCCGGTCCAGGAGGATGAAGTCGTCCTTGCCGACCAGGGCGGGAATGGTGCCCATGGCGGCGGCGTGGCCGGTGGCGAAAGTCAACGCGGCCTCGGTGCCTTTGAAGGCGGCCAGACATTCCTCCAGCTCATGATGGAGGGCGAGCGACCCACAGATCAGGCGGGAAGCGGTGCTGCCCGTGCCCCAGTCGCGTATTGCGCGGAGCGCCGCCTCCTGAAGTGCAGGGTGCCGCGCCAACCCGAGATAGTCGTTGGAACCGAAGTTGACGAGGAACCGTCCTTCCAACTGGAGGGTTCGGGCGTCTGCTGCGGCCACCGCTGTCAAGCAGCGCAGCAGGCCGGCTTGGCGCTGTTGTTCGAGCGCCTCCGCAAGGGGATCGTCCCAGGGTGGGTTCATGGGTGCGGACCGGGCTGGGGAGTGAAAGGAGCGGGTGAGCGTGGCGGCCACACCGGTTCGCCGCCGATGTAGACAGCCTCAACCGGTCCCCGGTGGGAGATGATCGCCTCGTAGGCCGCCCGTGCCGAGCGAAGCTTTTCGGTGCGGATCACCATCAGGTCGGCAAACGCGCCGGGACTCAGCTCCCCGGCCCGGCCCTTCAAGCCCAGGGCGTGGGCCGGGTGAAGCGTGACCATGCGCAGGAGTCGGACCGGTCCCAGCCAGGGCTGCGTGCGCCGCAACTCGTGGATTTCGTCGAACAGGCTCAGCTCCGGTGGGTTCCGCCCGGTTGGCACGGTTGCCAGGCTGTCGGTCCCCACGCAAATGCGCACACCGGCCTCGATCAACCGGCGCCAGGGGAAGGGCTGATGTTGGAAGTAGCGATGGCTTCGCGGGCAGTGCACCACCGTGACCTTGTGACGGGCCAGGAGGGCGGCGTCGCCGCGGCCGAGATAATTTGCGTGCACCGCCAGCAGGTTCGGACCGAGGTAACCGGCCCGGTGGAGGTGTTGGACGGGCGTGACCCCGCCGCAATCCTGCATGTCCCGATCATTGCGGCGGAGCCAGTCGTACATGGGCCCGGAGGCGTGGACGAACATGGCGAACTCTTCCCCGGACTCGGCGACGTGGGTCGTGAGCAGGAGGCCCCGTTGCCGCGCGGCTTCGGCCGACTGCCGCAACAACTCGGCTCGGGTGGAGTAAGGCGCGTGCGGCGAGAGACCGGCGCGACAGCGCGGATGCTGCCATTGTTCGATCCTGTCCAGGGCCTCGGCGAGGATCTGGGCGGGCTCCCGGCGGGCCCGGATGCCGGTCATCTCCAGGAAGGAAAAGACCCTCAAGGGCGTGCGGTTCCAACAGTCGGGCAACAACTCGGGCACCGCCTCCACGTCGGCGACCGTTGTGGTGCCGGTGCGCAGGAGCATGGCAGCGCCGTTCAACCATGAACGCCGGAAATCCTCGAGCGACCACCCGGCCTTGGCCAGGGTGATGAGCTTGATCCAATCCGTGAAGGATCGGCGCGGGGGGATCCGGCCGGCCATGTCGGTGTAATCGAGGTGACAATGTGCATTGACCCAGCCCGGCAGGATCAGGGCATCGCCAAGGTCCCGGACGGGCACGGACGGGTCGGGCCGGAGATCGCGAGCCGGCCCCACGGCACGAATTCGGTCGCCCTGAATCCACACCGCCCCGTCCCGGATCGGCGGCCGGACGACGGGCAGGACCCATGCCGCCCGGAGGATGAAGGCCGGTCTTTCCGGACTGCTGGCGACGGTGGACTTGCCTCTGCGGGCGAACCCGGTGGAGAGAGCTTGGGATGCGTGCATGGGGTCCTTGCTGCTGGGAGACCGCCTCCCGGCACGGGCGCACATCTGCGACGCCTGAAGCAAGGGTTCCTGTCGGCACCCGTTTTTGCCGGGCGCACCGGCACCGTACGGCTGGGAGCGCCCCGGCCGGGGAGGCCCGCAACCGGGGCGTTCGCGGGTTCAGGCCGCGGCCTCCTGCCGGCGGCGTTTGGACGCGGCTGCTTGCTTGTGCTTGCGCGCCTTTTGCTTGTTGTGGAGCTTGCGCGCCTGCTGCTCCAGCTTTTTCACCACCTTGTCAATGGCGGCGTAAAGATCATTTTCGCAATCCTCCGCGTACAGGTCCGGTCCCCGCACGCCGAGACGAATGGAGCAGATGAACTGCTGTTCCGCCGCGCGCGCGTGATCGCGTTCCAGAATCACGCGGGCGTCGACGGCGCGTTGGAGCAGGCGGCCCAGTTTTTCCAGCTTGCTCACGAGGTGGTTTTCGATCGCCTCGGTCAGCTTCAGGTTGTGCGTAGACAGAACCAGCTTCATACCGCCGTCACTATGATCCCATTGCCACAAAAATCCAGCGAAAGAAGGGAGATTGGCCCTTGTGCG
>NZ_JBMVQZ010000018.1:0-58942 GCF_049537155.1 Limisphaera sp. 4302-co
GATTTCGCGTTTGCGAAGGGCGTTCGTTGCTGCAGCAAACTGCCACAACATCCTCTTCGGTCAAATCGGGTCCGCATGAAGTGCATTCGTGCAGGACTTTGCCGCTTTGGAGGCGGAGCCGGTCCTCCGGAGGGTTTTGGAGGCCGTGCGGGAGGGTGGGTGCCGGGGGGACCCGATGGCCGGCGCTGCCCCGTTTGGGGGCGCTGCGGGATTCCGGCCAGGTTGCAGTCGGGGTCTTGTCAAGCCCGGCCGCCTGTGCTAGACAAGAAGCGGACCGCGGGTGTGGTTCAATGGTAGAACGCGGGCTTCCCAAGCCTGAGACGAGGGTTCGATTCCCTTCACCCGCTCCAATTTTTTTGTCCTGATTTCCGGGTGTGAGGCGCCGGGTTCGCGCCAGAGGGGATACGTCCTGTCCTAGAACCCGGCCAGGTTGGTGCGCGCGGCCTCGGTGACGGCCCAGAGGTTGACCGGTGTCAGGCTCCGGCCGAACCGCAGGAACCGCACGCTCCCGTCGATGAAGGCGAAGTTCGAACCCCCGGAGCGTGTGCCGGCACCTGCGCCGGAATGTCGGCTCTGCTCAACCTCGTCGACGTCGTTGCCGTTGCCCTCGTAGAAATCCATGTAGTAGTGGGGCGAACGGGTTTCCTTTTCGCCGAAGAGGATGGTGTCGGAGGGGTGCCGGACCATGATCTCTTTCATCCCCTGGAGATAGCGCCCTTGCACGTAGGCCTGCCAGTCGTCGGCTGACAGAGCGCTCTGGAAGTAGTCGTTGAAAGCATTGATGAGGTAGCTGCGCGGCGCGCCGTCCGCGGGGTACAGGTTGGTGTTGGCCGGTTGGGTGGCCGGGTTGGGGCCATCGCTGGGACAGACCAACAGGCGCAGTTCCCGGTAGTAGGTGTGGAGGCGGTGCGGCCACCGGCCGTTGACCAGCCGTGGTGGGAAGAACCCCTCGGAATCGTCCACGTACAGTCGGGCCGCGAGTGTCAACTGGCGCAGGTTGTTGTTGCAGGAGATGCGGCGGGCGGTCTCCTTGGCGCGGCCGAGGGCCGGCAACAACATGCTCGCCAGGATCGCGATGATCGCGATGACCACCAGCAACTCGATCAGCGTGAAACCGGCGCGGACCTTCCCGGTCGGACAGCCGGGCTGAATAGTTCGCGCCGACCGGCGTCCATTCGTTTGGATCATGTCAACCAGGAACATCGTTCTCCTCGTCGTGGCGGTGGGGTTGCTGGGTTTCAGTCTCTACCGGATCATGGACTGGTTCCGGCCCGCCGATATTCAAATGGTCCACACCATCCGGCCCAACCCGAGGTACGACCCGGCGCGGCCGGCGCGCTGGGGCCTTGCACGCCTCCCCTACCTGCTGACCTTCTCCCTCGATCGGAGTGTCCGGCTCACGGAGCTGCGGGTCGTGCCCTCTACGTGGCTCGCCACCAACAAATACGCCTCCGGCGTCTGGCACCTGGTGTCCGACTCCAATTCGGTGCCGGTTCGCGCCATCGTGTACGGCCAGCCCATCCGCGGCATGCGACCCAAGGTCCGTGGGGCTTGGGCGGACCCGCTGGAACCCGACACCGACTACACGCTGCTTTTGGAAACGGAAGCGGGTCCCGCCCGGTATGAATTCCACACACCGCCCCACCTGCCGGTGCGCCGGTGAAGGGCAGGGGGCGGAGCGGTCTGCCCTGGATGCGCAGGCCGGATTGCGTCGGCCGCCCCACCGTCCTTCAGCCCAGCTCCTCCACCGGGCCCACTGTGCCGGCCATCTGGCGCAGGGTGGTTTTGAGGATTTTGCCAGTGGCGTTGCGGGGCAGGGTTTCCATGAAGACGATGCGCCGGGGCAGCTTGTAATCCGCCAGCCGCTGGCGCAGGAACTGGAGCATCGGCCGTTCCTCCAGGTGCGCGCCCTCGGCCGGGGCGACAAAGGCCAACGGTTGTTCCCCCCGCCGCGCATCCGGCACGCCAATGACCGCCGCTTCTTTCACACCGGGATACTGGTACAGCACCTCCTCGATTTCGCGGGGATAGACATTGATGCCGTTGACGAGGATCATGTCCTTTTTGCGGTCGGTGATGTAAAAGTAGCCCTCGGCGTCCTGATAACCGATGTCGCCGGTGAGCAGCCATCCGTTGCGGATGGCCTGGGCGGTCTCTTCCGGCCGGTTCCAGTAACCGAGCATGACGTTGCCTCCGCGGACGCAGATCTCGCCCACCGTATGGTGGGGCAGCATGTTGCCCTGGTCATCCTTCACCGAGACCTCCACGTTCGGAATCGGGAGTCCGATCGAGCCCGGTTTGCGGCGATGAATCGGGTTTTTGGTGACCACCGGGCTGGCTTCGCTCAGGCCGTACCCTTCCAGGAGCGGGATGCCGAACTTGGCCTCGAAATCCTTCAGCACCTGCACCGGCAACGGCGCCGCCCCGCTGATGCAGAGCCTGAGCGGCAGCGGTGGCTTCAAGGGTGCCCCGACCATGGCCCGGTAGAACGGCGGGATGGCCGGTAACACGGTGGCCTGGCGCTGGAGGATCTCGGCCAGTGCGCTCCGTGGCGGGTGAAGCGACCGGACCAGGACCATGCTGCCCCCCACCAACAACGGCAGCAACATCCCCACCGTGATCATGTAGCTGTGAAAGAGGGGCAGGAGCACGGCGAACCGGTCGGCCTGCACGGTTTGCAGAACCTGCCGGCAGCTCTCCACGTTGTGAAGCAGGTTCCCGTGCGAGAGCATGGCTCCCTTGGGTCGCCCGGTCGTTCCCGAGGTGTAGATCAGCACGGCCAGATCGTTGGTGGCCCGGTCGAAGCCCGGAGGCTCCCAGCCCGATGGGGCAGGGGCCAGCCAGGTGAATGATTCGACCGGCAACAAGCGTAGTTGCGGATGCGCGGCCTGCAACGCGGGAGCCTGTTGGGCCAGCTCCTCATCGGTGATCAGTACCCGGATGCCGGCGTCGCCCATTATGTAGTTCACCTCGTCCGGTTTCAGGAAGTTGTTGATCGGCACCACGACGGAGCCGCTCATCAGGGTGCCGAAGAAGGCGGGGATGAATTCGGGACGATTCCGGAGCCAGAGCCCCACACGATCCCCGGGTTGAACGCCCATCTGCTGGACCAGGTGCCGGGCCACCACCTGGCTTTGCCGGAGCAGGGCCTGGTAGGGAATCTCCTCCAAGCCCCAGAAAATCGCTGTCTTCTCGGGCCAGGTGTCTGCGGACCGGGCAAACGCAAGTGGCAGGTTCATGCGATCCTGATGTAGGGGGCGGCCGTTCCAACGGCAAGCAGATCCGGCAACGCCCGGGGGCGGGGGGCGGCCGGGAGGGTCAACCGCCCGGCTGGGCCGGGGAGCCTCCCGTGGCACTGCCCGCGCCGGGTGCGTCCAAGTCAATCAGGATGTCGCGGGGCTCGGCCCCCTTGCTGGGACCCACGATGCCGCGACGTTCCAGTTCGTCCATGATCCGGGCGGCGCGGGTGTACCCGAGCCGCAGCCGCCGCTGCAACAGGGAGACACTGGCCTTTTGTTCGCTTCGGATCACCTCGATGCACTGCTGGATGAGTTCCTCGTCCTCGTTGATCCCGTTGTTTTCCTCCAGGGCGGAGCAGGGCCGGGAGAGTTGCTCGTGGATCTCGAGGTCGTAGTTGGGTTTGCCCTGTTTGGCGATGAACTCGACCAGCCGCTGGATTTCGTCGTCGGTGATGAGCGCGCCTTGGGCGCGGATGAGCTTGGCCGATCCGGGCGGCAGATAGAGCATGTCACCCTTGCCCAGGAGTTTTTCCGCGCCCATTGCGTCCAGTATGGTGCGCGAATCCACGCGGGAGGCGCACTGGAAGGCGATGCGGGCGGCGATGTTGGCCTTGATGACCCCGGTGATGACGTCCACGCTGGGCCGTTGCGTGGCCACAATGACGTGAATGCCGGCCGCACGGGCCATCTGGGTGATGCGGGCGATGGCCATCTCCACGTCGGCCGGCGCCACCAACATGAGATCGGCCAGCTCGTC
Organism: Limisphaera sp. 4302-co; assembly: GCF_049537155.1. Classification (NCBI taxonomy): domain Bacteria; kingdom Pseudomonadati; phylum Verrucomicrobiota; class Verrucomicrobiia; order Limisphaerales; family Limisphaeraceae; genus Limisphaera; species Limisphaera sp. 4302-co. Next base: position 3,997 of record NZ_JBMVQZ010000018.1, read on the forward strand.
AATGATGACCACGATGTAGCTGAGCTTGTCCGGAATGACGATGTCCTCCTCGCGCGGCACCACGATCTCCTCGTCCACCTCCACGGCGAAGCCGTCTGCGGCCGGTTCGATCCTTTCCTTGCGCGCCTTCAGGGGCAGCTCCGGTTCGCGTTCGGGCAGGGGCTTGTTCCGCGGCCGGCTGTTGAAGGAAGTGATGTTGCGGACTCCCACGCGGGCGAAGATCTGGTAGCGCTTTTCCATCTCGTTGACCACCCAGCGCAGGGCCAGGATGACCTTTTTGGGATCGGTGACCACCGGGACCACCAGATGAGGCAGGCTGTTGTACTGCTGAAGTTCCACCACCTTGGGGTCAATCATCACGAAGCGCAGTTGATCCGGCGTGAACCGGTAGAGCAACGAAGCGATGATCGCGTTGATGCAGACCGACTTGCCCGAGCCCGTGCTGCCGGCGATCAACAGATGGGGCATTTCGGCCAGGTCGGCGATGATGGGATGTCCGTACACGTCCTTGCCCAGAGCCAGGGGGATCCGCGCCCGCGTGTGGCGCCACTCCTCCGACTCCAGAAGATCTCGGATGACCACCTTGGTCTTGACCCGGTTGGGAACCTCGATGCCCACGGAACTTTTGCCCGGGACGGGCGCCAGGACGTGGATGCGCTCGGCCTTCAGAGCGGCGGTGAGGTTGTTGGTCAACGCGGTGATCCGTTCGAGTTTGACCCCGGGCGCCGGATGCAGTTCGTACCGCGTGATCGTGGGGCCCTTGGTGATGTCGCCCAGCTCGACTTCGATGCCGAACTGGGCAAGCGTCTGTTGAATGAGCCGGGCGTTGGCCAGCAGTTCCTCCTTGGACTCGCTCGGCCGCGTTGGCACCTCCGGCGGGTTCAAGAGTTCCACGCCCGGCAACTGATAGTTGCCGATCACCGGAGGCACCGCCACGGCGATGGGTTTGGGCCTCCGGGGCCTGGCGGCCGGGGTGCCGCTGGGAACAGGGGAGGGCCGGGCAACCGCGGCAGCCGGCCGGGGGCTTTCGGACGTCGCCGCCGGTGGGGTCACCGGCTCCTCCTCGGCCGCGGCGGGTGCCGGTCTGTCCCCGGCACCTTCCTCCTCCGGTGCCGCAGGTGAGGTCGGGAGGGCGGCCGGCGCGCCGGAGCGAGCCGTTTCCGGTGCCGCTCTGCCTTCAGCCGGCTCCGCAACCAAACCGGGGTCGCTCGCGGTGGTCGGGGGAGAAGCGCCTTCAGCAGTTGGGTTCCGCGGGAGGCTGAGATCCCGAATGCGCGGTTCGGGCACCGGCCTCCTCCCGGCTTCCTCGGCGAGCGGACCGAGAGGCTGCTGCTTGAGGGCCTTTTTGCGGGCTTCCAACTCCCGGACCTTTTCCTCAAGAACCTGCAGGCCCGGCCGGCGGGCCTCTCTCCAGTCCCGGATCCGTTCCGGCAGCCCGCGCAGCCATGCCAGGAGCTGGAAGTTGGACAGGTAACTCAGGCTCGTGACATAAAGCGCCCCGTAGAGGATGACCGCCCCCACGGTGCCGAGCATCCAAAAGAACCAATCGTAGCTGAAGGCACCCAGAAAACCGCCCACGCTGGGCGCGCCCAGCAGCCGCCCCCAGCTGCGGAGCACCGGCCACTCGTTGGCCATGTGCAACAGGCCGGATCCGGACAAGAACCAGATCAGCAACCAGGGCCAGCGCCGGCGCAAATGTTCCAGCACGCTCCACCAGCACGAGGCAGCCAGGAGGAAAAGTGCCGGCGGCAGAAAAAAGGCCATCAAACCGAACAGAAAAAACGTGGTGTTGGCCAAGTGAGCTCCCACCGGGCCCGCCAGATTGTGCACCGGTTGATTGGGAGGGTTCCGATGCAAGGGAAGGTCGTACCGATCAAACGACCACTGGGCCACCAGCAGAAAGAGTCCCAAGGCCGCCAAACCGATTCCCACCAATTCCCGGGGCACGCGGCTGTGATTGGACTGCGCCATCCTCCGCGCCATGCCGCCACCGTAGCACCACCGTTCAAACGTGGGAAGCACGAAGGGGCAATACGCATGCCGACCTCAGATCAACCGGCAAACCAGACGGCCACACCTCCTTCGACCGGTTCTGGCTCACCCAAGCACCCGTCGTGTGTTGGTGTCGCGATATGACACACAACCAGCCGATGTTCACATTTCAAAGTGTCATAGTGACTCATGCGGAGTGTGCGGACAATGGCCGGTTGGTGAATTGCATGTTGTTGTGATCGATTGTGTTGTGTCCGATATGGGTGGTTGGCACAGTTTTCGCTGTTCGACTGATGGAATACAGCAGAGGTGATGTGGCTTATGAGCACGCAGGTTCGAAGGTACGAACGGCGGAACGCCTCCTTGTGGGATCAGTTGGAAAGTTTGCAGGAGGAGGTGGATCGGTTGCTGGACACGGCCTTTGCCGCTGCGGGAAGCGCGTCCACTCTCTGGGGCGAACACGCCCCGGCGGTGGACTTGGTGGAGGAGCCGGACCGACTGGTGTTGAGGGTGGACCTGCCCGGCATGCGCCGGGAGGACATCCAAGTGACCCTGCACGATGGCTGCTTGACGGTGGCGGGGGAGATGCGACCGGACGACCGGTATGCCCGGGCGCAGGTCCATCGGGCCGAACGGGTGTCGGGTCGGTTCCAACGGACGATTTCCCTGCCGGTGGCGGTGGCGGTTGACCAGATTACCGCGCGTTACCGGGACGGGGTGTTGGAAGTGGTGCTGCCGAAGGCCGAAGAGGCCCGGCCCAAACAGATCCAGGTGCAGGCCGACTGAAAGGAGGTGGAACATGCAAAAGGATCCGGTTGTCCAACAAAATCAGGAGGTGAAGGCCGCGACCCCTGCGGAAGGCCGGGTCACCCGCATGCCTTCGCGGCGTCGCTGGTTGGTGCCGGCGGTGAACATTTATGAGACGCCGCAGGAGTTCGTGATCGAGGCGGAGATGCCCGGCGTGACGCGTGACGGGCTGGAGGTCACGGTGGAAGGCAACCAACTGACGATTGTGGGGCGGCGTACGGCGGAAACCGTCGAGGGCCGGTTCCTGTTGCGCGAACGAGGTTCGGGCATGGAGTACCGGCGGGTGTTCGAGCTGGATCCGGCGTTGGACACCAACCGGGTGACGGCCCGTTTGGAGCAGGGTCTTTTGACATTGGTGCTCCCGAAGGCGCAGGAGCTGCAACCACGCCGGATTCCGGTGACGGATTGAGCCCCGGGCGAGTCGGGCGATGGGCCGTGGGAGGTGAGCCCGGTTGTGGCGGGTGGCAGACCCGCGAGGGGATCATCTGGACCCTGGCCAATCGCGGGTCACCACTTGGAAGCGCATCGGTGTGTTGCTCCGGAGCACGTCCACGAGAACGGTTTCGCCGGGCCGGCGCGTGAGCATTTCGGCTTGGAGGGTGCCGGCGTCCGGCACCGGCTTGCCGTCCAGGGCATAAATGAGGTCACCCGGCCGGAGACCGGACCGGGCGGCCGGTGCGCCGGGGTCGATGCCTGCCACCAGCACACCGGTTTGTCCGGGAGGGGCCGGCCGGATGTAGACTCCCAGGATGGCGCCCTGGCGCCGCGCTGCGGTGACCTCCGCCATCTGGGTGGGAGAAAGTCCCGGGGTGTTCTGCAGCGCCTGGAGCAGGCGCGCGTTGGCTTCCTTCAGCTTCTCGAGTTCTTCCAGTTGCTTGCGGAGCTGGGTGACCTCGTTGCGAAGACGCAGCAGCTCGCGCGTGCCTTCTGAGGAAAGCCCGGTCGAGGCCAGTTCCCGGTTGGAGGCGCGCAACTGTTCGTTTTCGAGCCTGAGCGTTTCCAGCTCCAGGCGGAGTTCGTTCATGGTTTGCAAACGGCTTCGGAGGTCGCGTGCCTGGCGGTGCTGTTGCCAGGCCAGCGCGGCCAGGGCGGCCAGCCCCAGGCTCAACAGCCCGGCCAGCAGCCACGGTGTTCGGGGGGCGGATCTCACGGTTGCGACCTCGTCCATTGCGCGCAAACGCCTGGTTTCCTGTTTCAACATGCGGGCCGGGCGGCTCGCGGGCAAGCCTCCGGGAACCGATCCGACCGCCCGGAGCCGGAGTGGGTCCTGCGGTGAGGTTCGGCGTGTTTGTGGATCCGGCCGGGCGCCGGTTGGGGAAAAGCGCGATTGACCTTGTGACGGATGTTTCGATAGCTGGCGAAACGTAAAAACGTTGCCCGGATGCCCGGCCGTGGCGAGAGCGCTGCCGGATCCTCAGCGCCTCCGGGCGTCGGCGGCCTTGCAGCACGGAGAGCTGTGAGTCTGCGAGTTGATGGAGCTGTTGGGATGGGCGGTCTCGACCGTCTGGCAGCACCCGGCCCTCCTGCAGCAGGCCGGCCCGGTGCAATCGCGCCGGCAGGGCCGCTGGGACAGGCTGATGCGATGGTTCCGCGTGCCGCATTCGGTGGCGGCCCCGGTGCGTGGATCGGCGCCGGCAACTTCTTTGAGCTGGCCGTCGCGGCGGCCATCTCATGGTTCGGCCCCGGATTCCCGGCGGCTCCGGCCTGCGTGGTGGGCGTGCTGGTGGAAGTACCGGTCATGCTCTCGGCTTGCCGCTTTTGCAACGCGAGGCGCTCGTGGTATCAGCGGGTTCTGGAAGAGCCTTCTGTGGGCGCTGCCGCGGAGCCCTCGTGAACCCGTCGGGTCCGGGTCGCCGGGGTCGAAATGCGCGGGGTGCATCCGGAGGGCACGTGGTCCGGAGCGGAGGATCCGGCCTGCTCTACGCGGACCGATGAATGCGCGTCAGGTAAACCAGCGCCAGAAAGTCGTGGAGTGCATGAACGAGGATGGGTGCCACGAGGGAACCCGTCAGTTCGTAGAGTCCGCCCAGATAGAGTCCGAGCACCAGCGCAAGCAGGACATAGGGAAGGTTCACAAAGTGCAGCAGGCCGAACAGGAGGGCTGCCAGCACGCACGCGCCTGACGGATTCCACAGCAGGCGGATCCAACCCTGGAGCGCCCCGCGAAAGAGCAGTTCCTCGCCCAGGCCGGCCAGGATGGAGATGAGGGCCAGTTGCCCGACCGTCCAGGGCGAGAACCATGGTTTTGCATTCTGTTCGAGGAACCGGCGGACGGGTGCGAAAAGGCCGCCCGGGGTGCGCAGCAGGAGCACAAAAAGGGCGAACGGTGGCAGCGCACCGGCAAGGCCGATCCACACATCGCGGGGCCTGTACTGGAGGGAGTCAGTGAGCGGTCCCGGCTGGCTGGCCATCCCCAACAGGCCAAGCAGACCAAGGCCGGTCTCCACCAGACAACCCAGGGTGAAGAACCAGCGACTGCCCGGCCCATTCTGCCACACCGGTGCGGATTGGGTTTGCGTCACGGTGCCATCGTGCGCCAGGGGCAAACTCTTGACCAGCACGGAACACCGTCCTGGCGGAGTCGAACATGGTCGGAGCCTGGGCCTCGGGGCATGCCGGGAACGGTTCGGGGCCGGTCGAGGCGCGGTGCGCGCCGGCCACGAGATGCTTGTTCAGCAGCCCGAGGCGATGAGGCTTGACGGACCGGGGTGCGAGGGTAGTTTGCGGGCTCTGAATTTGCGCATCAGAGACCTGCAACGATGAAGAAGGGGGCCAAGGTAGGTCGGAACCGACGCCGCCGGGGGTGCGAAGGGCTTCCGATGGGTGGGGTGGCCCGTGGTTGGTGCTGGACGGTTCTGGCAGTGGCGGCCGGTGCTGTGACTGCATCCGGGCAGGAGGCCTTGCGTTCGTCCCTGACGGGGCAGATGGCCCTGGAGGCCAAGCGCCGCCAGATCGCGGCCGGTTGGGGGGACGTGCGGTTGGGGGCCTGGCGGTTTGACCTCAACGCTTCGCTGGCCCTCGAGGTCAATGACAACGTGCGCTACGAGGAGGTGGATCCCCGGTCGGATTTCGTGATCCGGCCCGGGTTCAGCATCCGCGCCCTCTACCCGGTGACGGACAAGAACGTGCTGACGCTCAACAGCGGCGTCACGTACAACGCGTTTTTGACCCATTCCGACCTGAACTACTTCCACGTCTCGCCGGATTCGAACCTCTCGTTCGATGTTTTTGTGGGCAACCTGCTGCTGAACTTTCACAACCGGTTCCATTACACCCAGGAGGTGGCCGACCAGCCGGACATCCGGGGCAGTTTCAACTACGGCCGATTGGACAACCAGTTGGGTGTGCTGGCGGTCTGGGACATGAACAAGCTGGTGCTCGCCTTCAACTACGATCACCAGATCTACCAGGCAACCGACGAACGCTACCGTTTCACCGATCGCACCGCCGAGTTGTTCGGGTTCCGGCTCGGTTGGTTGGTCACGCCCCTGACGCCGGTGGGCCTGGAGGCCGGGGTGGGTCTGACGGACTTCAACAACGAAGACCCGGGTCTGGCCCTGCGGTTGAATGACATGCTGCATTACAGCGTCGGCCTGTTTTACGAGATGCCGGCCGGCCGGTTCATCCGGTTGCGTGCAGGCGCGGGCTATGTGGTGTATGATCCCACGACGGACGTGATGCCCGGCGGCCGGGGCGGCGATCCGGTCGACGCCGTGTACGCGGACTTGTCGGTCCAGCACCAGATCACGCGGCACATCCGCTACGTCCTGTCGGCCGGACACCGGATGCAGTCGGGCTGGTACGCCGAGGCACTGCGGTCATGGTACGGGAATCTGACGGTGAGCTGGAACATTTTGCGGGGTTATTCGCTGGCCACCAGTGCGAGCTACGAGCGCGCGCAGGAGGAGGGTGGTTCGTGGTTTTCCGATCCGGAGGTTTACGACCGTTACTCGGCGGGGCTGGCGATCGGGAAACGGCTGGGACCGAACCTGGGGGCGAGTCTGGGCTACAGTCACATCGTGCGGGATTCCAACGTGTTCCGTCGCAGCTACACTCAGAATCGCCTTGTCCTGACCGGGACCTACACATTTTAATGAGGAATCTGATGAAAAAGGTGGGTGGTATCGTTCTGGGACTGGCGCTCGGACTGCACGTGCTGATTGCGGCCGAGGGGGGCGAATCGTCAGCGCCGGCGGCTGTTCCGGCGGGGACTGAGACCGGCACGGCGGCTCCGGCAGGTGCGGTCGGCCCAGGAGCGGAGGCCGCCGCTGCCGCGGCCGATGCCGGCACGGCTCGCGCCGTCCTGCCGACGGTGCCGGTGGTCATTGATGACCGGCATCGTCTGGGCCCGGGCGACAAGTTGAGCTTCCAGATCCTCGAAGATCGGGACCCGCCGAAGCAGCTGATGGTGACCGATTCCGGGGAACTGGACGTTCCCTACGTGGGGCGGGTGCTGGTCGCCGGCAAGACCTGCAAGCAGGTGGCTGAGGAGCTGAAAAAGCTGTTGGAGAAGGACTACTACTACCGGGCCACGGTGGTCCTGGGGCTGGACCAGATCAGCAAGACGGCCGGGCGCGTGTACATTTGGGGGCAGGTGCGCAACCAGGGCGCCATCGAGATCCCCACGGGCGAGAATTTCACCGCCGGCAAGGCGATCCTGCGGGCCGGGGGATTCACCGATTTTGCGAACAAGAAGAAGGTGCGGCTGGTCCGGACCCAACCCGACGGGACCAAGCAGACCTTCGAGCTGAACATGGAGGACATTTTGGAGAAGGGCAAAATCGAGGAGGACGTGACCCTGCAGCCGGACGATTTCATCATCGTGCCGGCGCGGCTGATCAACTGGTGAGAGGCTCATGAACGAGTATCCACAACCGGATCCGGAGAACCGGTCGGTTCGCAGTGCACGGTTTTTCACGGTGCTGCAGCGCTGGCGCACCTTGCTGCGCCGGTACTGGTGGGTGTTGCCGGGGTGTGCCCTGCTGGCGATGGCCATTCATCTGATCATCGTGTGGAATTCTCCGCCGGCCTACGCCAGCAAAGGCAAGATGATTGTCAACGTCCGGATCCAGGTTCAGACGGGTGCCAACTACATCGAGGAGCTGAGCAACTTTCTCGGCACCCAGGTGGCGCTGATGCAGAGCGACACGGTCTTGAACCGTGCCGCCGAACGGGTGCACGCGAGCCGTCCGGATCTGGTGCCGGTTCCCGTCAAGGTGACGGTGGGCGTCACGCCCAAGACCACCGTCTTCAACCTTCGCGCCGTGGGATCGGACCCCGCGTACGTGCAGGCCTACCTCGACGCGGTGATGGACGAGTTCATCAACCTCAAGAAGGAGATGCGCACCCGCAGTTCGGACGTGACGCTGGCGGGGATCACCGAGGAGGTGGCCCGGCTGGAGAAGGAGCTCAAACAGTACGAGGAGGAACTCCTGCAGTTCCAGGCGACGAACAGCATCGTGTTCCTCCAGGAGCAGGGCAACCTGGCGGGCAATTACCTGGCGCAATTGAACCAGCAACTGGCTGTGCTGCAGAGCGAGTTGAACCTGCTGAACATGCTCAACCTGGAGCAGAACCTGGAGCGGCAGCAGTCGGCCGGAGTGATCACCGGGGTGCGCCCGGTGCCGGCGGGCCAGCAGCGGAGTCCGGTGGACGTGCTGCGGGCGGATTCGGAGTACCTGAAGGTCAAGCAGGAGATCCAGGTGTTGAAGGCCGAGGAACAGCAACTGTCGGAGTTTCTGCGGCCGAAACACCCGAAGATGATTGCGTTGCGGGAGGAGATCCAGCGCAAGGAGAAGCTGCTGGACATCGTGCGCGAACAGAGCGTCGAGCAGATCGAGAACCGCAAGAAGTCGCTGCAACTGCAGATCGAGAACCTGCAGAAGGAGATCAAGGAATGGGAGGCACGCGCGCTGGAAGCCAGCAGCAAGATGGCGCAGTACCAGAAGATCCGGGGCAACATCACCCGGGTGCAGAATCTGTACGACCGGCTGCTGCAGACCATGCAGGCCGTGGGGGTGGACAAGGACATCATCCCCGAGTCGGTGACCATCCTCGAACGTGCCTCGGTGGCCGAGCCGGACCGGCTGAGTCTGTCCATCAGCCTCACCCTGGCGGGACTGGTGGGTTTGATGTTGGGGATGGGGCTGCTGTTGATCGTGGAACGGCTCGACGACCGGATGAACACCTTCGTCGAGTTGCAGGATCATTTCGAGGAACCCGTGCTGGGCCAGATCCCGCGGGAGCGGTCGGGTCGGAATGGCGAACTGGCGTTGTTGAAGCCGCAGGATGACCGACACGCATTCGCCGAGGCCTATCGGAACGTGCGTTCCTCGCTGCTGTTCATGCCCTCGAGCAACGGCAACGAGAAACCGCGGCTTTTGCTGGTGACCAGCTCGATCCCGAACGATGGCAAGTCGCTGACCACCGCCAACCTTGCCATCACGCTGGCGCTTGGCGGCGCACGGGTGCTGTTGGTGGACGCGGACCTGCGCAAGGGGGTGGTGCACCGCCGGTTCGGCGTGGACAACTCGGCCGGGTTCTCCGAAGTGCTGCAGCAAAAGGCGGCCTGGAAGGACGTGGTCCGGTCCACCTCGGTGCCGAATCTCTGGGTGATTCCGTGCGGCTCCCCGACGCAGAATTCCAGTGAGTTGTTTTTGCAACCGCTGACGCGGCAGGTGCTGCAGGAGATGGCCGCACAGTACGATTACGTGGTGTTGGACACGCCGCCGGTGATGGCGGCCGACGACGTCACCACGCTGGCTCCCCTGGCGCACGGGGTGATCTTCGTGATCCGGGCGCAGCACACCTCGGCGCGGGTGGCACGGGCGGCTCTGGACCTGTTGTACCAGCGAAACGTGAAGGTGCTGGGCCTGGTCTTCAACGCGGTGAACCCGCGGACGGGCGAGTACTACTACTACTCGCGTTACAAGGATTACTACCACCGCTCGAGCCGAGACAAGGCCTGACATGCACAAGAGCGGGACGTCTTCCCTCCCGCAGGTGCAGATCGTGCCCGCGCAATCCGGGGGCCCGTCCGTGCCGGCCTGGTTCTGTGTTCGCGCCCAGCCGAAGCGCGAGCATGTGGCCGCCGGTCATCTGCGATTGCTTCCGGAGTTGGAGGTGTTCCTGCCCCGGATCCGCTTCCGGCGTCCCACCCGTCGCGGCAACGTCTGGGTGACGGAGGCCTTGTTTCCCGGCTATCTGTTTGCCCGGTTCGATTGGAGTCGGTGCCTGCGGGCGGTCCATCACACGCCCGGGGTGGCCTGTGTGGTGCATTTTGGCCGGCGCTGGCCCACGGTGCCGTCGGAGGTGGTGGAGGAGTTGCGGCGGCGGCTGGGCGAGGAAGAGCTGCGGGTGATCCCCGATCCGTTCCGGCCCGGGGACCGCGCCCGCGTGGCGGGCGGCGTGTTGCAGGGATTGGAGGGGGTGGTGAGCCGGGTCCTGCCGGCGCGGCGCAGGGTGCAAATCCTGTTGGAGTTTCTGGGGCGCCAGGTGAGCGTGGAGATTCCCGAGGACCAGCTGACGCCTTGTGTGGACCTGCGACTGCGTTGGGATGAGGCCGGGTGACGGGAACGCCCGCCGGGGGCGGGGCGGCTCAGCCGCCTGCATCCGAAGGCGGTGCCGGCGCCCCCTGGCTTCCGAGGTGGCGAAGGAGTTCCTCCACGGCCGCTCGGATGCGATCGGTGTCGCCCAGGGATTCGTTGTGGGAACCGCGGAGTTCGCGGAGCCATTTGGGCGGGTGGGCTGTGGCGTAGTTGGCCTCGGCGTGATGAAACCGCACGAGATCGTCCTGCCGGCTGTGGAGGATGAGGACCGGGACGCGCACGCGGCCGAGAGACTCGCGGGTGTCGTAGCGGATGCGCGCGAGCCAGCGCACGGGCAGCCAGGGGAAGAGTTCGCTGCCGATGTCGGGGATGCTGGTGAAGGCGCCCATCAGGATCAGGGCGCCCACCGGTTGATGAGCAGCCAGGTGGGCGGCGACGGCTCCACCGAGTGATTCACCCACGGCCAGCACGTGCCCGGGACGATGGCCCCGGGCCAGCAGCCACCGGTATGCGGCGCGGGCGTCCGCGTAGGTGCCGGCCTCGTGGGGTCGGCCCTCGCTGCGGCCGTAGCCGCGGTAGTCGAACAGGAGCACGGCGATGCCGGTGTCCAACAGGGCCCCGGCCAGAGGGAGGCGGTGACTGATGTTGCCGCCGTTCCCATGACAGACCAGTGCCACGAAGCGGGCCCGTGCGGAGTCGGGTTCGGCCGGGAAATACCAGCCGTGGATGCGCAGGCCGTCCTCCGTGGTCAAGGTCAGGTCCTCGAACGGCCGGCCCAGCCCGGTGGGTGAGGCATCATGGGTGCGGGTCGGCGCGTAGACCTGGTGATGTTCAAACCAGCGGAGCATCAGCCCGAGAATCAGGATGGCCGCCAACAGCCGTGCGGTCCGATGCAGGGCCGACCGGAGCGGACGTTTGCAACCGGCCGGGAGGGGTGGGGGAACCTCGGCCATGGAAGCGTGAACAAGGGGCGACCGTCACGGTGCAGGGGAGCAGTGGACGGGTCCGGTCAGGCGGGTGCAGGGGCTTCGTTCCGACACTGGGCCAGGCGTTCCTCGAACTCGACGATTTCGCGGATCTGGCTGAGGAACCAGGGGTCGATGTGGGTGAGCTGGTGGATTTCCTCGACGGTGAATCCGGCACGGAAGGCGTGCCGAATGAAAAAGATCCGTTCCGCGTTGGGGATGGAGAGCTTGCGAATGAGCAGTTCGCGCGGGAACAGGTCGCGATCGCCGTAGAGCTGGCCGTCCACACGCCAGGGCTTGCCGTCGCCGCCCAGGCCGTACCGTCCGATTTCGAGCGAGCGCAGGCACTTCTGGAGCGCCTCCTTGAAGGTTCGGCCGATGGCCATGGCCTCGCCCACGCTTTTCATCTGGGTGGTGAGCGTGGGGTCGGCATCGGGAAACTTTTCGAAGGCAAAACGCGGGACCTTGACGACCACGTAGTCAATGGTGGGCTCGAACGACGCGGGGGTTTCGCGCGTGATGTCGTTGGGGATTTCGTCGAGGCGATAGCCCACGGCCAGTTTGGCGGCGATTTTGGCGATGGGGAAACCGGTGGCCTTGGAGGCCAGTGCGGAGCTGCGGCTGACCCGGGGGTTCATTTCGATCACCACCATGCGGCCGGTTTTCGGGTTGACGGCGAACTGGATGTTGGAACCGCCGGTCTCGACCCCCACCGCCCGGATGACGGCGAAGCTGGCGTCGCGCATGGCCTGGTACTCCCTGTCTGTGAGAGTCTGGATGGGCGCCACGGTGATGGAATCGCCGGTGTGGATCCCCATGGGATCGAAGTTCTCGATGGAACAGATGACCACGCAGTTGTCGGCGTGATCGCGCATGACCTCCATTTCGAACTCCTTCCAACCCAGGAGTGATTCTTCGATGAGGATTTCGGAGACCGGGGAGAGATCGAGTCCGCGGCGGGCCATCTCTTCGAATTCGTCACGGTTGTAGGCGATGCCGCCGCCGGTGCCGCCGAGGGTGAAGGCGGGGCGGATGACGAGGGGGAACCGGCCGATGGAGGCCGCCACGGCGCGGGCCTCCTCGAGAGTGTGCGCCGTGCCGCTGATGGGCACGTCCAGCCCGATGCTGAGCATGAGGTCTTTGAAGACCTGGCGATCTTCTCCGCGTTCGATGGCCTCGGGTTTGGCCCCGATGAGCTCGACGCCCAGCCGGCGCAGCACGCCGGAGCGATGGAGGGCCATGGCGGTGTTCAGCGCCGTCTGGCCGCCGAGGGTGGGCAGCAGGACCAATTTGTGCGGGACGTCCGGTGGCGCACCTTCCAAGGGCACGCCCATCCGCCGGAGTTCCTCCAGCTCGCGGACCAGGATTTTCTCCACGCAGTCCGGGGTGATGGGCTCGATGTAGGTGCGGTCGGCGAACTCGGGGTCGGTCATGATGGTGGCCGGATTGGAGTTCACCAGGATGACCCGGTAGCCCTCCTCCTTGAGGGCTTTGCAGGCCTGCGTGCCCGAATAGTCGAATTCGCAGGCCTGACCAATGATGATCGGGCCCGCGCCGATGATCAGCACCGAATGGATGTCCTTGCGCTTCGGCATAGGCGAGGGAGAGTTAAACGGATGTGCCGGGCTTTGTCAGTGCCAGAATCGCGGCGGTTGGCATCGCGGGAGGCGGGGTCTGCGGACCGGTGCGGAGCACGGCCGGGCGGGGGCCGGCCGTCACGGGGGGGCGCAGTGGGGGACTTGCACGTCAGCGCGACTGGTTCCACGATGCGCTCGTGCACGGCTGCGGTGCGGTCAGACGCCCGGCTCAGCGGAGCAGGAAGGTCGGGCCTGCCAGCGACGGCGGGAGGCGGGCGGGTCAGGTGTGTGCGCGGGCTCAGGCCATGATGGTTGCCCGGTCACAGGAGATGCGTGGCCACGCGGCACGCCCACGCGACGGGGCGGCGGGGTTCACCCTGGTGGAGCTGCTGGCCGTCATTGCGGTGGTGGCAGTGCTTGCGGGGTTGATGCTTCCGGCGTTGAGCAGGGGCAAACAGAAAGCGCAGGGCCTGCAGTGTCTCAACAATCACCGGCAGTTGGCACTGGCCTGGCGGATGTACGCCGAAGACAACCAGGACCGGCTGCCCTATGCGAGCGAGGATCCCAGCCGGCCGGAGACGCTGGCTGCTGCGTGGGTGACGGGCACGCTGGATTTCAACCCGGACAATCCGACCAACTGGAATCCCGCGCTTTCCATCGAGCGGAGTCCGCTCTGGCCGTATTGCGGCGGGCAACACGGCATCTGGAAGTGTCCGGCGGACCGTTCCTTTGTCGTGGTCAACGGCGAGGCGCGGCCACGGGTCCGGTCCATGTCCATGAACGTGTACCTGGGCGGGTGGGGCGGAACGGACGGCGGCTGGGGCCCGCAAATCTCGAATTACCGGATCTACCTGAAGATGGCGGATCTGGCGAATCCGGGTCCCTCGAAGGTTTTCGTCTTTCTGGACATGCGGGAGGACAGCATCGACATGGGGAACTTTGCCACGCGGATGATCGGATGGCCGGACCGGCCGGAGATGTACGGCTTTTACGATCTGCCCGGTTTTTATCACCATCGTGCGTGTGGTTTTTCCTTTGCCGACGGGCACTCGGAGATCCGGCGCTGGCGGGACGAACGGACCATGCCGCCGTTGGTGACCGGTGGGTTGGTCAACGACAGCTTCGCTTCGCCCCACAATCCGGACGTGGCCTGGTTGCAGGAACATTCGACCCGGCCGCTTTCGAACCCACGCTGATTCTGCGTGTGGGCACCGTGCGGTTTGATTGGCGCCTGCCGTCGGGCGTTACCGGAAAGTACCCGGGGCGACGCGGGCGTTGGCGTTGCGGAGGTGGCGCGAACCGGCGTCAGGGCGCCGCTGGCGGGATCGGATCGGTGGTGAGGCTGGTGGGATTTGTCTCCTTGCTGACGGCTTGCTTGATGCGCCACAGCAGTTCCTGGGCGGTGAAGGGTTTGCGGAGACAACCATTTGGCTCGGCGGGCTCCAGCGCCGGCAACACGTAGCCGGTGGTGGGCACGATGGGCAGGGAGGGGCGGAGTTTGCGCAGATGTTCGATCAGTTCCCGGCCGCCCATGCGCGGCATCACCAGGTCCACCAGGGCCACGTCCACCTGCACGCCGTTTCGGCGGACCTGGTCGAGCGCTTCCTCGCCTCCCGGTACGCTCACGACCTTGTATCCGAACTGTTTCAGCACGGCTTCGACCGTGCGCCGGACCCGCTCGTCATCGTCCACCACCAGGACCGTGCCTTCACCGCGAAGGAGGGGTTCGGTGGTGGCCACGGTCCGGGCCACGACCGGCTGCGCCGGGAAATAGAGCCGGACGGTGGTTCCGCGGCCCGGTTCGCTGACCATGGTGATGCCGCCCCCGTGACTGGTGACGACGCCGTAGACCCAGGCCAGACCGAGCCCGCGGTGTCCCTGCTCGGCCTTGGTGGTGAAGAACGGCTCGAACACGCGGGGCAGGTGGGCGGGCGGGATGCCGCAACCGGTGTCGGTCACCTCCACGCAGACGTGGCAGCCCGGCGCCAGTTCGATGTTCCGGTCCTGCAGGGGCCGGTCGAGTTCGAGGTTGCGGGTGCGGATCCGCACGAGACCCTGGCGGGCGATGGCTTCTGCGGCGTTGTCCAGCACGTGCACCAAGGCGGGAAGCAGTTTGGCCTCGAAAAAGTGGACCGTGTAGAGGCGTCGTTCAGGTTCGAACGACCACTCGATGCGTGCGCCGGTGGGCTTGGCCCGAACGACCTCGATGGCGCGCTGGATCAATTCGTTGAGGTTGCCGCCGGGGGCGGTCTCGGTCTCGGACCCGGCCCGGCTGAAGGTGCCCAGTTCGTGGGCGATCTCCGCCGCGCGGGCGGTCGCCTGTTCGATCTCGAGCAGGGCAGGCCGGGCCGGATCATCCGGGGCCAGCCGGCTCAAAAGCAGGGAGGTCCGGCTCAGGACAGGGGTGAGGGCGTTGTTGAAGTCGAGCGCGATCGTGCGCGCGAACTGCTGGAGGCATTCCAGTCTTTGTTTCAGGGCTGCGTTTTCTGCGTCCTCGTCCGGCGTTATGGGAGAGGGCTGACGCGGGGCGGGGAACAGTTGGAACAGGAAGAACCGTTGCTGATCGCGCACCCAGCTGGTGATGTGTGCCGTGGTTTCCAGGAGCTGTCCGCCGCGGGCGCGGAGCCTGAGGGTCACGGTGGGCGCCGGGGCGCGGGTCCATTGGAGGAGGAACCGATCGGCCGGCATCGGATTGTCGGGCCACCAGAACGCGGTCAGCCGGGTGGAACCCGAGGTGACTCCGGGGCCGAGGCATTGTCCGGCGGCGTCGTTGGCGCGTAAGACGGTGCCGGCCGCGTCCAACCAGAGGACCGGCCAGCCGGCATTTTCGAATGCTGCGAAAAACTCGTTGCGCATCGGACCGATCAAGACCCGTTGCCTTCCTCATCGGCGGGAACGGGAGGAGACTTAAAAGCGAAGAAAGGCCTCCGGCAGCAGGGCGCGGACGGGGAAGGCACGATACCGCCGGGGAGAGCGGCTGTCGGCCAGGAAGACCCAGGCCGTGGAGGCATACTCGGCCAGCAACTGGCGGCAGGCGCCGCAGGGTGTGGGGCCGCCGGGCAGCCGCGCCACCACCGCCACTGCAACGATGGACTCGTTGCATTCGGTAAGCGTTTTGAAGAGGGCGACCCGTTCGGCGCAGCAGGTCAGGCCGAAGCTGGCGCTTTCGACGTTGGCACCGGTGAAGATGCGGCCGGACCGGGTCAGGACAGCGGCACCGACGCGAAACCGTGACCAGGGTGCGCGTGCCCGGTGGCGGGCCTCCAGGGCGGCGCGAAGGAGTGGCTGCACCTTCGCCGGGGGCGGTTCCGGGGCGGTCCGGGATCGGTTCCGCGGGCCGGGTGTGGGGGAGGATCGGGCCTTACTCATGGCGTGCTGCGTACCAGCGGAGAAACTCGGAGAACCAGGCCACGGCCGTGCGCGTGATGCGGTCCGCCTGGTCGAGGATCTCCTGGTGGCTCAGCGGATTGCGGTTCCGTCCGGCTGCGAGGTTGGTGATGCAGGAAACGGCGGCGACGCGCAGGCCGCACTGTCGCGCCACAATCACCTCCGGCACGGTGCTCATGCCCACGGCGTCGGCTCCCAGCCGGGCGAAGGCCCGGATTTCGGCCGGGGTCTCAAAACTGGGGCCACTGACGGCGAGGTACACACCCCGGTGAAGGCGCACACGCCGGGCGCGTGCGGCGTGCACCAGGCCCCGGGCCAGTGTGGGATCGTAGGCCCGGGTGAGGTCCACGAACCGTGTCAGACCGGGCCACTCGGGCCCGCGCAGCGGGTTGTCGCCCATGAGATTGATGTGGTCGCGGAGGAGCATGAAGTCGCCGGGGCGAAAGCTACGCCGGATCCCGCCGGCCGCATTGGTGAGGACCAGGTCGCGCACGCCCCATGCGGCAAGGACGCGGACGGGGAAGGTGATCCTGGCCCATGAATGGCCCTCGTAGAAATGCGCGCGGCCCTGAAGAAGGGCCACGGGCACACCGTGGCAGGTGCCGATGCAGAGTCGGCCCCCGTGCCCCGGCACGGTGGGCCGGGGAAACCCCGGAAGCTGGGCGTAGCTCAACGTGACGGGCTGTGCGAGCAACCCGGTCAGTCCGCCGAATCCGCTGCCCAGCACGATTGCCAGGCGCGGTTGGAGCGGGCTGCGGCGGCGCAACCGGCGGAGGGCGGCCTCCAGGTGGGCCGGCGTGGGTTCGGCCGGGTCGGCTGACTGGTGTGCTGCAAGCTTTCTCATAGGTTGGAGCGGCCGGCTTGCTGCGGGGTCCGATCGTCCGTAGTTTGCCCATCGGAAAGAGACCGAGTATGGACCGGACAATCGAGACCTGGCAGCGGTACGCGCGGCACGTGATCTTGCCGGAGATCGGGCCGGCGGGCCAAAAGAAAATTCGGCAGGCGCGCGTGTTGTGCGTGGGGGCGGGCGGACTGGGCTCGCCGGTGCTGTTGTATCTGGCGGCGGCCGGGGTGGGGCGGCTGGGGATCGTGGATCACGACCGCGTGGATGTCACGAACCTCCAGCGGCAGGTGGTGCACAGCACGCCGGACGCGGGCCGGCCCAAGACGGCCTCGGCTGCGGAGAAGCTGCGTGCGCTCAACCCGGACGTGGAGGTGGTGGAGCATCCGGAGCGGCTGACCCGCGACAACGCCATGACCATTCTGCGCGAGTACGACGTGGTGGTGGATGGATCGGACAACTTCCCGACGCGCTACCTGGTCAACGACGCGTGTGTGTTGCTAGGCAGGCCGAACGTGTACGGGTCCATCTACCGGTTCGAGGGCCAGGCCAGCCTGTTTGCGCCGCACCTGGGTGCGCCCTGCTACCGGTGTTTGTATCCGGAGCCTCCCCCGCCGGGGACGGTTCCTTCCTGTGCGGAAGCGGGTGTTCTGGGGGTGCTGCCCGGGGTGATTGGGTGCATCCAGGCCACGGAGACGCTGAAGCTGATCACGGGCATCGGCACGACGCTGATGGGCCGGCTGCTGTTGTACGACGCGCTGGCCATGCGCTTCCGGGAAATCCGTGTGGTGCGCGACCCGGATTGTCCGGTCTGCGGGCGGAACCCCACCATCCGCGAGCTGGGCACGTACGAGGAGGTTTGTCCGGTGGCGCGTGCCGAATCTGAGCCCGGTGAGGACGAGGTGACGGTCCAGGACCTGCAGGACGCCCTGACCCATCCGGAACGCGGGATCGAGGTGGTGGACGTGCGCGAGCCGCACGAGTACGCCCTGGCCCATCTGCCGGGTGCGCGCCTGCTGCCCTTGAGCGAGCTTCCCCGGCGGTGGCGGGAGTTGGATTCGCAGAAGACCCTCTACCTGCACTGCAAGGCCGGGGCACGTTCGTTGCAGGCGGTTGCGTTTCTGAAGCAGCTCGGGTTCCGGTCGGTCAAAAGTGTGCGCGGCGGGTTGATGGCCTGGGTGCGCGAGATCGATCCGGGATTCCCGTTGTTCTGAGGACAAGCCCGCCCGGGTACACGTCACCGGAGTCTGCGCCTGCAGGTGGCGGTCGCCAGGGGGCAGACGGGGGGTCGGGTCGTCAAGGTTGCGCGAGTGCCTGCTCGGTTTCCCTCCGCCAGGTCTCGGCCAGTTCTTCCAGTGTGTGCCCCGTGCGTTCCTTCCAGAAGGAAGGATCGTAACGGCCGAGGCGCAGGGCGGCGTTGAGGTGACGGACGAGGTCCGGGTCGTGACGCCGGACGACCCAGTCCAAGAAGTTGGCGCTGATGCGATAGCCGGCGTCGTGCTGCAACCGCGGACTGCGCTGACGCCGGAGCCAGACCAGGTCGGCACCGTGGCTCTGCGGCTCGAAGACGAACCACCGCAGGTAGTCAGGGATGCCTTCCACGAGCCAATCCGGCGGCGGCGCGGAGCTGCGAGGTCTGCGGCCGTATTGTTGGATGACATGGACGAGTTCGTGAACAATGGCGCCCACGGCCTCGCCGTCGCGTTCGCGCTCGATCCACCTGGAGTTGGCCACGATTCTGGTGCCACTGGTGGCGGCCACTCCACGCCCGGGTCGGAAAACGAGCCGGACATGGTCCGGTGGTTCGACCCCCTCGACGGCCAGCATCTCGGTCAGTTTGGGGTACCACTCGAGGATGACGGGGACCAACGTTTGGCGGATCCAGGGTTCCAGTTCGGGGGCGCGGCTCAGATCGAGCGTGAAGGCAAAGCGGCCGTCGGGAGTGCGGACGGTGAACGGCTCGGGGCCGGCCGGTTCGGCAGGCGGGGTGGGAACGAACCCGGGATCCACGCTCACCGCATCCACCTCGCTGAAGAAGGTGTTTCCAAACGGGTCATCCTGTTCGGTGGCGCGGATGTCGAACAGCAGATAACGGAACGGGCCGATGGCGCCCTCGACGTTGGTGATCAACACACCGAACCGCCCGCCGGGCGGACCGGTGCGGGGACGGGTGTCCACGGTGGCGATGAGTGTCCACCCTTCGTGCTCGGAGGGGTTGCGGCCGTCTGCCGGCTGGCGGAATCCCGGTTCGTCGCCGCGCGCGCCGTGGAGGGTGTAAACCTGCGGGCCACGCGTGTTGGGGTGGCGCGAGTAGGTGCTGATGTAGCGGAGCGGTGTGGGCCGTCCGAAATCCACAAGAATCCGACCTCCTTCAGTGCCGGCCGCGAAGAAGAAATTGGCCTGCGGTTCGTCGGGCCCGGTCGGGATGCGGCCGTCGTGGAGAACGGTCAGGGGTCCGCTGTTGTCGTCGGCCTCACCCTGGAGGAGACGAAAGGCGGCCCTGGTGGCCGTGTCGGTGGCGGAGGGGGCGGGCACCCTTCGGAATGCGAAGGGTGGGAGGTTTGGGTCCTCGGGCTGATGTTCCACGATGACCTGTGCGGCCCGGCCGGTGAGGAGTGTGGCGGCGACAAGCCCCCAGGCCAGGGCACGCGTGACCCGGGCGCGGGTTCGGTGATCTGCACGAGAGCTGCGGTATGTTTTCATGGTCCGATGCGGATGCGATAAAACTTCTGGGGTGCGGCGAGGGAAACAGGATAGGGCGGGCTCACGGTCAGATCGCGCCACGGACCGGTGACGGCGTCGGCCTCCTGCAAAACACCTTCGGTCCAGTGCAGTTCCCATGCGCCTGCGCGATGGCGGATTTCCAGAACCGGGCGCGGCCGGACGGTGACGCGGAATCGGATCGAATCGCGGAGCGGGGGTTCACCGCTGTCGGTGACGATCACCTCGAACTCCGCCTCTGCCGGTGCGAGGGCGGGAGTCCATGTGAGGTGGCCGGTTTGCGGATGGATGGACGCACCGGCCGGGCTGGCGGGGCCGAGCTGGAACGTGAGGGATTGAGACGGCAGATCGTCGTCCGATGCCGTGACGGTGAGATGCAGGGTCTGGCCGAGGTAGAGGACCTGGTCGGCCACGGGCTGCAGATGCGGCGGGCTGTTGGGGACGCGGTTGGGTGCGCCCGGGGTGGGCTCGGCCAGATCCCGAACGAAGGCCGCGCCGTCTGGATGGCGGCCCTGGCTGACATCGGCCTGTTGCGGGCCGAAGACGAGGGTATCCACGGGTGTGAGATCGGGGGCGTAGAGACCGATGGCCTCGCCGTTGCGGCTCAGGGCAAAGTTGGCGTGCAGGTCCGGTCGGTCGGGGCTGTTTTGTTGCGGCTCGTTGTCGGCCCAAACGAGGAGGAAGCCCCGCGGAGGAATGACAAACCGGCCGGTGTCGGGGATTCTGTACCGGTTGGGTTGTCTGAGGTCGTCAGTGAGGTAATAACCACCGACGTCGGCGGGTTCATCACCGGCATTGTAGAGCTCGAACCAGTCTTCGAAGTCGCCGTCGGCCGGGTCGGCGAAGGCTCGGGTGTTGTCGGCCATCCATTCGTTGATGAAGATCTGGACGGGGAGTGCAGCGGGGTTGTTCGGCGCGGCCGGTGTCACAATGTGGAAGCCACGACGGTAAAAGGGTTGTGCATCCGGCCAGTTGCCCCACGAACGGTTGGCGGGCAGGTTGGTGTAGGTCAGGTAATCCAGAATGCGGATCATGTCGTTTGCGCGTTGGGCGAGGACCACGGTCCCGGCTTGCGGCGTGAGACGGAAGGATGTGTGCCACTCGGTGGCGGTCGATTGTTCGGGTTGTCCGTCGCACCAGACCAGGACGAACCCGCCGGGAGGCAGCTGCGCATCGGGCGGGAAGGCCCAACGGGTGGGATCGTCGAGCCGGTCGCTCAGGTAACAGTTGCCCAATGGGACGGTCTGGATGCCCGGGTTGTAAATCTCGAGCCAGGGCTCGTGCTGGCCGGCCGCATCGGCGGGGCCGGCAAGGTTCTCCGGTTGCAGTTCGTTGATCCAGAGGGTGGGAAAATCCGGGATGCGGGCGGCCACGGCATTGGGCGAGCCGGGCGTGGCCTCCGCCGATGCCGTGGGATTCCGCTCGGCGACCAGTTTGAGGCCGAAGACGATGTCCGAACTGGAGGGCCCGAGCTGGTGAACCTCCACGGCCAGCAGATTCGTGCCGGGCTGGAGGAGTGAAATCGGAACCGGGACCGACTCCGGCGTGGTGGCGTCGCCGCCGGGGGGTTGCGCGGTGGCGTAGGTGTCGTTGAGGATGGGAGCGGTCGCGGGCATGCGGAGGCGGTGGAATTCGCGGCCGTTGAGGTGGAACACCGCGCCGTCGTCCACGTATACCCGCGCGGTGACGGTGTATCCGGCGAGCGAGTCGGTGAGCACCAGGGTGGTGCGGAAATAGTAGGCGTGTCCGGCGGTCAGACCGGCCGGGGGCTGGCGCGGATCCTCGAGGGGCGTGCGGATCAGCGGCGTGAGGGACGGATTGCTCTCGAATGCCAGCAGGCCGGGACCGACCGGCCACGAATCGTCTCCATACTCCGGTGTCGTCCAGGGTTGGCCGTCGAGGTTGGTCCTTTGTTCGTAGCGCCACGGGGCGTCGAAATCGAGCAACACAAGCGTGGCCGGTCCGGGCGGCGGTGCATCCGCCACGGCCCAGTTGGCCACGCGACTGTTGTCGGCGTCCGGGTCAATCAACTGCAGGGACTGACCGGGCTGCGGTGCGGGCCAGGGAGGCGAGGATTCGTAGCGGACGCGGTCCACCACGATCCATTCCTCCGGCCCTGTGCCCGGGCGGAGCAGCGTGAGGGTCTCGCCGTCGTCCTGGAGCCGGCCGTTGAACACGTCGAAAAGGAGGACACCCGGGCCGTGCTCGGTCATGAAGGCCGGGCGCTCGGCTGCAAGGACCAGGTAACCGCGCGGCGGAAGAACCGACCCGCCGGGGAACGTGTAATCCAGTCCGTTGATCCGCCAACCGGACAGATCGAAGGCCCAATCCGGCGAACGATTGAAGATCTCGACAAACGCAGCGCCGGGCAGGCGGGGCCGGTACAGGATCTCGTGAAAGAGCACCCATCCTGCCGGGTCGGGCGGGCTTTGATTGGAGAGGTGCGTGACGGTTTGGGCGGGCAGGGGGAGCGGGGTGCCGGAACGCCCCAGCGCGGTGAGGGTCCACGTGTGGGAACCGCTTTCGAGCGGGACCCGTACGGTCCAGTTGGTGACGGTGGTCCATTGGACCTGCCAGGGCCGGCCGTTGACCGCGAGAGTGACGACTTCGATGGGGGCCGTGCCGTTGAGCACGGCCAGGCCGTTGCTGACGGTCACCGTGGGGGAGGCGGCAAACGGGGCCGCCACCGTGGCCAGTTGAGCCTCCAAGAATGCGCGTCGCACGTTGAACCAGGTCTTCAACGCGGACGGGTCCGTGAGCGGCTGGCCGTCGCACCAGCGGACGCCGTTGTCGCGAAGGGCCTGGTATTTGGCGTCCATGACGGGGAAGGCGCGTGCCGGGTCCAGCGGGCCCAGGACGGCGTCCCGGACGGCGCGCCAGTAGGCGCGTTGGAAGGGCGGATGGGCGTACATGCGGGCCACGGTGGGATCCTCGGAGGTGAACAGTGCGGCCTGATCGGGCGCGAACCGCCCGGACAGCCGGGGCGAGACCAGCATCAGCCAGTCCAGGTCGAACGCGTAGAGCCCCCAACGGCCGCCGCGCGGCAGAAACATGTACATGTTCTTGCCGATCTCATGGCCCCAGGAGTCGAAGTTCACGATGATGTGCTCGAAGGCGAACATGCGCATCCATTCCTCGAGATCGACGAGGCCGGTGGTGGCGCTGGTGTAGGGTTCGGGCGCGGGGGCGTTGAGGGCGTCCACGAGTGCGAAGAGGTTGGTGTAATCGTGGACGCGCGGCGTGGCACGGTACATCCAGGTCCAGCGGTAACGCTCGCGTTTCTTGGCGCCGCCGCTGGTGGTGTAGTTCTCCAGCCGTGGCATGGGATCGGCGATGAGGTTGCCGCTGTCGTTGAATTCGAAGGCGCGATCAATCTTGAAGAACTGGCCTTCCGGTTGCTCCGGACTCCACGCCTCCACGAAGCGCCGGCCGGGTTGGTGAACCGCTTCGAATATGGCCTGCCGGTGCTCGTCGGTGACCCCGTTGACGTGGAGCCGGATGTGGTAACGGTGACTGAAGGGCAGATCGAGTTGGTCGGCGATCCACCAGGCCATCTGTTCCTGGATGGCGGTGGTTTCGCCGCCGTGGCCGCCGGGCCAGTCCAGCACCAGGGCGGTGTCGCCCAGGAACCGGTCGTCCGGCGGCAGCTCGATGGTGTAACCGCAACGGCCGCTGATCGGGCTGGAGAAGCCGGGGGCAATGTACGGGCTGCCGGCGTAAAGGGCGCCGGCATTGTAAATCACACGGTGATTGCCGCAGACGAAGGTGACGTCGAGCGGTGTGTTGTCGAGCTTGTGGCGGCTGGTCCAGGTGTTGAGCGTGGCGCGGGTCATCCACAGCCGGTACACGGGAAGGTTTCCGGCCGGCTGGGTTTCGCCCACGCGCACCAGACACTCGCGTGCGGGTGCATCCGCGGGGAACCGGGCGGTGCGGGAGCCGTCTGCGCGGGTGGCTTCCACCCAGAAGGCAATCATCGTGCTGGTGCCCTGACCCGGCAACACCGCCGTGTACAGGCCGTCTCCGGCAAGGCGGTCGCCATTCAGTCCGTCGTCGCGCATCGGTACGGTCCCGACGGTGGTAGCGGGGTCGAGCCGATAGTACAGCCGGACGGTGGGAGGGCCTTGGAGATCTTCCACCCGGGCGGTGATGCGGATGGGTTCGCCCGGTCCGGGCAGGACGGGCAGGTGCCGGACCGGACCGATTGCGAGGGGCGGTGAGGATTGGAGCCTGCTGTTCGGGCGTGCCGGGGTGCCGGGTTGCGGTGTGGGGGTCATGTCGCCGGCACATTCGAGCCAGTTGCCACGGAGTCGCAGCAGGATCTGCGGATGCCCTTTGAGCCAGCGAACGGCCGCGCGGATGGTGACATTGGTGGTCCCGGGAGCAAGGGCCGATGTCAGCGGGGTTCGGATCCGATTGATCTGATTGTCTCCGCGGTCCACGGCGCGGATGTGATAGGACCGGGCACTTTGGTACCCCTCGCCGGGTTCCCAACCCGAGCCGGCCATGGTCCCTTCAGCCGTCCAGCCGGCCGCGCCGCTTTCGAAGGTGGAGTTGGCGATCAGATTGTTGCCGGCGGGGGTGAGCACCTCGACGTTGTCCAGCAGACACTCACCCGGCCCCATCAGCAGGACCTGCAACTGATCGGCGCTGGTGCTGCCCAGGTCAATGGTGCCGGTGGCCGAGATGATCGTCCATGGCGCCTTGCCGGTCTCGTCACTGTCGGCCCAGTGCGCCGGGTGGCGGCCGTGTGTGTCGGGATGGACCCGTTCGAGCGAACTGCCGCCGCCGTCGGCCCAGACCGGCCAGCGCCCGCCGTCGCGCCAAGTGACCTCGTCCACGAGGACGCGGATCTGGTTGGTGACGACCTCGCCCGCTGTGTTGGTTTGGACCACCCAATCGGGACGGGTGAGGGCGATCCTCTCCCCGCCGTGTGCGAGCCGGCCGTTGAAATCGCCGACCAGGTTGGTCGCGTTGAGCCAGGGATAACGCTCCATCAAACGCCGCGCGTTGCGCGCGACCACCAGGTAACCGCCCGGCGGGATGACCGCCGAGGCGGGGAACGTGAATTCCACGCCATCTTCCAGACGCCATCCTTCGAGCGGGATCGGCTCTCCGGTACGGTTGTGGAGTTCGATGAACTGGTCATCGTCGTCTTCGCTGACCGGATGGTAGTAGAGTTCGTTGAGGATCACCTCGCCGATGCGCGGGGGCGCATTCCGGGTGCCGGGCGTGGGCTGTTCCAGCGGATGGAAAGTGTCGTTTCCGTCCGGCCATCGACCGGTGCTGACGCCGTTGGCCTGGCCCTGGAAACGGACGGCGTCGAGCACCCGCCGATCCGGAGCACGCAGATAGAGGGTCTCCCCGGCGGCATTCAGGGCAAAGCCCAGTTCCAGCTCCGTACGTACGAGGACCTCGCCGGGTGCCAGAACCGTGCCCGCGGGAAAAACATACCGGTCCGTGTCGGGATCATCGCTGAGACTGCAACCGCCGAGGTCCACGGGTTCCGTCCCGGTGTTGATGAGCTCCACAAAATCGAGCTGCGGCAAATCGGTGTGAGCCAGGAACTCGTTGATGCGGATCGAGCGGAGCGGATCATGGAGGAAACCTTCCCAGCGACCCGGCGAGCCACCGGGCCATTCACTGGCGCTCCAAGCGGCGGGGTCGCTTTCGCCCAGTGAGGGTCGGGCCAGTACCAGGCTGGGACCGGCGCCGTCGGCCGCCACGGGCCAGGGCGGGTCGTCCCGGTACTCGACGTCCAGGAAGACCGCGCCCGTGCGATGACGGAGTCGGACCCGGCCGCGGTCGTTGGGCAGGCGGCCCGTCCACGGACCGAGAACGGGGCCGGTTCCATGGGCGCTGGCGAGCGCGGTCGGATCCAGCGCCACAATAAGGAAGCCCCCGGCCGGGATGACCGTGCCCGGCGGGAACGTGTACTGGATGCTGCCGTCCAGCTGGTACCCGCTCAGGTCCACGGGTTCGGCGCGTGTGTTGAACAATTCGACGAACTCCAACGCCGGATTGGTCGGATGATACATGATTTCCGAGAGTACCAGCGGGGTGAGCCGGCTGCACGGCCCCGGCGGTTCGAATGTCCATTCCACGGGTCCTTCCGGGGCGGGCGTGGCTGTGAAATCACGGAACTCCGCACGGGCCCACTGGTTCGAGACTGCGCTGGTGAGGGCCAGCCCGACCTGCACGGTCAGCGGCAGGTCCATGGTGACGGTGCCCAGCGAGGTCCAATGACGGCCGTCCGGTCCCGCGAACCCCTCCAACCGGCTGCCGGATCGGCGCAGGCGCAGCCACGTGGAGGGAGGATTGGCGGGGAAGTATCCGGACCGGATCGCTTCGTTGTCCGGTATGGTGCGGGCGAAGAAGTAGCAACCGTTGAGGGTGGGGGTGGCCATCACACCGGCGGCGCGCGCGCCGGCTGCCGGCGACTCGCGCAACATGATCCCGGCGGCGGTGGCCAGGTGGATAAACTCCAAATCGGGGATCCGCACCCGGACGTCGAAGTCGCCGATCATCCACAGAAAATGGAATGTTCCCTCGTCCCGTGGTCCCGCCCAACCACTGCCCCGGGCGGTGATTTGCAAGCCGTCCGGGCTGAGGACGACCTGGCCCAGCCGACCCGACTCGCCCAGCTCGGCGACCTCGTACCCGCTGACGGCAAACCCGGCCACTGTACCGGGAGGAACCGCATTGGCCGCCGCTGCGCGGTCGGTCACCCCTGTCACGGAAAGTTGGTATACCGCACCAGCCACCAGCGGGGAGGTGGTCAACCGCACGTCCGTGCCCGATTCGGCCAGCTCCACCGCCTCGGGCAGGAGGGTCCCGTTGGTGCCGGAGATGGCGTAGTGCTCGGGACGGAGTGCGGACGAGGGCTCCACCGGTTCGCTGAAGCGGGCGACCACCTGGGTCCGGCCGCTGGCCCACACCGTCAGCAGCACGGGGGGATTGGTGTCCGGCAGGACATGCAACACGGCCACGGCACTGGTGACGGCGTACGTCCGGCCGGAGACCACGTTGACCGCGCGGAGAAAAAACGCGGCGCCATCGTCGGCGGAGGAGGTGCGGTCCAGCACAAGCCATGTGTTGGTCGCTCCCTCCACCGGCAGGCCGTTGCGAAACCACTGGAGCAGCGGAAACGGTTGGCCGGTGACCAAGGCCTCGAACCGTGCAGGGTCGGGTTCCGTGACGGTGAGCGAGGCGGGTGACTGCAGGATCTGCGCCGGTTGATCGGGCCACAACTCCCCGCTGACGGCGTAGATGCCGGTGGAGCCGGCCCCGGCGGCCTTTTGAAACGTGATGGCCACCAGGGGCGCGGGCATGGCCCCCAGCAACGACTCCAGGTCGAGTGTGGTTTGGTAAAACCGCGGGTTGGTGGGGGCGCCCTGGGTCGTGCCGGTGGTGAGGTTGATCCGCTCGACGCCGCTGAGCGCATAGCCCGCGTTGTTGAACCAGTCCGGCGCCTGATAAACGGCCGTTACGTCGCGCCCGTCTGCAAAGTGGAGGGTCAGAAGGGGAGAACCGCCTCCGCTGGCCGAATGCGCCATCACGGCGATCCGACGGTATACCGCGGGTTGTACGAGGGTGAGGGTCCCCTCGGTCAGGCCGGTGGCACTGCTGAGAACAAGTGCGTTGGGACCGTCGTAGGGGGCGAACGCGAACACTGTCTCGTTGTCCAGCACGCTGGTGAAGCGTCCGTCGGCCGGCAGGCCGTGGCTCTTGCCGGGCAGACCGGCCTGGTAGAAGGCCAGGTTTTCGCCCGGGTTGAATTCCACCGCGTAGGCGTGGTAGGGCGGTCCCGCGGCAGTGTTTTCAATGACCAGGTCCAGGTTGAAACCGGTCACGGCAATGGGTTGCATGGACGCGGCGCCGCCGCCCGCGGTGCCCAGCGCGACGGCCGCAACCGCGAGGAGCCCCAAGGGGAACCGACGTTCTTGATGGCGAACTCTCCTCCCGGCGCCCGTGCGGCGGGTGGGACCGACAATCTGAGAGCGAAGGTCCATCGGATCCGGTCTCGTAACACGTTGGCAGGGAACCCCTGCTCGGTTCGCTTGGGTGGAGGACCACCTGGCGCCATCAAGATTCCACGGACCGTGACCGACGCCAAGAACGGATTCGCACCTCCTTGCCCGGGCCGGTTCGCGAAAAAGTTGGGCCACGGGGAGGAGCAGGTGGGACCCTTGGCGACAACCCTGGACGAAGTCCGCGTTCGGGCTAAAGTAAATGTGGCGCCCGGCCGATAAGCTGAGTCGGACGGGCAGGGAGAGGATGCGCGTCAGACCTCCGACTCCCGCGCAGGCAGGTAGCCGGGGAAAGTTTGAATGCGCACCCGCTCCTTCGGTCCAAAGCAGTGAGTATGGAAACAATGGCGGTTGCCCGAAGGAGCACCGGGGTTCGGAGGGAAAGGTGGTGTTCCAAGAGGCCAACCGTTTCTTCGTTCGTAAGCCAACCTCGAAGGAGTCCTCATGAAAAAGAGCGCTGAACCCATGGCTGAAGTCGTGCGTGATACCAAACCCCCGTTTCGCAAGCTTCAGCATCAGCCGAAAAAAGCTCAGCGACATCGGTATGAACGACGAAAAATCAAGGCCTATCTGAATCTGGCGGACTGGCTTTCAGAAGAAACAGCCTGAGCCGGGTCCGGTTCGAGGACGGTGTGAAAGGGGCCACGTCGGAAGCGGCGTGGCCCCGCTGTTTTCGGAGCGGCCCTTCGGGTTGCCCTTGCATCCCAACAAATACCGGGTCGCGGGGAAGCCTTTCTTGGCGGCGGCCGGGCCGGAAGGTGGAATCGCCTCCATTGAAACTGGCCCCCGAAAGACAGGACCGGGCCCTGGTTGGAGCAGGGGAGGCTCCGAAAACGGGCTTGAGCCGGTCATGGCTGCGGCGCAATCTGGTGCCCAGAGCACACAAAAGCCTGTTGGCCCGGTAGCAGAGCGCATCTGCGCAAGGTCGGCGCACGCAGAGGACGATAACCCAAACCCGCGAACTCTTCCGATGTCGGCCCCCCAAACATCCTTCCCACGCCAGCCCCGGGGCACGGCCCGTGCATGGTGCTGGGCAGGCGGTTGCCTCCTGGCGCTGGGGCTGGTGCTGGCATTGGCATCCGAGCTTCGCCGGGACCACGTGATGCACGCGTTGTTGGCGGTCGAACGTCTGGGGACCCGTGCCGAGGGGCTGCTCTCCCGGCTGGAGCAGGAAGGGCGGCGCATCCTGGAGGGAATGACGTCGGGAGGAATGGCAGCCCACGATTTGTTGGAATCGGTTCAGGCTTGGAGTGCGGAATGGTCGGCCCGGGCTGGCCGGTTGGGTGACCCGCCCGGGCTGGCGGAGGGCCTGCGCGAAGTACAGCAGCTTTGTGAGGAGTGGGTGGCGGCCCAGACACGCGCGCTTGCACAAGGTGCCCGCAGAGAGGGCGGGGGATCGTCGAGTGACGGCGCCTATCCGACTTTTCACGCCGAGGCCGTGGCCCGGGCCCGGCAATGGCAGGTGGCATGGTCGGCCCGTTGGCCGGGTGTCCGCGAACGATGGGAGTCGGCGCTTCTCACCGCGCGCGTCGGCACGTGGACAGGGCTGCTCTTGTGCGGGGCGGCAGGTGTCGCCTGGTGGCAGGCCGGACGGTTACGGGTCCGGGAGCTCGGCCGGGCTTGGGAAGAACGGTTGCGATGCTGGGACGGGAGCGAGCCTTCGCAAGCGTGGTGGGCCGAACGGGACGGGCCGTGGCCATCAGCGGCGGAAGCCTGGGCTCGCTGGGCCCGCGCCTGGCAGGAGAGTGTCCGGGCCCGGACTGAGGCGGCGGCCAGGTTGCAGGAGGTGCAGGAGGCATGGACGCGGTGGCTGGCGCAGGCGGAGGATCGCCTTCGCGAGATCCGGCACACGGTGGCGGATGTGTTGGCCACTTTGCGTGCGCTGCTTCAGCAGACCGCATCGGAGGGCCGGGGTCCAGAGGCCGCCGGGCCCGACACCCTTGAGCTTCAGCCCAGGTCGCGGGGCGATCGGGAGGGGGCGGGTCCGGTCACCGCGCAACCGTGGCAGGGGCCGGTGGAATCGATTCGTCTGTCTCTGGCCTGCATGCCTCATGCACTGGACACGGTCCAGCGTGCGCTCGGCACGGTGGCCAGGATGGCCGATCAGGCGCAGTTGTTGGCCGTCAACGCGGCGATCGAAGCGGAGAAAGCCGGCGAGTACGGACTCGGTTTTGCGGTGGTGGCCGGGGAGGTGCGGCGCATGGCCGATCAAACGGCCGTTGCAGCGGGGGAAATCGAGCGGGCCGTGGAACAATTGCGTCAGCAGGCCGAGGCGGGTTTGGAAAGCCTGGAGAAAATGGAGCTTCAGGTGCGCGGGGCCGGACGCGCGGGCCGGGTGGAGGACCCCGCGGATGCGGTCGGACAGTCCGGCGGGTCAGCAGCGGTGGAGGCCGTTGTCCTGCGAACCGAGCTGGGCCGGTGCTGCGAGTGGTTGGAACGCCTCCTGACCTTGTGCCAGGAGGGCCTCGCCTGGGGTGAAGAAGGCCGGGGGTTGGCCGGGCGACTGGCCGGGTGCCGGGAACGGTTGGACGTGCGCCAGCCGGACGTGTGCGCGGGCGACTCCTCGCGTACCGGAGCCGCGGCACGGCCGCAACCGCAGGCGGATGCTTGCGACCCGCCTGGCGGGGGCTGAGCGGCACGAAAGTCGGGAGCGGATTCGGAGGACCGGCCTCATGCAGTTGATCGAGTTTGAATCCGGCAAGCGCCGCCTGGCTGTGGAAGCGCGGGCGCTTGCGGCCGTGTTGCCGGCGCACCAAGTGCAGCCCGCCGGGTCGGATTTACTGCCCTGGGTGGGCTGGATTCGGTGGGGCAACCGTTGCTGGCCGGTGTGGGATCTGGCGGCCGGTTTGTGGGGACGTCGGAGCGTGTGGCCTGGTCGGGCCCGCGTGTTGTTGCCGGCGCCGGAGATGGTGGGAACGGACGCATCCGGACAGGCCGTGCTGGTGGAACGGGTGATGGGCATCGGCCGGTATCGCAGGGAGGATTTTGTGCCCGGTCAACTGCCCGTGCGATCGGGCCTGCTCACCTGTCCGGCGCGCCTGGACGGGCGCGGGTTGCTGCACTGGCTGCCTGCGGAGTTGCTTTGGAGTCCGCCTCGGCGCATGCCGCTGCCGCAGGACCCGGCCGATGCGGTGGAGGCCAGAAGCCTGGCCGCACCGGCCGGGGCGCCGGTGGCCCCCCCGCCTGTGGCGCCGGCGCCGCCCGGTTCCTCGAACGCGGCAGCCGCCCGGCAGGCTCACCCTGTCGGCGCGCCCGCGGGCGACGGGTATTGCTGGCGTCGGACGGGTTCGTGGGGCGATGGTTTGTGTCCCGAACTGGCGCGTTGCCGCCACTGCTCCGACTGCGAGGTGTTTCGCGCGGACGCCGGGCTGATTCTGGAATGGCTCCGGCCGGAGGACCGGGACACGGGGTTGCCGGAGCCGGCGGTCCACCGGCCGCCGTCCTCCGGCTGCCGCACGGCGTGGTTGCTGGAGATCGAGGATGAGATCGTGGCGGTTCGCGCCTCCCGGATGCTGGAAGTCTGCGGCCCGCTGCCGTTCCATCGGCTTGCCCGGGCCGGCTGTGGGGTTGTCCACGGTTTGGTGCAATGGCGAGGAATGGTGCTACCTTGTGTCTCATTGCGCAGGCTGTTGCAAAAGAGTGAACTCCCGTGGATCCCCGGCGCTCCGGCAGGTCCCTGGGTGGTGATTGCCGAGTGGGGCGGGCGGTTGGCCGCCTGGCTGGTTGACGGCCTGCCCCGGCAGGTCCGACTCACCCCTGCCGATGGAGGACCGGCCGGCGACTCGCCCGGTGCGGTGGCGGATCCTCGCACGGACGACGGTTTCTGGTACGCCGATGGCCGGTGGGTTCGGTGGCTGGACGCCCAGTCGCTGCCCTGGTCGGAGACACGCTTATGAACCCGCAAACCGGCGATCGCGGGCTTCCCAACCCGGAGATGGATTCCTCGCTGCTGGCCCTTTTCGGGCGCGAGGCGGAGGCGCAGATCGCCCGTGTGCTCGAGATCCTCCTGGCGCTGGAACAGGCCCCTCAAGACCTCGAACGGCTGCTCGATTTGATGCGGGAATTGCACTCCCTCAAGGGCGCGGCCCGCGTGGTGGGATTGACACCGGTCGTCCAGCTGGCCCACGGCATGGAGGACTGCCTCGCTCGAATCCGGGAGAGTCGCCTGCGGATTACGCCGGAGGTGGTGGACCTTTTGATGCGGGCTGCCGACCGCATTCATTCCCTGGCCCGCCGGGCGGCAACCGGACTTTCGGACGCGGGCAACTCTCCGGCAACGGACGACCGCATGATCCTGCGGCAGCTCCGCGCACTTGCGGAAGGGAACCCGGACCATGACCCCGGTTCGAAGACGCCGCAGGCAGCGGATCCGGAACCCGATCCGCTCTCCAACGGCTCCACGGCGGGCTTTTCCCCTTCACCGAGCGGCCCAGGGCCCGGCGGTCCAGCCGGGCGTTCGGAAAGGCTTGATCGCGACCGGGCCGACCAGTTGATGCGCCTGGCCGCCCAGGCGCTCGCGGATACGCGTTGGTTGAACCTGTTCCTGGAGCGAATGGCGGACCTGCAGGCGCGTCACCAACAGGCGGGTGCCCTGATGGAGAGCCTGGGCCGGCGACCACCCGCAGAGTCGGCAGCGGCTGAAACCGGCGCCTGGTGGGATCGGTTGCGGGAACAATGGCGGACGTGCACGGGCGAGTTGCACGGCATCGCCGAGTCCCTACGGACCTATGAGCAGAAAACGGCGCGGTGGTCCCACCGGCTTTACCTGACGGTTTTGGAATCGCGCATCCGCCCCTTCGAAGAAGCTGTCCGACGACTGCCACGGCTGGTCCGCGACCTGGCACGCAGTTCGGGCAAGGAAGTGCGCCTGGAAGTGGCAGGGGAGGAAACGCGGGTTGATCGCTCGGTGTTGGAGCGGCTGGAGCATGTGCTGATGCACCTGGTCCGCAACGCCGTGGACCACGGTTGCGAAACGCCCGTGGAACGGATCCACGCAGGCAAGCCCGCCCGGGCCGTCGTACGCGTGGAAGCCTGCCTGCGTCCCCACGAACTGCTCGTGCGCGTGGCGGACGATGGTCGCGGGGTGGACCTGGTGGCGTTGCGGAAGCGGCTGATCGAATGGGGCCAACTGAGCCCGCAAGATCTGGAAACCCTCTCTCCCGACCGTTTGTTGGAGTTCCTGTTCCAGCCCGGCCTGACTCTCCGGTCGAGCGTCACCTCCGATTCCGGCCGGGGGATCGGGCTGGACGTGGTCCGGCAGGCAGTGCGGGAAATGCGGGGGCAGGTTTTCGTGGAGACCGTGCCCGGCCGGGGTACGACGTTTGTCCTGCACCTGCCGCTGACACTCTCGGTCGTGAGGGCCATCGTGGTCGAGGTCTCGGGCCAGGCTTATGCATTTCCCATGGCGCAGGTCCGGCGGGTGCTGCGGCTGGAAAGGGTCGAGTGGAGCGGCCCCGGTGGCCAGCCCATGCTGCGCTTCGCGGGGCAACCCGTGCCGTTGCGCGCCTTACAGGAAGGGCTCGGGCTCGATCGAGGTTGGTCGGGCCCGCCGCCGTGGTGGGTGGTGGTGACCGGCGAAGGCTCGCACGTATGCGCGTGGCAGGTGGACCATTGCCTGGGGGAACAGGAACTGACGCTGCAACCGGTGGAGACCGATCTTTGGGGCTTGAAACACGCCAGCGGTGTGGCCGTGCTGGAAGACGGCCGGCCGGTGCTGGTCCTCTCGGCCCCGGACCTGGCCGAGACGTCCCGGTCAGAGACTCACGCAAACTCGTCGCCCGGGGATGCCGTCGCAAGCCCCGCACCGGTCCGGCAGCCCGCGCAGGAGAAACGGCGCGTGCTGGTCGCAGACGGTTCGGCCCAGGAACGCGATCGAATCCGAAAGGCCCTGGCGGACCGGGGGTACGAGTCGGACGAGGCGCAGGACGGTTGGGAGGCGTGGCGGGCCATCGGACGCCAGGATTATGCGCTGGTGCTGGCGGCGGTGGGCATGGCCGGATTGGACGGCCTTGAACTGACGCGCCGGCTGCGCCGGCACCGCCAGTGGTTTCGGTTGCCCGTCTTGTTGTTGAACCGCGGGCCGGGCTGCGGGATCTCGGCCGTGGGTTACGAAGCCGGTGCCAACGGCTGTCTGGAGGGGGAGGCCCTGGACCCCGGCAGGGTGGCCTGCGAGGTCGAACGCGTGCTGGACCGGTCCTGACCTGCCGGCGTGATGCCTTCTTCGGGGATGCGTTCCGTCCGTTGGCGGGGAAGGCACTTTCCTGCTATAGATTTTCCTCTGGCATCCGATTCGAAGTTTGGTAGATTCACCCGCCCTTGCGGGAGAAAGGTGCCCGGCAAGGATGACAGAGGAGCAGACAATCAACGGTTGCCAGTCTCGAAACCGTGACTGCAAAAAAGAAAAACACCAACAGGGCGGCCGCGCCGGCCTCCAAGGTTCGGGGCCCGGCCACGGCAGATGCCATTCTCGGAGGCGCACCGGCACGCGGGGGCAAGACGCCCCCCGTGAAGATCAAGCCGGAATGGGTCAAGTACTACAACCGCCTGCTGGAACTGCGCGAACAGTTGCTCAAACAACGGGACGGTCTGGCCAAGGAGTCGGCCCAGCAGCTGCCCAGCTACAGCCTGCACATGGCGGACACGGGGACGGACAACTTCGATCGGGACTTCGCGCTGAGCCTGTTGAGTTCCGATCAGGACGCCCTGTATGAAATTGATGCCGCATTGAAGCGCATCGAGAAAAACACCTACGGCATCTGCGAGCTGACGGGCAAACCCATTCCCAAGGCACGGCTGGACGCCATTCCCTGGGCACGCTACACTGTGGAGGCTCAGGCGCAACTGGAGCGCAGCGGAATGGCCAAACAACGGCGCCTGGCGTCCCTGGGCGCGCTGGACTTCGTCGCGCCCGCCGAACCGGACAACAACGAGGAAGAAGGAGACGAACGTTTGCGGGACAAGGAGTGATCCATGCCGCGGGAAATCGTCATTTTGGAATGCACCGAGGCGGCCAAGGAAGGCAAACCGCCCTCGCGTTATACCACCACGCGCAACAAGAAGACCCAGACCGAGCGGCTGGAACTGCGCAAGTACAACAAGTTCCTCCGCAGGCACACCCTTCATCGCGAGATCAAGTAACTGTCTATGCCGCGTAAGACGCATTTGGAATCGGATCGCAGAGGCGAGACCCCGGCCATGGCGGCGCCCCTGGAGCACCGTCAGGCCCGGCCCAAAGCCAAGGTGGATTTTCCCATCGAGGCGCTCGACTACAAGAACGTCAACCTGCTCAAGCAGTTTGTGACCGAACAAGGACGGATCCTCCCGCGCAAGTACACCGGGCTGCCGGCTCATTATCAGCGGCGCCTGGCCCGGGCCATCAAACGGGCCCGTCAGATGTTGCTGATGCGCTGAAGCGGGCTGCTCGTCGAGCGCGCCCGACGAACGGAAGGGTTCTGAGCCCGATCTCCGGACACGCAGCGCGCGCCCTGCTGAAACCCCTTGGCGCGCACCCCCGGTGCGGGGTGGCTCGCATTTTTTCGGCATTCGGGAAACCACCAACAACCTGCCAGGGTGGTCAGGATCCGAGTGGGCTTCCGTCTCGGTTCCATCCCTGCCTTCTGATGGAACCCGTGCCTGCGCAGCGCCGGCCACCAGCGTCAGAAGGCACGCCACTGTTTCCCGCTGCTGGTGGCTTCCGGCGCGGCGGTTCCACAGCCCCTCCGCTCCCGTTAATGACCTTTTTCCAGCCGGTGGCGCCGCTTCGGACGGTCCGTTACAGATAAAAGTTCCACTCGACGACCGTGCCCGGGCCGTGGTCAGCTGGCGACCCGAACGGGGTCGAGGTCGAAGATGAGCGACAGCAAGACCGTCCAACCCTACGAGCACCGGGTGCAGGTCCGGCCCGAGGACATTGACCCGCTGGGGCACGTCAACAACGTGGTGTACCTCCGTTGGGCCCAGGACGCTGCCGTTGCGCACTGGCTTGCCGAGGCGCCACCCGAAGCCCGCCAGCGACTGGTCTGGGTCGTGTTGCGCCACGAGGTGGATTACAAACACCCGGCGCGCCTGGGCGATCAGGTGCGCGTACGGACATGGGTCGGAGCAGCCTCCCGATTCCGCTTCGAGCGGCTGACAGAAATGTATCGGGCAACCGACGGGCGGCTGCTGGCCCGGGTGCGGACCCTCTGGTGCCCTCTGGACCGCGCCACCGGCCGTGTGACCGATGTGGATCCGGAAGTGCGGGCAAGGTTCTCGACCGGATCCGGCCCGGTTCCTCCCGTTCGTGCGGAGTTGTAGTCCAGTTTCCAGGTCCTGAACCGGGCGCCAAAGCGCGGGGCGTGTCTGCGGCCGTCAGGGTTTCTGCGCAACGGCACGTTCCGTCAAGGAGCGGGCCAACGCGCGCACGCTTTTCAGGTCGAGTTTCCCACTGGCCAGCACCGGGAAACTTTCGACCCGGTGAAAATGATCGGGCCGCGGTTTCCAGAGGTTGGGCAGGAGCGTCGTCGTGCGGAGCTTTTCCAGACAGGACCGCAGGTCCTCGGGGTCCAGCCGATGCAACACCACCAGCTGTTCTCCGCGTGACTCATCCGGCACCGCAGTGACCACGAAGGTCCGTTCGGTGACACCGGCCAGCTCATGCAGCACCTCTTCCACACGGACGTGCGGCACCATTTCGCCGCCGATCTTGCTGAAACGGGCCAGCCGGTCGGTGATGTGAATGAAACCGTCTTCGTCCACCCGGGCCAGATCGCCCGTGATGTACCATCCGTCACGAAGTGCGGCGCGGGTCAGATCCGGCCGCTGCCAGTAGCCCTGCATCACGTTGGGACCGCGGATGCACAGGACGCCCGTGGCGCCCGGTGGCAGCGGCTCCAGCGTATCCGGATCCCGCACCTGCACGGCCTCGCCCGGAAGCGCCCTGCCCACGCTGCCGGGCTTCTGTCCGCGCTGCTGAAGGCCGCCGGCGACGAAATCCGGAATGTTGACCGAGACCACCGGCCCCGTTTCCGTGCAGCCGTAACCCTCCAGGGGACGGATCCCGAAGCGTTGGGCGAATGCATCCGCCAGCCGCATGGGAAGTTTTTCCGCACCGGTGATGACCAGTCGGAGCGATTCGACATCCGCCGGCTCGAACGCCCTCAAGTAAAGCTGCAAAAAGGTGGGCGTGCTGAGCAGGATGCTCACGCGCCAGCGCCGCAGCAGCGGAGCCAGCGCACGCGCATCCAGCGGATTCGGATGGAAAACCACCCCAAGACCCAGCACACCCGGCAGGGTCACCCCGACGGTGAACCCGAACGAATGGAAGAACGGCAGCACGCCCAGCAGCCGGTCGTGCGGCTGAAACTCCAGGATCCGCGCCGCCTGCTCGATGTTGCTCAGCACGTTTCCATGAGTCAGAACCACGCCCTTGGGTTCGCCGGTGGACCCGGAGGAAAACAGGATCGTCACGGGCCGGTCGGCCGGAGGGACTGCATCCGACCCGGCGGTCCGATCCTTCAACGAACGCTCCAGCCACCGGGCGGGCAGCAACCACGCGCGCATCAGGGCCCGCAATTTCTCGATCGGGCGCGGTCGGGCCAGGAGTTCTTCCAATACCAGGACCGGCACCGGCGGTTGCAGGCGCAGCTTCTCGAGGAAACGTCGCGAGCTGATCAGAAAGCGCACCCCGGCCAGACGGGCGCAAGCCCCGAGCGTGCCGGAATCCAGGGTGTAGTTGAGATGGACGGGCACCTTGCCGGTGAGGAGGATGGCCCAGTGCACCAACGCCGCTGGCACACAGGGCGGTAACAGTACTCCGATCCGTTCTTCGCCCGATCCGTGCGGTCGGAGCCGCTCCGCCACGAAGAGCGCCCCCATCAACGCCCGGCCGAACCGGACAGCGCCCACGTTCTCGTCCGCCATGGCCAGACGGAACGGATGGCGCCGGGCCGTGGCGATGAAACGGGCAGCCACCGTCGGATGACTCCGGGACCCGCGCGACCACAGGTCGGCCAGCAGTTGTTCCACCGCCTGCCGGACCTCCGGTGCGGACGCGGTGTCGGGCAGGGGCCTCCCGAACACGAGGGTCACCGGTTGCACCCACCGACGCGGCCGCTTGAGGGCAAATCGTCGCCGCGGAAAACTGAAGCAGCCGTCCCACACACCTTCCATGGCCACCGGCACGATCACCGCTCCGGTCCCGCGTGCCACGCGTTCCAACCCGCGCCGGAACTTCAAAAGCTGACCGGTCCGGGTCATCTGGCCCTCCGGAAAAATGCACACCAACTCCCCCGACCGGAGCGCCTCACGCGCCGCCTCCAGAGATCGCGCCAGGGCATGAGGCCCGTCATCCGAGGCCACCGGAATCACCCGCAGTGCACGGGTCCACAGCCGAAGCCAGCGGCTTTCCGCCCACCGGCGGTCCATCAGGAAGCGGATCGGCCGATCCACCGCCGCCAGGAGCAGCAGCCAGTCCACCAGCGATTGATGATGGCACGCCAGCAACGCGCCGCCCTCCCGCGGCACATGCTCCCTGCCGAGCACCTCGAGCGGATGCAACGTCCGCACCAGCACCCATCGCGCCCAATGAATCATGACCTCCGGCCGGGCGCGGACCCATGCCGCGACGGCTGCGAGCGTAAGCAGCGCCCCGGTCAGAAAGATCCCGCGCGGGCCCAGACCCACGCCCCGACTCAACAAGTAGTACAGCGGCCCTCCTGCAGCCACGATGCCGACCCAGGACAGAATGGCCGACGCCGCCAGCACTCCGCCGCGTCTGCCCGGGGCGGGCCGGGCCTGCAGCAACGCATTCAACGGCACATGATACAACCCGCCACAAAACCCGAGTGCCCCCGTGGCCGCCAGCGCTCCTCCAAAACCGAGCGAGCCCAAACCGAGGCACCCTCCCGCCGCCACCATTCCCAGCGCACCCATCGGCACCAGGCCGGGCTCGATCCTGCCCGCCGAGAGGTAACCGGCGCTCAGACTGCCGAGAGCGATTCCCACGGCCAGAGCGGCCTGCAGCAGGCTGGTGTGAAACTCGCCACCACCCAGCACATCCCGGCAATAGAAGATGAGAGCCGGTTGCCACAGGGCCCCCAGGAACCAAAGAAAATTCACCATCAACACCGCACCCGTCAGGACCGGATCCGTACGCACCACTCGCCACTCTTCCCAAAAGTCACCCAGTGGATTCAACCGGAACCTCCGCTGTGGCTCGGCAGGCGGTACACGGGGGATGCCCAGACTGGCCACGAAACCCAGCAGGGCCAGCCCCACCAGGATGAGCCCGGACAACGCTTGCTGGCGGCCACGCCATTCCATGAGCCCTCCCGCTGCAATCGTCCCCAGTATGATCGCCAGAAACGTCCCCAGACCCAGCAACCCGTTGCCCCAGGAAAGCCGGCGCTCGGGCAGAAGCTCCGGCATCAGACCATACTTGGTGGGGCCGAACAGCGCGCTCTGCGCGCTCATCAGGAACACTGCGACCAACATGGCCGGGATGGAAAGGCGCGCCAGCGCCACGGTGGCCAACAACATGATCGCCACCTCGGCCAGTTTCACACCCATGCAAACCGTTCGCTTGCTGAAACGGTCGGCCAGCCAGCCGCCCGTCATCGAGAAAAGGAGAAACGGCACTGCAAACAACGCGTTGATCAACGGCACCAGCGCGTGTTCCTGCTCCCGTGAAAGGCCCAGCCCCAGGGCAAGATACAAGACCAAGAACTTGTGCAGGTTGTCACTGAACGCTCCCTGGAACTGCGTCACCCAGAGGGACCAGAAACCCCGCAAGTGTCCCTCGGATCCCGTTGTACGAGCGCGGTTGTCGGCCGGCATGGTCATGCTGGAGAAGGATTGCGGCTTGGAGCCTGGTTGAAACATGCCCCCGGGGCGCGCCCGTTCTCGAAACAGATCGCCGACCGCGTTCCACGTGGCGGAAGCCGGGTGCCGGTGCCCGCGGCAGACCGGCAGAGCCCGGGGGGCCGGCATCCGTCAGGTCGCCCGCCGGTTCGAAATCGTCCGGTCCCCTTTGCCTGCAGAACCGCCTGCGGTTTCACATCCCATCGCGGAGGAGCCGGGTTCATAAGACAGGTGCTTCGCAAAGTTTAGTGGTTCCATCGCCCCCGCGCCACCCGGTTTGCCACACCGGACGGCCGGGTCGAGCGGGCCGCGGCCTGCGAGGCACCCCCCCGGCACAGGGCGGGGGAGGCGGATCGCGTGTCGGGGTCCTCAGCCGGACTTCACCCGGATGAGAACCTTGCCGAGCGCGCGGCGTTCTCGCAGGCGCGCCAGTCCGTCCAGGGCACGTTCCAGTGGATGAACCGAATCCAGCACCGGCCGGAGCCGCCCGGTGGCGGCCCACTCCAGCGTCCGCAGCAGAGAGGCGCGGTTGCGACCGTAGCTGCCGATGAGCCGGTGCTGTTTGACGAAGAACGGCCACAGGGCCAGTGTGGGCTGTCGCCCGGCCGTGGCGCCGCACGTCACCACCGTGCCATTGCGCGCCAGGCACGAAAACACCTGCTCCAGGACCGCCCCGCCGATGTGTTCCACCACCAGGTCCACGCCCCGCCTGCCCGTGTGGGCGCGAACCTTTCGCGGCCAGTCCGGATCCGAAACATCCACCGCCAGCTCCGCTCCGAGCCGAAGACCCAGCTCGCGTTTCTCGGGCGTGGATCCGGTGGTGATCACCCGCGCGCCCAATCCGCGCGCAATCTGAATCGCAGCCGAGCCGACCCCGCTGCCGGCCGCCATCACCAGCACCCATTGCCCGGGTTGCACCTGCGCGCGGTGGGTGAGCATGTGCATGGCCGTGCTCGCCGCCAGTGTCAGCGCGGCAGCCTCCTCGGAACCGACCCCCTCGGGTAGAGGGACCACGGCCCGGGCCGGCACACAGACCCGCTCGGCCAGGCCGCCGTCACAATCCACGCCGAGCAAACGCCCGTTGAGACAGGTGGATTCTTCACCCGCTCGACAGAACTCGCAGGTGCCGCAAAACAGGTTGGACTGCACCGCCACCCGGACGCCGGGGACAACATCCCGCACCTCGCGGCCCGTGCGCAGGACAACGCCGGACACCTCGGCCCCGGGCACACGGGGAAGGGCGACCGGCACGGGCAGGGCGCCTTCCTCCACCCATAAGTCCAGGTGGTTCAGTCCGCAGAAGTGAACCTCCACCACGACCTCGTCCGGGCCCGGTTCGGGATCGGGTAGTTCGGTCCAGCGCCATCGGCCGGGCCGGCCGTGTGCACAGAGTTGGCAGGCTCGCATGACAGGGCCGAGCTTGCTGGGGAGGTCCGAGGCGGGTCAAGAATCGCCGGGTCTGCCCGGGCGGGTCGGCTCAACCGTGCACCGCGTCTGTTGAATCGCGGCTCATCTTTTTCAGAAAATGTCTTGACGAACTGCCTGTGTGTGGTAGGAGGGATGTGTCTGTTCGATGGCCGAACAGAAGTTGGTGTCAGGTTCGACAGATTGTCAGCGAGCAGAGAATTGGTTGCAGTTTGACATTCCGCAGGTCTGCCGGTGCAGTCCTCCCACCTCCGTCCGGTCCGTCGCGCAGACGTCGTTCGCAAGCCATGAATCCCACCAGACTGTTCGTTGGTAACCTCTCCTACCGTACGTTGGAGAACGATCTGCACGATTACTTCTCACAGGTCGGCGTGGTCACGTCGGTGAACATCATGTTCGACCGGGTGACCGGGAAATCGCGCGGATTCGCTTTCGTTGAATACGCCACGCCGGAGGAGGCGGCCCGTGCTGTTGAACAACTGCACAACCGCGAGTTCCAGGGCCGCACCTTGACGGTCAACATCGCCCGGCCGCGCGAGGAGCGGGCACCGCGGTCGGGCGGCCCACGCTCCGAGCGTGGTGAGCGCGGCGGCCGCGGCTGGCGTTGATCGCCGTTTTTTCGGCACCGGGCCGGAGCATCGTCTCCGGCCTTTTTCATTGCAGCCCGGGTTCCCGCCTGCGGGCCCGCCTTCTGGAGGTCGTGCCCGAGTGCCTGCGCCGCGCGGCTCGGGCTTGCCAGCCCGATCCTTCGGTGGCAGTCATGCGCTCATGAAACCACGGCAGGCCCCGCTTCCGATGCGAATCGACCGCCGCCCCTCTTTGATCTGCTGGTTGCTCGCCGCCTGTCTCGGAGTCGGACCGCGGGGTGGGGCACAGGAAAGCGCGGCGACCGGTTCCCTCCCGAAACCCTGGGGTCCCGTGCCGTCGGAACGCCAGCTCCGGTGGCACGAAATGGAGTTTTACGGTTTTCTGCATTTCACGGTGAACACGTTCACCGACAAGGAGTGGGGCTACGGTGACGAAGACCCCGCCGTGTTCCACCCCACCGATTTCGATGCCGACCAGATCGTCCGCGTCGCCCGCGAAGCCGGCATGCGCGGGTTGATCCTCACCGCCAAACATCATGACGGGTTCTGCCTCTGGCCTTCGGCACACACGGAGCACTCGGTGAAACGATCCCCCTGGCGCAACGGCCGCGGGGATGTCGTCCGTGAAATCAGCGAGGCCTGCCATCGTCACGGACTGAAGTTCGGCGTGTACCTCTCCCCGTGGGACCGCAATCATCCCGAGTATGGCCGGCCCGGCTACCTCGAATACTATCGGAACCAGCTGCGCGAGCTGCTGACGCAGTACGGCGAACTGTTTGCCGTCTGGTTCGACGGCGCCAACGGCGGCGACGGCTATTACGGCGGAGCCCGCGAGACCCGGCGCATCGACAACCGCACTTACTACGACTGGCCGCGGACCTGGGCCATCGTCCGCGAGCTTCAGCCCATGGCCTGCATCTTCAGTGATGCCGGGCCGGACTTCCGCTGGATCGGTAACGAACGCGGCATCGCCGGGGACCCGTGTTGGGCCACGCTGGACCTGAGCAAGCCGGCACGTTACCCGGGCGGTTCCAGTGAGGGCTTGGAACACGGGGAACGGCCGGGCACCGCGTGGGTGCCGGCCGAGTGCGACGTGAGCATTCGCCCCGGCTGGTTCTACCATCCCGCCGAGGACGACCGCGTCAAATCACCCGAACAACTTTTGCACATCTACTACTCCAGCGTGGGACGCGGTTGCTGTCTGAATCT
This sequence comes from Limisphaera sp. 4302-co, assembly GCF_049537155.1. Classification (NCBI taxonomy): domain Bacteria; kingdom Pseudomonadati; phylum Verrucomicrobiota; class Verrucomicrobiia; order Limisphaerales; family Limisphaeraceae; genus Limisphaera; species Limisphaera sp. 4302-co. Next base: position 46,920 of record NZ_JBMVQZ010000018.1, read on the forward strand.
CAACATCCCGCCGGACCGCCGGGGCCGGATCCATGAAAACGACATCCGATCGCTGCGCGCTTTCCGCCGCATCCTGGACGCCACCTTCGCTACGAACCTTGCCCGGCAGGCCACCGTATCCGCCTCCGCCGTGCGCGCACCCGCCGAATCATACGGTCCGCATCTCCTGTTGGACGGCCGCCGCGACACCTTCTGGTGTACGCCGGATGAGGTGACCATTCCCTGGGTCGAGTTCCAATTTGCCTCCCCGGTTCGATTCAACGTGGTGGAGCTGCGCGAATACCTGCCGCTCGGCCAGCGGATCGAAGCGGTCGCTGTGGACTGTTGGACCGACGGACAGTGGACCGAGATCGCCCGCGCGACCAGCATCGGCAACCGCCGGCTGATCCGCCTCCCACAGGCCGTTGAGGCCGGGAGAGTCCGGCTGCGAATCACCCGGGCCGCAGCCTGCCCCGCCCTGAGTGAATTCGGTCTCTACCTCGAACCGGGTCGTTGACGGCAAACGAGCGCAGGTCTGCCACCGGCGGACGGCGCGCCGCGACTCCGATCGACCTGACCCCTTCGACCGGAACACGGCACAGCCTCTGCTTTCCGGTCTTTTTTCCCACCCGAAGTTCGCAGGGCCTTGCACGCAGGAGCCCGGCTCGATGCGGACTGTGGGTCGGGGCGGTCTGAGGGCGCCTTTTCAAGTTGGCGAGGTTCCTGCTCTGCGCGCTGGCGAGCCGTCGGCCGGCGGTCCGTCACGGGGCGACTGCCAGGGATGCCCACCCGGAAAGACCGGCCGACTGCGCACGAGCACACGCAACCATGGGTGTCTGGAGCGATCGGCTGCGCCAGTGGGCGCGTTACGGGGATCTGTGGCTGGTCGTGGCCCTGTTTGGGACGATCCTGCTACTGATCCTGCCTGTGGCGCCCGCGGTGCTGGACCTGCTGTTGTCCATCAGCATCGGCCTGTCGCTGTTGACCTTGCTGGTCATTCTTTACCTCCGGCAGCCGGCAGATTTTACCGGGTTTCCCACGCTGCTGCTCTTCATCACTCTGTATCGGCTGGCCCTGAACGTTGCGTCCACGCGGCTGATCCTCTTGGAAGGCTACGCCGGGCACATCATCGACGCGTTTGGCAACTTTGTCGTGCGCGGCAACTACGTGGTGGGGCTGGTGGTCTTCTTCATCCTTGTGCTCATCAATTTCGTGGTCATCACCAAGGGTGCCGGTCGCATCGCCGAGGTGGCGGCCCGGTTCACGCTGGACGCTCTGCCCGGCAAACAGATGTCCATTGACGCCGAGCTGAACGCTGGCCTGATCAACGAAGCCGAGGCCCGAAAACGCCGGCGCCAGGTGGAGGAAGAGGCGGATTTCTATGGTGCCATGGATGGCGCCAGCAAGTTCGTCCGCGGCGACGCCATCGCCGCCGTGTTGATTACCCTCATCAACATCCTCGGCGGTTTCGCCATCGGCATCCTCCAAAAAGGCATGACCATGACCGAGGCCCTGCAGCGCTACACGATCCTTTCCATCGGCGACGGTCTGGTCTCCCAGGTGCCGGCATTGATCACCTCCACGGCCGCCGGTGTCCTGATCACCCGTGCCACGGCCCGCAACAGCCTCGGACACGAACTGGGCCGCCAACTGCTGTTCTATCCGCGCGCCCTGACCATCCTGGCCGTCATGCTGGGGTTCATGGCGCTGGTCCCCGGTCTGCCGATGATGCCTTTCCTCGTCCTGGCCGCCATCACGGGGCTTCTGGCGCGGGTGGTGCGCCGGCATGGACCGCCCCAACCTGCGACGGAGGAGACCACCGAACCATCCGGCGAGGGCGCCTCGAAACGGGCCGCCGCCACCGCCGCCGAGGCCCGCGCCCAGGACAACTTGGATGAGTTGCTGACGCTCGATCCGCTCCAGATCGAACTGGGGTACGGACTGGTGCCGATGGCCGACCCGCGGAAGGGAGGCGATTTGTTGGAGCGAATCACCGGAGTGCGGCGGACGTTCGCCGCGGAGATGGGCATCGTCATCCCGCCGATCCGCCTGCGCGATAACCTGCAGCTCTCCAACAACGAGTACCGATTCCTCCTGCATGGCAACCCCATCGCGCAGGGTCAGTTGATGCCCGGCTACTGGCTGGCCATGAACGCCGGCAACAGCAAGGTCTCGCTCAAGGGGATCCCCACCGTCGAGCCGGTCTTCCAACTGCCGGCCACTTGGATCCCGGAATCCGAACGCAAGGCAGCGGAGTCGGCGGGCTACACCGTGGTGGACGCCGCCTCCGTGCTGGTCACGCACCTTTCCGAGACCCTGCGACGGCATTGTCACGAATTGCTCGGGCGCCAGGAAGTCCAGCAACTGCTGGATCACCTCAAGCGCACCCACCCGGCCCTGGTCAACGAGCTGGTGCCCGCCCAACTCACCCTGGGGCAGGTCCAGCGCGTTCTGCAGAACCTCCTGGCCGAGGGCATCTCCATCCGCAATCTGGCAGGCATCCTCGAGAAGGTCAGCGACTACGCCGCGGTCACCAAAAACCCGGATGAACTGTCCGAATACGCCCGCCGTGCCCTGGGACCGCAACTGATCCGGCCCTTCCAGGGCGAGGGCGGCGCCCTTCGCGCCATCATGCTCGACCCTCGGCTGGAACAACAACTGGCCCAGGGAGTGCGACAAACGCCGACCGAGGTGGCGTTGGTCGTCGAACCTGGTCTGGCCCGGCACGTCATGGAGCGACTTTCCAAGTGCGTCCAGCAGATGCTGGCTGCCGGACATCCCCCGGTGGTGCTTTGCGCGCCACAACTGCGCCTGGCATTCCGCCGCTTTTTCGAACACACCTTCGGCGACCTGGCCGTGCTCTCCTACGCCGAGGTGCCGCCCCGCGTCCAGGTCCAGACGGCGGCCGTCATCCCCGCACCCGAATGAAGTGGTGGCCCTTCCACGGACGATCCACGCGGACGACCGGTCCCTCCGGCCGGTTGGGGGAACTGCCCACGGATGCCACTGCCCGTCCGAGTCGCCCTCTCGCCGGGCAGAAAGGCAAAGCCCGAACCGAAGAGACCTGGCTCCGGGTCGCGCTTCGCTCGGCATTGCCCGGGCCGCCGGCGATCCGCTGGGGCGGCCGGACTGCTTCACCTGACCGGGAATTTGCAGGACCGGACTCCCGCTCCAGCCTACCACCCACATGAAACTCGTCACGATCACAGCCCCCACCGCGCCGGAAGCGCTGGCCCGCGTCCACGACGAGCTCGGCCCGGACGCCGTCGTCGTGAACGTCCGTCGTCTGCCCGTTCAAGGGCTGGCACGGCTGTGGCAGCGGCAGGGACCGATCGAGGTGGTCGCCTTCGCCCCCGACGTGCGGGAGCGCCATCGGCAGGCCTTGGAACAGGCCGCCGACATCTACGTGCCCTACACCGATGAGACCGACTCCTCCGTTTCGCCTGCCGAAGACGGAGCCCGGGCGCGGCGCCGCTGGCGAAGTATTGCCTGGCTGGAATCCATGGGCCTGTGGCCCGAACACGCCGACCGGCTCGAGACAGCCGTCACCAGGTTGTACGGGCCTGAACCTCCCGCCCTACCGGCTGACGAATGGCGCACGGTGCGCACGGTCCTGGCCGGTTTCTGGCGCTCAAGCCCCGCTGAAGGCGCCGGCCCCGGCGGCATGCACGTTTTCATCGGGCCACCGGGCTCCGGCAAGACCACCGTGCTTTGCAAATGGCTGACCCAGAGCCTGTTGGCCGAAGACCGGGCCGTCCGGGTGTGGAGACTGGACGGCTCCACGGCCAACACCGCCGAGTTCCTCTCCCTGCATTGTGAAATGCTCCATGTGCCGGTGGAACGAGATCCCTCCGAAACCCGGGAGGAGGGCCTTCTGACCTTTGTGGACCTGCCGGGCGTGGACCCGCATGATTCGGCTGCGCTGACCGCCCTGCGCCGGCAACTCCGGGAACTGCCCGCAGCCCGCGTTCACCTCGTCCTCAACGCAGCCTACGAAACCGGCCTGTTGTTCGAGCAATGGGCCGCCTTCAGCTCCTGTGGACCGGCCGACCTCATCTTCACCCACCTCGACGAAGAACGGCGCAGGGTCAAACTGTGGAACTTTGTGCTGGGAACGGACTGCACCATCGCTTTTCTGAGCGCCGGGCAAAAAATACCGGGCGAATTCCAACCCGCCGCCTCGGAACTCCTCTTCCCACGACCCGGAACCGCTTGGATGTAAAGGGATCTTCCAGATTTTTCGCATCTTCAAGAGCAGCAACAGGACAAATGGCAAAGCTCCTGCTCCGCGGAAGGCAAGTGCCATGAAAGCGCTGACGATCCTGGGTGCCATGATCGGCCTGTTGATCGGCCTCGGCATGGGTCTGGCGGCCCGTGGCGGCTGGCCGGAGGCATTCTGGCGTGGCCTGGCTGCGGCGGTGGCGGGCGGCCTGTTGTTACGCTGGTGGGGCGGGCTCTGGATGCAAAGCTGGCACCAGGTGCTCCGGGCCCGGGAGGAACCCGAACAGAAACCCGACGCAGAAACCAGGACGGTATGAATCGTGCCACCTGCGATCCGTTTGCCGCGGCCGAGCCGGCCCCCATGCCGCGGCCCAGTCCGCAGGAGCTGTGGAAACGATACCACGGCCACGCAGATCCTCACGCCGAGGATGCACTCGTCCAACAATACCTTCCCTTGGTCATGAACGTCCTCGGCCGGTTGGCCATGACGCTGCCGGAGCACGTGGACATCGAGGACCTGAAGAGCGCCGGCCTGGTCGGATTGCTCCAGGCCGTGCGCAATTACGATCCGACCTGCGGAACCTCGTTCGAAACCTACGCCCGCACCCGGATCCGCGGTGCCATGTTGGACGAATTGCGTCGGATGGACTGGGTTCCGCGCACCGTCCACGAAAAGGCCCGGCGCGTCCAGGAGGCCATGGCGCGACTCGAACAGGAACTCGGCGGCTCGCCCACCGAGGCCCAGGTGGCCGCCGCCCTCGGTCTCACGGCCGAACAGTACGCCAAACTGCTCGACGAAGTGCGGCCCGCCGCCTTCGTTTGCCTCGACGCCGCCGGAGGGGAGGACGAATGCGGCGCGCTTTACGACGTCGTCGCCGACCCGCGCTCCGAAAGTCCGGATGAACTGGCTGCCCGCCGGGAGCTGAAACAGATCATCCTCCAGCGCCTCCGGGAAATGCCCGAAATCCAGCGCAAGGTCCTGGCCATGTATTACGTCGAGGACATGCGCCTGCGCGAGATCGCCGAGGCTTTCGGCCTGACCGAATCCCGGATTTGCCAGATCCATGCCCAGGCCATCCTCTCGCTCCGTGCCTACCTGCAGCGTTACGAGGCCGGCCTGGTGCAACAGTTCAAAATACCGAACCGACCATGACCATCATCATCGGCGCGATCGTGGTGATCATCTGCGTCCTTGGCGGTTTTGCCATGGCCGGCGGTTACCTGGGTGCCCTCTGGCACATCAACGAGATCATCATCATCGGGGGTGGCGCCCTCGGAGGGTTGATCGTCATGGCACCCAAAAAGGTTCTCTTCGACATCATCAGGGGACTGAAGATCTGCCTGAAGGGAGCACCCTACGACCGGACCGCCTATGAGGAACTTCTCAAGGTCTTGTATGAGCTGTTCCTTCTGGGCCGCCGCAACGGGATGATCGCCCTGGAAGAACACGTCCTGGAACCTCAAAACAGCTCCATCCTCAAGAAATACCCCAAGTTCTTCGCCAACAAACACGCCGTGGAGTTCTTGTGCAACAGCCTCCGCCCCATCATTGACGGCAAGATCAAGCCCGACCAACTGCGGCTCCTGCTCGATGCGGAGCTGACGCGGCTCGAACAGGAGCATCACGCGCCCGTCACCGTCCTCAGCAAAACCGGCGACGCCCTGCCGGGCTTCGGCATCGTCGCGGCCGTGCTGGGCATCGTCATCACCATGGCCTCGATCTCCGGCCCCGTGGAGGAAATCGGGCATCACGTGGCGGCCGCGTTGGTCGGCACCTTCCTCGGCATTCTCCTGTCCTACGGGTTCGTCAACCCGCTGGCGATGAACATGGAGTTCAACGGGGAGGCGGAACTGGATTACCTGCGCTGCATCGCCGCCTGCGTGACCGGCTTCGCCGGCGGCATGGCGCCGATTACGGCGGTGGAACTGGGCCGGCGCGGCATCAGCACCGATCTGCGGCCCAGCGCCGAGGAACTGGAAACCATGCTCAAGTCCATCAAGGTCGGCGGCAAATAACCCGTCAGCGACTCATGGCCGGCAAGAAGGGACATCACGGTGGCGCATGGAAGGTGGCCTACGCGGATTTCACCACCGCCATGATGGCCCTGTTCCTCTGCCTCTGGCTCACCGCCCAGGACACCAAGATCAAGGAGGCCGTCGAACGCGCCTTCCGCAACCCCTTCTCCGCCGTCACCAAGGAATCGGTGGGCATCATCCCCAACAAAGAGGCCACCGCCACCTACAAGGCCGAGGGCGAGTTCCAGTCCGTTACGGCCGTCGAGATCGAAACCATGCGCCGCATCAGCGAAGAACTGGCACGCATCCTCCAGCAGGAAGATGCCCTCGAGAACACCGTCCGACTCGAGCTGACCCGGGAGGGACTCCGCATCAACGTCTTTGATCGCACCCAGAAACCCGTGTTCGAGCCCGGCACCGACCGCTTCACCCCGTACGGCGAGTGGGTGTTCAGCACCCTCGCCTGGGAAATCGCGCGCTACACCTCCTTCAAAATCGAGCTGGAAGGACACACCACACGCGCAGACCCCCGGGCGCGTGAAACGCTCCGCCAGTGGGAACTGTCCACCGAACGCGCCAACGCCGCCCGGCGCCAGCTCGTCCACCACGGCGTCTCGCCCGCCCAGGTTTGCAAGGTCTCCGGATACGCCGACACCATGCCCATGGCCGATCTGCCTCCCGATAGCGACGCCAACCGGCGGGTCACCATCCTGCTCAAGCTTAAAGATCCCTCGGGCAACCTCTCGGCTGACGACCAAACCGCCCCCTCCCATGTCGCGCGTGTTCCCTGAACGTTTTGTCCCCCTTTTTTCCGGAGAGCCGAACCGCCCGAACGGCCGGTCGGTCCGTGTCCGGTTGGGCCCGCCCGACTGCCAGGTCCGCCCACTGCGGGAGTGGCTCGGATGCACGGACCACTCCGCCTCCCCTGACCCTGGGCGAACATCCACCTCGCTCGCCGAGGTCCCGGCTGCACAAGGCCCAACCGTGCGCGGGTCCGCCGCCCCAGCCGGGGCGGCTGACTCGCCGACGCCCGCTCCCAAGGCGGCATCCGCAAGACCAACCATCACGGTTACCCGTGACGGTGACCGCGTCGTGGCCATTCAAATCCAATGCCGCTGCGGAGAGGTCTTGAACCTGGTCTGTGATTACGATGACCCGGGGTCGGTGCCGTCCGTGCCACCGCAGGCAGGCTTTAATCGGGAACCAAAGCCCGCCGGCCCTGCCTGACCGGTTGTCACTGCCTGGTATTCCAGCACCTCCCGCGGGAAACGAGGACGGGGATTCCACCGGCCCAAACCACCCCGAACAGCCTGACGACACCCCAAAGGCCGCATCCCTCGCCGAAGAGAGACCTTCGGGACTCCGCGCCAAGCGTCCTCATCATGTTGCCCAGCAAAAGCTGATTGAGAGCCGTTGGTTCCTCCGATCCGGCCCCACCCGGCCGGACTCCCGTGGCTTTGACCAAGGGCGGGGTGGGGTGGGGCGCGATGCCCGCCCGCCGGTCGACCACCTGAAGAGCTCAGCTCAACCGGGTCTCGGGGGTCTCGGCATGCACCGCGCGCGCCGGCTCCGCGGAGTTCGGATGCTTGCCGGGCCGCTCAGGGGCAACGCCCGGACCGGAGTCGCGCTTCCAAAAACTTTCCCAAGCCAGCATCAGACTGCAGCCCACCATGGCGCCCAGCACACTGGCGGAGAAATCCCAGAAACTGCAGGTCCGGCCGAACCACGGTTGGGTGATTTCATCCGCGGCGGAAATCACCGCCGCTGCCAAGAGCACACCGGCCACGGCACACCCGCGCCGCGGGCACCAGCCCCGCGTCGCCCCAAGGGCCAGACATGCCCAGATGCCATACGCCATCACGTGCCGAAATTTGTCGTCACCGATGCGCACGATCCAAGCGGGCACCTTCGGATTCGGTATGTGGGTCAAATACAGCATCAACACCGTGAAAAGGATGGTGCCCACCAAACAGAGCCGCGCCCCACGATCCCTCTCTCCGGACGCATTCAGTGGCGGATTCATGTACCTTTCCCGCCCCCTGACCTGCCGGTTCCCACCCTGACACCCAACGTCATGGCGCTCAACATGAGGACCCGCCTCCGGGCTGTCAATCATCCGACCTGTAACCATCCGACACAGCCGGCACGGCCCAACGTTCGGAAACGGGCCCGTTCGAGAACGGGTTCGTCTCCCCCGGGGAGCGACGCAACCGGAGCCGGCGTTTCAGTTCCTCCTCGACAAGCAGTCGCTCGGCCTCCTCCGCATGGGTCACCCCCCAGACAGCCAGGACCAGCACACGTTGGCCCTGCCGGCCGCGCCCCATCCAAACGCTGCTCAAACGGCTCCACGGCCCCGCCGTTTCCCGCGCAAAGCTCTGCTCGGCGACCCCTTCCTCCCAACGCGTGTACCACACATGCACCGGGCCGGCATCGCCACGGAATCGGTAAAAACGGTAGGGGATTCGCACTCCATCCTTCACCAACCAGCGCACTTCCGAAATCCATTCCAGTGGAAAAGCCGCCGCGGGCATGCAGACGACCGGGCTGTGGCTCTTGGCCAGATAACCGGCCGCACGACCCGGGCGCCACCTGAACCACGACATCTGGCAGACCTTTCCATCGGCCCGCCGCCACCGCACCTGACGCCCCTCGTCATACTGCAACAGCTCACCCGCGGCCCGGCTCACCTCGAGCTCGATTTGCTCCTTTTCGTTCTCGGGCCAGACCAACTCCCAGTCCGGACCGCCTCCGCGGCCCGACTCCACCCGCGCGTACCAGCCGGCCACGGCCGCGTCCACCGCCACCACCCAGACCAGACCGGCCCAGGCAGCCATCCGCCAACGCGGAAGCATCGTCTCGAGCGTCTCCCGATGGGTCCGATCTTCGCCCGGTCCCTCGGAAGATCCCCGCGCCCGCGTCATACGCCATTCAGGTTGCACCCCTCCGCTGCCTTTTCCGCAGGCCAGACGGGCGGATACCAGCCACACCCCCGCGCAGCAAAGTGCCAGGACCGTCAAACCGGCCGGATCGTGCCAGGCTTCGATGGCCGATCCACCCTCACGCGCGGCCACCCAGGTCAGCAAGAGCGTGCGGGCCAGGTTCCCGGCCAGTGCCAGAGCGAAACCGGCTGCCACCACCGCCAGCCGCCCCCGCCAACCCAGCAGATGCATCTCCCCGAAGAACAGCGCCAGCATGAGCGTACCCTGTAGCGAGCGAATCCCGCTGCAGGCTTCGTCCACGCCCACCTGACCCGTCGCCAGTTCGATCACGTTCCCGTGCGGCACGGCCGGTATGCCCCACCAGCCCAACAGCTCCACCGCGGCCCACGTGTTCGCGCGGGTCAGCGCCTGGATCACGGGTTCGCTCCACACATACGGCCACGGCACCGCCACAAGGATGAATGCCACCGGGAAGACAAACAGCCGCCACGGCGGCGTCCGATCGGAGCCACCCACCAACCTCGCCATCGCCAGCGCGCCGGCCCCGTACCACAGCGTGAGCCCCACGCACACCAATGCCAGCGTCCAGTGCACCAACGACCACCACGGATTGGCCTCCTGCACCAGCCGCACGCCCGCATACGCAAGCGCCAACACAGCCGCCACAGCCGGGGAAAGGAAGGCCCGGGCCCAACCGCCCGGCCCGGTTGCCTCCGCAGACTTTGCCTCTTCAGGAGGTTGCGCTCCGTTCATCGCCTTGCGTTCCGACTCCCCGCCATCGGCCCGGCACGCGCACGCCTCGCGCCACCGATCCCACCGTAGCCACACCATGTACGCACACAGCACGGGAACCGCCCACCCATACGCATACCGCGGGTCCAGCGACCAAACCAGCCGCAGACCATCCACCAGCCGAAACCACATCCACCCCAGGGCCACCGCGGCCGGCAAGATCCACGACCAGGTTCGGCAGTCCCTACGAGGACCACTCCGGCTTGTCCACCCGATGTTCATGCACAACAGACCCGGCAGGATGTTCCCGGGCACCGCACGCTTCCAAGTCCTTTCACCCGCCCTTCGACCGGAACAGGGCTGGATGCACAGACGCATCTCGACTCGAACCGCCCATGCTGAACAACAGGCCAAAACCTCGTGCATCCGCCACCCGAACCTCATGGACGCCCACCGGCGGGGCGCAGTCCCTTGCCACAACACCAATCCCCGAGTCCGGCCGGCAAAATGATCGGCTTCATGAGCATTCCTTGACGAATCATGTCTTTGCGTGCATTTCAACGGGAAAAACCCGGTTACCTAGATGCGACAGCCATGAACGCGAACACGTGTGCGTGCGGTCCGACCTCGTTTCGCGGATTCGTCCGCTGGTCTGCGTTCTTGATGAGTTTCTTGGCAATCGCTGGCCCCCCGCTGCGCGCCCAGGACGTGGGGTGTTTCACCGCGCCAACCGGCCTGGCAGCTTGGTGGCCCATGGACGACTCCACCAACCAGGTCACCGTCCTCGACTGGGCCGGATCCCACCACGGCACCGCTCGGGACGCGGGATCCAATCCCGTGCCCATCGGTTCACCGGGTGTCCTTCAGCTGCCCGATCCTTCCGTCTTGGGAGGCGGCCTGGACCCCATGGTCGTGGACCCCACCACCTCGCCGCCACGGGGCGCACTATTCCTGGACGGCCCTGCTGTTGAAGTCCCCCACGATTCTGACCTGGACATCGGTCCCGGCGGCCTGACCATCCTCCTGTGGGTCTGGCCATCGCAAGGCCAGCCCCATCCCCAGCCCCTGATTGACAAGTTCGATCCCGTCACCCGCCGGGGTTATTCCCTTTACCTCGACTGGTTGGACAACGAGACCTACGCGCTCAAACTGAACCTGAACGGTACCATCCACACCGGTCCTGTGGTGCCGGCAGCCGTGGGGCCCGGCGGTTGGCGGTTCATTGTCGCCGGCGTCACCCCTCCGGGACTGGTGGTGCTTGGCGCAGCCGACCTGCAAGGCAATTGGAGCACCAACGCCTCGTTCGCACTCTTTTCCTATCAGACGTCCAACCAGGTCCCGCTCTGGATCGGACACAGCCCGGGTGGCGTCGGAGCCGGCCCGGTGCGTGCCAGTGGACTGGCCCTCGACGAGGTCGAGATCTTCGACCGTGGCCTCTCACCTTCCGAAGTCGTCCTTGTTTACGGCCTGGAACTGATGCATGTGCGAAAATGCGCCTCGCAAACGGGCTCGGCGGAGCTTTGCATCCACAAATTCGAGGACCTCAACGCCAATGGGATCAAAGACCCCAGCGAACCGGGACTGCCAGGCTGGCAGTTCGCCATCTTTCCACCCCCGTTGTTCATGCCCACCAACGTGGTGACGACCGATGCCTCCGGCACGGTTTGCGTGAGCCTGCCCGCCCCCGCCAATTTCACCATCACCGAATTGACCCAGCCCGGCTGGTCGAATACCACCCCCGTCAGCCAGTTCGTCAGCACCGTGCCGGGTCAGTTGACGAACCTGTACTTCGGAAATGTCCGGCTCCAGACCTCGCAAACCGCCCGGTTCTGCCTCGACAAGTTCTGGGATCAGAACGGGAATTTCGTGCGAGACCCCTCGGAGCCTCTCCTGACCGGATGGACGTTTGAAATCCGCGACACCAACGGCGTTGTCGTCCAGACACTCGTCAACCAGACAAACACGGTGTGCGTGGAGGTCCCGGCCCCCGGCGTGTACACCATCGCGGAAATCCTGCCGACGCCGGTGGGCAACTGGCAACCATGGGCGCCCACCTACCCCTCTGGCGGGGTTTGGACCAACATCGCCGTGGTGCCGGGAGATGTCAAACACCTCTCGTTCGGCAACCGACTCAAC
>NZ_JBMVQZ010000019.1:0-38040 GCF_049537155.1 Limisphaera sp. 4302-co
CGGGCCGTCAGGGAGTGCCACTTTTCGCCGTTGAGGCCGCTGCGGATTTCGGTTATACATCGGGTTCCCCGCCGGATCGGGCGAGGGCGGGGCACACGAGAATCACGCCCGGACAACAGCACGGTAGACGGAAGGTTTTTTTCAGCCATGTCACAACATCCCAGTCTGCGCGCGGCCAAGACAACCGGCGGCAAGCGCAACGTGTTGAAGCGGTTCGAACGCATTGCGTTGTTGAAGAAGCGCGGGCTCTGGAAGCCCGGCGACCGCATCACGGGTCTGCCCAAGACGAAGCCCGAGGCCGTGTAAAAGGCCGGGCACACGAGGCGGGCTGCAGCGGGCAAGGGCTGCGAAATCCGGGCGACCGGCGTTCCGCCGGGGAGAGGTTCCTTTTGGCCCGGCGGAGCGCGCGGGCCGCTCGACGCGGAGCATGGAAGTGCGGCTCCAGAAGTTCCTGGCCGAGGCCGGCGTGGCTTCGCGCCGGGCCGCCGAGGAATGGATTCTGGCGGGTCGGGTGCAGGTCAACGGCCGGCCGGTCACGCGTCTCGGCACGCGGGTGGACCCGGATCGCGACGTGGTCACGGTGGACGGCCAGGTGGTGCGGCCGCGCCGGAAACTCTACGTGGCCCTGCACAAACCGCCGGGGTACGTGTGCACGCGACGCGATCCGCAGGGACGCCCGGTGGTGCACGATCTCTTGCCGCCCGAATGGCGCAACCTCTTCACCGTGGGCCGGCTCGACCGGCAGAGCGAAGGTCTGCTTTTCCTCACCAACGACGGCGAATTCGCCCTGCGCCTCACCCATCCGCGTTACGGTGTGCGCAAGACCTACGAGGTCACCGTGACCGGCCGGGTGTTCCCCGCGGCGTTGCGGCCCCTGACGGAAGGGGTGCGGCACCGGGGGGAACTGCTGCGGGCCACCGCCGCCCGCCTGTTGCGCGCCAGCCGCAAACGGAGCGTGATCGAGCTGGAACTGGCCGAGGGCAAGAACCGTGAGGTCCGCCGCCTTTGCGCCAGTCAGGGCTGGAAGGTGGAAAGGCTCTTGCGCACCCGCATCGGCCGGATCCGACTGGGCGATCTGCCGCCGGGCCGGTGGCGGACATTGACAGCCTCCGAGATTGAAACTCTACTGGCTCCGATATGAAAACGGGCATCAAGGCGCCGTGGGTTGGGGCGCTGGTCGGCGTGCTGATGTTGGTGTGGCGGACGGAAGCGACCGACGCCGCCGATTCGAGCGGATTGCGGCCCGGCCCGGCCACGGTGGTGGCCGACCGGTTGAACGTGCGGGGTGAACCGCGGCTCCAGGCCGAGAGGGTCGGCCAGTTGCAGCGCGGCGACAGCGTGCAGGTTCTTGAGGAGATCGTGCTCGACAAGCCGGAACCCGGCGAACCCAAACGCTGGGCCCGCATCGCCCTGCCCGAGGGGATCAAGGTCTGGATCCACAGCCTGTTCGTGGACCCCACCAACCGCGTGGTGCTGGTTTCGCGCCTGAACGTCCGCGCCGGGCCCGGAGAAAACCACAGTGTCCTGGGCCAGCTGGAACGGGGCGTCGCTTACGAGGAGACCGGCGTCATGGAGGGCGACTGGATCCAGATCGAGCCGCCCGCCGATGCGTATGCCTTCGTGGCCGCCCGGTATCTCCGACAGGAACCGGCGGCGGGCGAAGCCGGGCAGCAGGAGGCAAAGTTGGAAAAACCCGCGCCCCAACAACCCCTTGCGGAAGGGCCGGAAACCTCCACCTCCGCGATCACCAACGTCGCACCTCCGGAGCAGGAACTGCCCGGCCCCGCGCAGCAGACTCCTGCGGAAGTCACCGTGACCCACGCACCCGAGCTGGCCGCACCTCCCCAAGAGGGCGAGAACCAGACGGCCGCCGTCTTTTCCGAACCGCCCCCTCCCGACATGGGCTCGGACCCGGCCGCTCTGGAAAAGGCGCGGGAAGCCATGCGCCAAAAGATGGCCGAACTCGTCGCCCGTGACGAGGGCATGCGCTCCGGCACGGCGGTGCCGCCGCCTGCGGAAGTGCGCATGGTGACACGGGAGGGCATCGTCCGCCGGGCCTGGCACATCCTGGCGCCCACGGATCATGCGCTGGTGGATCTGGAAACCGGGCGGGTGATCAATTACCTCTACACAACCTCCACCAATCTCGACCTGTCACGATACTGGGGCCGGCACGTGCTGGTGACCGGCGAGGAAGGACTCGATCCGCGCTGGCGCGACACCCCCGTGCTCACCATCCGTCGCATCCAGGTCTTTCCGTGACGAGCTCCTCCAATCTGATTGACGGCCGCGCCATCGCGGCGCAGGTCCTGGAAGAACTCCGGCCGCGCTTGGAGCGTTTGCGGACCCGCGGTGTGCAACCGGGGCTGGCCTTCGTCCGGGTGGGCGAAGACCCGGCCTCGCGCGTCTACGTGGGCCGGAAGGAAAAGACCGCTGCGGAATTGGGCATCCGCTCCCACACCCACGTCCTTCCCGAGGCCACACCGGAAAGCGAATTGTTGGCCCTGTTGGACCGGTTGAACCGGGACGATTCCTGGCACGGCATCCTCGTTCAGGCGCCGTTGCCCCGACACATCCGGGCCGAGCGCATCTACGCCGCCATCCGACCGGACAAGGACGTGGACGGTTTCCACCCGGTGAACATGGGACGTTTGTTGCTGGGGGATCCGGGGGGATTCGTCCCGTGCACACCGGCGGGGATCCAGGAATTGTTGGTGCGGGCCGGCATTTCCTGGGAGGGCGCCCATGTCGTGATCCTCGGCAGGGGCAACATCGTGGGCAAACCACTGGCGGCTCTGCTTTGTCAAAAGGCGCCCCGGGCCAACGCCACCGTCACCCTCTGCCACTCCGCCACACGCAACCTGGCCGAGCACTGCCGCCGGGCCGACATCCTGGTGGCAGCCATGGGTGTGCCCGAGTTCGTTCGGGCCGACATGGTGCGTCCCGGCGCCGTGGTCGTGGACGTGGGCGTCAACCGTGTGGCCGATCCGGCGCGGCCCGGCGGAACCCGGTTGGTGGGGGATGTGGCCTTTGCGGAAGTTCAGCCCCTGGCGGGTCGCATCACACCCAACCCCGGTGGCGTGGGTCCCATGACCATCGCCATGCTCATGCACAACACCGTCCGTGCCGCCGAGACCCTGACCGCATGAACGTCGCACCGGCCCGCCAACCCAACACCGTTTTCCCATCATGACACCGACACGCATCCTTCCCGACCTGCAATGTTCCCTCCTGTGCGAAGACGTCCGGCAGGAGGTCACCGGCAGTTTCATCCTGGTGGGCGTGCTGAATTTCATCCGCGTTCCCCAGTTGCCGGTCGTCGCGTTGAAACTTGCCGTCTTCAACCGATGGACCGCCGGTGTGGGCCAGTTCATCGAGAGCACCCGGCTGGTGGCACCCGACCAAACCACCGTCCTGCGCAAGGGCGAGGTCCGCTTTGCCCTTCAGGACCCCAACCATCATGCGACCAACGTCACGCTCTTCGGTCAGGTGGAATTCAAAACCGCGGGCGTCTATTACGTCGAAGTGCTGGTGGACGAGGTGATGAAGCTGCGCTATCCGGTGCCGGTCATTCACACCCCGCCGCCGCAACCTCAGCAGGGCTCGCCCGGTCAGCCACCCAGGCCGCAGGAACCTCCGCCGGCCCAGGCATGAACGGCCGAGGCCGGTCCGGCCACCACCGGCACAGGGTACGGGAAGACCGGAATCAACCGACCCGGGCGCGGGCGCCGGGCGTGTGCGGCTCGCGCGCGGAGGCCGCGCCGCCCGCCTACTGCGCGGCCCGGTCCGACGGCTGAACCCGGCGTTTTCAGGCCGGGACGGCCGAGCCGGTCAACAACTGCCGCAACACATATGGCAGGATCCCGCCGTGCCGGTAGTAATCGATCTCGATGGGCGTGTCGATGCGGCACTGGACCGGCACGGTGTCCTCGCGGCCGTCCGCCCGTCGGATCCGGAGCGTCAACATTTGCCGGGGTTGCAGTTGCGGTCCCAGATCCGGCACGTCGTACAGCTCGGTCCCGTTGAGCCCCAGGCTTTGGGCGCCCACGCCCTCGGGGAATTGCAGCGGCAGCACACCCATGCCCACCAGGTTGCTCCTGTGGATGCGTTCGAAACTCCGGGCGATCACCGCGCGTACGCCAAGCAGGCGCGTGCCCTTGGCCGCCCAGTCGCGGGAAGAGCCGGTGCCGTACTCGTGCCCGGCAATCACCACCAGCGGCACGCCGCGGCGTTGGTACTCCATCGCAGCGTCGTAGATGGTCATCTTCACCCCGTCAGGCTGCAGCAGGGTGAAACCGCCCTCCTCACCCCCCAGCATCAGGTTCTTGATCCGCACATTGGCGAACGTGCCGCGGGTCATGACGCGGTCGTTGCCCCGGCGGCTGCCGTAGCTGTTGAAATCGGCAAAATCCACCCCCTGTTCCAGGAGATAGCGGCCGGCCGGCGAGTCCTTCTTGATTGCGCCCGCAGGGGAGATATGGTCCGTGGTCACGCTGTCGCCGAAGATCCCCAACACGCGCGCCCCCGTCAGCGGTTGGATCCCCGGCGGTTCCAACGTGAAGTTCTCGAAGAAGGGCGGCTCTTGGATGTAGGTTGACTTCGGCGACCACTGGAACACCAGGCCGGTGGGCGCGGGAATCTCGTTCCATTTCGGGTTCTGCCGGTCGAAGTCGCGGTACAACTTGCGGAACAGTTCCGGCCGCAACGCCTCGCCCAGCACCTGGCGCAGTTCTTCCGCGGTGGGCCACAGGTCCGACAGGAACACCGGAATGCCCTCCCGGTCATACCCGATGGGCTCGCAGCTCATGTCAATGTCCACCCGACCCGCCAGGGCAAACGCAACCACCAGCGGTGGCGACATCAGGAAGTTTGCCTTGATGGCCGGGTGAATGCGGGCCTCGAAGTTCCGGTTGCCGGAGAGCACAGCCGCGGCCACGAAGTCGTGCTCGTGCAACGCCTGTTCGATGGCCGGATCCAGCGGACCCGAATTGCCGATGCAGGTGGTGCAACCGTAGCCCACGACCTGGAATCCGAGCCGGTTCAGATACTTCTGCAGCCCGGTGCGTTTCAGGTATTCCGAAACGACGCGTGAGCCGGGCGCCAGAGAGGTCTTCACCCCGGCGGGTACTTTCAATCCGCGTTCCACCGCCTTCCTGGCCAGCAACCCCGCGCCCAGCATCACGCTCGGGTTGGAGGTGTTGGTGCAGCTGGTGATGGCGGCGATCAGCACCTTGCCCGTGCCCACCTGGGCACGCCGACCTTTGCTGGTGCGCACGGTGACGGAGCGACCGTACTCGCGGCGGCTCTTGCCGAAGCCACCGTCCGTCACCGGTTTCTGCAGGGCCTGGAAAAAGGCCCGTTCCAGGTCCGGCAGCTCGATCCGATCCTGGGGCCGTTTGGGCCCGGCCACGCTGGGCGTGACGGTCCCCAGATCCAGTTCCACAACCTCCGAGTAATCCACCTGTCCGAGCTGCGGCATCCCCCACAGGCCCTGCGCCCGGTAATAGGCCTCGTACAGACGGCAATGTTCCTCGCTCCGTCCGGTGGCCCGCAGGTACTCGACGCATTTCTCGTCCACGGGGAAGAACCCCATCGTTGCCCCGTACTCGGGTGCCATGTTGGCGATGGTGGCCCGGTCCACCACCGGCAGCGCGGCTGCACCGGGCCCGAAGAATTCGACGAACTTGCCCACCACCTTCGTGCGACGCAGCAGCTGGGTGATGGTCAGCGCCAGGTCCGTGGCCGTGGAACCCTCGGGGAGACTCCCCGTCAGATGCACCCCCACCACGTCGGGCGTCAGGAAGTACACCGGCTGGCCCAGCATGCCGGCCTCGGCCTCGATGCCGCCCACGCCCCATCCCACGATGCCCAGGCCGTTGATCATCGTGGTGTGACTGTCGGTGCCCACCAGCGTGTCCGGGTAGTAGAGCGGCAGGTCCGGCGCCGGACCTGATCCCTGCAACACGCCGCGCGCCAGGTACTCCAGGTTGACCTGGTGAATGATCCCGATGCCGGGCGGGATCACCCGGAAGGTACGAAAGGCCTGCGTCCCCCATTTGAGGAATTCGTACCGCTCCCGATTCCGCGCAAACTCCAGCTCCAGATTCCGCCGCAACGCGTCCGTGCTTCCGTACGCGTCCACCTGCACGGAATGGTCCACCACCAGATCCACCGGCACCAACGGCTCGATCAGGCGCGGATCCCGGCCCATGCGCGACACCGCCGAACGCATCGCCGCCAGATCCACCAGCAACGGCACGCCGGTGAAATCCTGCAGGACGATCCGCGCCACCACGAACGGGATCTCCTCCGTCCGCGGCGCCCGCGGCTGCCATGCCGCCAGCGACCGTACGGCCGACTCGGGCACGCGTCGGCCGTCGCAGTTCCTCAAAACCGACTCCAGCACCAGCCGGATGGAGACCGGCAGCCTCGAGATCGGCCCCAGACCGGCCTGTTCCAGCCGCGGCAACGAGTAAAACGCGCCCCGCCGGCCGTCTCCCACCTCAAAGGTCTGCAGCGAATCAAACAGGGTATGCAACGTGCTCATGATCGTCTTCGGACGCGGACCGCTCTGCGGACCGCGCATGCAGTTGCCCACTCTGGCGCCGGTTCACCGGCCCGTCAAGCCGCCGTGCCTGCGCGCCGAACCTCTTCACGCCGGCGTTGCATCGGGCGACCCCGGCGCGTTTTCATGATGTCCATGACCGGTTCGGCGGCCCGCGCCCGACCCTACACATGGCTCTGTTTCGATGCCGATGGCGTCCTGTTCGACTACGATCGCGCCGAAACCCGCGCCCTGTCAGAAGCCCTGGCCGCGGCGGGGCACGCGCTTAAGCCCGACCTCCGCAGCCTGTACCGCCGGATCAACCGCGAGCTCTGGTCGGCTTGGGAACAGGGGCGGGTTCGAATCGAGGACCTCAAGACGCTTCGTTTCGAACGCTTCCTCCAACAGGCCGGCATCCCTTTTCCGGTCGAACCTTTTGCCGAACGTTACCTCGAGGCGCTGAGTCGCGGATACGATCTCTGGCCCGGCTGCCGCGAGACGTTGCCCTTTCTGTGCGAACGGTACCGCCTGGCGGTCGTCACCAACGGACTGAGCCGTGTCCAACGACCCCGGCTGGCCGGCTCCGGGCTGCTGCCGTGGTTCGAGCTCGTGATCATTTCGGAGGAAATCGGTGTGGCCAAGCCGGCGCGCGCCTTCTTTAAAGCCGCTTGGGAACGCATGGGCCGGCCCGAGCCGCACCGGGTGTTGATCATCGGCGACAGTTGGGAGGCCGACATTGCAGGAGCGACGGCGTGTGGCTGGCACGCTTGTTGGTTCAACCCGGCGGGAGTGCCTCCCTCTGCCCGGCCGCTCATCCAACGGGTCGTGCGCTCCTGGGCGGAATTGCGCGACTGGCTGGCGCCGGGCGCCGCCCTCGCGTGACCCTGTTCCTCCGGGCCCCGGCGACCGCCACCCGCCTTACGGTCTCAGCGGCGCAGATTCCAATACACCTTCAGGTTCCGCGTGGCCCGGCCGGAAGCCACCAGGTCGAGATCACCGTCGCCGTCCAGGTCCGCCGCGGCCAGATCCTCGCACGCCATTTCGTCGTCGATCGAATGGCTCTCCCAGACCGGACCCTCGCCACTCCGGAGCGCAAAGAGGCGTATGCCCACGGCGCGCGGCCGGCCACCCCCGCCCCGCCACCCCACCACGACCTGGTCATGTCCCAGCCCCAGAAAATCGCCGGTTGCCAGGGCGTGCCCTTCCACAAGGTTGGTTGCCAGAACAACCCGCTGCACGGGGCTGAAATCCGGCCCGTAGACGGCCAGGCAATGCCCGTGCATCGGCTCCACGACAGCCACAAAACGCCGCCCGGCGGGTCCCCGACCAGCCCGCACCTCCCCCATGCCGCCCAGGTCGTTCGTCGCTAGGAGGCGCAACCGACCCGGGCCGTCCGGAGCCGGGTCCCACAAGTACAACCCCTGTCGGGAGGCCACCAGCCATTCATCCGCCGGGTCGTCGTCCCAGGCCACCACGTGGAAGTTGTGGGTCCGGTTCAATTGTTCGAAAACCAGAACCCGGGTCCAACCGGAGTCCGTCCCGACCGCGCGCGTGTAACGGTGCACCCGCACGCCGACGCCCGTGCCGGTGCGGACATCGTTCCCGCGCCCGTGCAGTGGCAGCGTGATCAGGGTCCAGTGGCCTCGCTCGTCCCGGGCCCAACGGATGCGGTGCAGCGTCGGCTCCGCCGGGAGCTCCTTCGGAATCCACCGGGCCCGAGGGTCTTGCGGTGGCTGCAGCTCGAACAGCGCACCCGGAGTGGAGGTATCCCACGGCGCCCAGCCCGCACCCGCCATCACCTCCGCCCGGCCATCCCCGTCCACGTCCTGCGCCGCCACGCACACGTGATCGCGTTCCGTCAGCCGGGCCGCCATCTCGTGGCGGGTCCATGACGGGTTCTCATACCAAAGGATCCGATGTTGATCCGCCACGACGATGTCCGGCCGGCCGTCGCCGTCCACGTCTGCAACCGCCACCCCGTAACCGATGCGAAGCTCCGCATCCACCGTCTCGGAGCGAAACAAAGCCGCCCCCACCGTGACCGGAGCCGCCCCAGGCAGGAGGCCGGCGCAGAAAAACAGCATCATCCGGAGTTGCATCGCGCATCGGTTGCCACAGAACGGCGGCCCGCGCAAACGAGACCGCCACATTTCCTTCCGTGGCAGGCCGCGCCCGGCAGTCGCGCACTTCACACACAGGTGGTTGGAAATGACGGGCGGTTGAAGCTTGCCCCCGGAGGGCAACTTTTTCGAACGTGACCCGGGCAACAGGATCAACGGAGCGGGGCCCCGGATGAAAAAGTGCATCGCTACACTCTGTTTCGTGGCAACAGTCTGGAGCATTCCGGGCGCGACCCGGAGTTCGGATCCGCCCGATCCGCCGTACGAGTTTCGGGCCGCCTGGATCGCCACCGTCCGCAACCTGCATTGGCCTTCCAAGCCGGACCTCTCCACCGCCCGGCAAAAGGAGGAACTTCGTCAGCTGCTGGAGTCGGCGGCGCGTCTGGGGCTCAACGCCGTGATCCTGCAGGTCCGGCCCGCCGGCGACGCGTTTTACTTGTCGGAACGCGAACCCTGGTCGCCCTACTTGACCGGGCAACTCGGCCGTGCGCCGGACCCCTACTACGACCCGCTGGCCTTTGCCATCCGCGAGGCTCACGCCCGGGGACTGGAACTCCACGCCTGGTTTAATCCCTTTCGTGTCCTGATCCGCACCCCCACCAACCCGCCCGTGCCAGCCACCCACATCAGTCGCGTC
Organism: Limisphaera sp. 4302-co; assembly: GCF_049537155.1. Classification (NCBI taxonomy): domain Bacteria; kingdom Pseudomonadati; phylum Verrucomicrobiota; class Verrucomicrobiia; order Limisphaerales; family Limisphaeraceae; genus Limisphaera; species Limisphaera sp. 4302-co. The sequence goes on from NZ_JBMVQZ010000019.1 coordinate 9,302, forward strand.
CGACCCGAATGGGTGCGCCCGTACGGTCCGTACCTGTGGCTGGACCCGGGTGAGCCCGGAGTCGCCGACTACGTGATCGAGACCGTGTTGGAAGTCGTCCGGCGCTACGACGTGGATGGCGTCCATTTCGACGACTACTTCTATCCCTACCCGGAGAAGACCGCCGAGGGGCGCCCGCTGCCTTTTCCGGATGAACCTTCCTGGGAGCGGCACGGTCGGTCCGGCAACCTGTCACGTGACGATTGGCGGAGGCGCAACGTGGACCGATTCGTCGAGCGCCTCTACCGGGCCGTCAAAGATGCGCGTCCCACGGTCAGGGTCGGCATCAGTCCATTCGGCATCTGGCGCCCCGACCACCCCGCCGGTGTTCGCGGGTTGGACGCTTACGCCGTCCTGCACGCCGACGCACGCAAATGGCTGCAGGAAGGCTGGCTGGACTATTGCGCCCCGCAACTCTACTGGGCCACCACCGCACCCGAGCAACCATTCGCTTCTCTGCTCCGTTGGTGGCAAACCCAGAACATGGCCCGGCGACATCTCTGGCCCGGCCTCAACACCGCGCGCGGCAGTGAGTGGGGACCAGCCGAAATCCTGAAACAAATCGAAGTGACCCGCCAAACCGGTGCCAGTCCCGGCCACATCCACTGGCACCTCCCAGCCCTGCTCCGCCAGACCAACCTCGTGCAAGCCCTCCTGCGTGGGCCCTACGCACAGGCAGCCCTCGTGCCGCCCGCAACCTGGTTGCCGGGGCGCTCCCCGGACCTGCCCAGGCTGGAGGTGGGCACGGAAACCGGTTCCTCCCGACTTCACTTGCATTGGACCCCCGCAACCAATGCCCCCGCACGGTTCTGGTACCTCCAGGTCCTCCAGCACGATGGTTGGAAAAGCCGGCGACTCGACGGCTCGACCCGCGCGTTGATCGTGGACGATGCCCGTGCCGTGGCGATCCGTGCCGTGGCCGTCAACGGCCTGGCCGGACCCCCCGCAGTCTGGCGCCGTTCCTCCAACAATAGCCCGCATCCGAAGACGTCGGTCTCACGCCGATCCGCGGAAACCACACTCCCGGAGCGCTCGACCACGCCGCGCTAACCCGCCACGTTGCTGGCTCGCCCCCCGAGCGGGGGGCAACTTTGGCATTGAGCCGGACGGTGCGTCCACGTGCAATGACGGCATGCGCATCACACGACGCCGGTTCCTCGCCGGCGGCGCCCTCGCCGCCGCTTCTGCTCCCATGCTCGCCTCTCCGGGGCTCCCGCGACATGCGCCTGAACCCCGCCGCCGCTTGCGTCTGGGGATCTCCACCTACTCCTACTGGCACTTCCGTTCCGAGCGCGTCCCCATTGAGTCTGTGATCGAAAAGGCAGCCGACCTCGGCGTCACTGGCGTGGACATCCTCCACCGGCAAATGGACATCCCGGAACAAGCGCCCCTCGACGCAGACGCCCGCGCCTACCTGCGCCGCATCAAGCGCCATGCCTTCCGCAACGGCGTGGACCTGATCTGCCTCTCCACCCATCAGAGCTTCGTCAGTCCCGACCCCGCCGTGATCACCCGCAACGTCGAGCACACCCACAAATGCATCGAAATCGCCTACGAGCTCGGCATCCCCTGCATCCGCATCAACACCGGTCGCTGGGGCACCATCCGCAGCTTCGACGAACTCATGGCCAACCGGGGTGTCGAACCCGTGTTGCCGGGTTACACCGAGGAGGACGGATTCCGCTGGTGCATCGAAGGCATTCAACGCTGCCTCGACAAGGCCGAACAATGCGGCGTGATCCTCGCGCTCGAGAACCACTGGGGCCTCGCCCGAACCGCCGAGGGCCTGCTCCGGATCGTCCGCGCCCTTCCGTCCCCTTGGCTGGGGGTGCTCATGGACACCGGCAACTTCCTCGACCACACCTACGAACAGCTCGCACAAATCGCGCCGCTGACCGTCTTCGTCCAGGCCAAGACCTACCCCGGCGGCGGCGAATGGTACACGCTCGACCTGGACTACACCCGGATCGCCCGCATCCTCGAGGAAGCCGGTTACACCGGCTACATCTCCCTGGAGATGGAAGGGAAGGAAGACCCGGAAACCGCGGTGCCCAAAAGCCTGGCCCTGCTCCGCAAAGCCTTCGGCATCTGAACGGCCTTGTGCCACGTCGCCACGCGGCGATGCGCCGCCTCGCCCCGGCCGGCCACCGGGAGCCATGCCCCACCCGGCGGAGGGCCGTCGGTCGTCAGAAGCACACGAAAAAGGGCCTGCCACTTTTTCAAACAAGTTTGCACATTTTCCCGATCGACGGCGTGCGTCGGCCGTGCAATGGTGGCTCACGTAAGGTCAGGACCGAACCCAGTGGCCATCCGGACAGGTTGAGGTGACCGCGTCACAGGCCCCTCCGAACCGCCCCCGGTGGCCGACACCGAACAGGAGGTGTGATGAACCAGGCAGTCCATCCCATGCGCGTTGCCCACCAAACCCCCGCCGGACTCTCCCGCGCGATCCTGTGTGTGCTGTTTGCGACCGCCATCACCGCTCCGGCGCAAACCGCCTACTGGACCGGTGCCGCCGGCAACAACCTTTGGCACGACCCGGCCAACTGGTCGCTCGACATCACCGGCCTGCCCGACCTTCCCGGCCCCGGCACCAACGTGGTCATCAGCCCCGGCGCGTCTGTCCTCTACGAGACAACCGGCCCCGGTGACCTCGTCGGCCCGCTGACCCTGGGCGGTCAACTGACGGTGGCCACACCCGGGCTCTGGGTGGACGGTCTCGCCTCGACCGGCCTGACTTTGGATGCAGGTGGGCGCCTCCAAATCCAGGCCGGCGGCGTGCTGGTGGTCACGAACGCCGGCACCCTGACCTTCAACACCGACAGCGCCCTGGCACTGGAGGGAGGTGCCCTCATCCTGACCAATCACCTGCCCGACACGGCCGTGCTCAACGTAGGCCTCAACGGAAACAACAACGGCGTCGGCATCACCAACCGGGGTGGCCGGTTCGAAGCCGATCTGCCGGTCCGCCTCCGCGGGCGCTTCAGCCGCTTCATCCATGAAAACGGTACACTCCTTTTGCGCGCCGGCGGCGGGATCCATGAAGGATCCAATGATCAGGAACGGCCCTGGCTCATTGCCGGTGGCGAGGTCTTCCTGGGCGACTTCAGCATCTCCCGCACCACACCCGGCGGAGGGCTCGTGATCAGCAACGGCTCCGTGACCGCCACCAGCCTCAGGATCGGCGTGCACAACTCGCGTGCCTACGCCTCGGTCTACGGCGGCACCCTCACCAACACCGGCCCCTTTACCATCGGCGACCGCACCAATGGCGCCACCAGCGGCGACCGGCGAATCCGGCTCCGCGTGTTCGGCGGAACCGTGGTGAGCACACACCCGGACGGCATCATCATCGCCAACCAGTCCAACGCCAGTCCCGCCGGCGACAACGTCATCGGCGCCGGGCTCGAAATCTCCGGCGGGCAGGTCTTTGCCGAAAAACTCACCCTGGTCCGCGACGAGACCTTGGAAAACGCCCACGCCACCCTGGCCCTCTCCAACAACGGCACGCTCTGGTTGGGCGGCGGAGGCTTGCACGCCCACATCGGACTGGCCAACACCTCCTACCGTGTCTGGCTGGCCGGTGGAACCCTGGGGGCGCAGGCCGATCATGAGATCCGCGCCGATCTGACCCTCGTGGGAGAGAACGCGACCCTTCATGCCGCGGACCCTGCGGGCCAACCTCGCACGGTCACCGTCTGGGGCACAGTCGGCGGAAGCGGTTCATTGGTGAAAACCGGTCCGGGCGTCCTCACGTTGAACGGACCCGCCACCCACACCGGGCGGACCCTGGTCAAGGCCGGCACCCTTGGCATCGGACATCCCGATGCCCTCGCCAACACGTCGGCTTTGGAAATTGGCGCCGGGGCCGCGCTGGATGTCTCGGCCCTCGGCATGTTTACATGGGCAGGCACCCGGACCCTCTCCGGCTTGGGCACCGTGGTCGGTGCCCTCACCGTCCAGAGTGCGGGCGTGCTCGCACCCGGCCTCTCCGATCAGCCGGGACCGCTTCACATCCAAGGTGGCCTCATTCTGGGGGGAGGGGCCGTCTGCCAGTTCGATCTGCCGGCCGACCCGGCCACGCCCGGGGCCGATCGGATCGAAATCGAGGGCGACCTCACCCTGGCCGGCACCGTTACCTTCCTCCTGGCAGGCGGCGGCCCGTCGGGAAGCGTGCATCCTCTGATCCGCTACACGGGCAGCCTCGTTGGCGACGCCGCGCAGATTCAACTCAGCGGGGTCATGGGCGCCCTGAGCAACAACACAACCACCGCCAAGGGGCTCTACCTCGTCATCACTCAGGCCGTGCGTCCACCGACCGAACTGGCGTGGATCGGCAACGACGCGGACAACGTTTGGGACACGCTGGGGCACACCAACTGGCTGAACCTTGAAACCCAGCAACCCGACCACTTCGTTTCTGGCGACGTCGTTTGGTTCGACGACCGCGCTCTTTCCACCGGCCCCGTGCTGTTGGCCGAGCCGGTGTACCCCGCATCTGTCCGCGTCAGTGCCGCGCGCGACTACCACCTTGTCGGACCGGGCGGGATTGCCGGCGGCGCCGACCTCGTCAAAACCGGCACCGGCCGGTTGATCCTCGAAACCACCAACACCTACACCGGCCCCACCCGCTTGGAAGGGGGCACCGTCGAAACGCCCCTCCTCGCCCCGGGCGGCCTCCCCAGTGGCTTGGGCGCCGCCACAGCCGATCCCGAACAGTTGCAGTTTTCCGGCGGCACGCTTCGTTACACCGGCCCTTCCCTAACCCTCGACCGGGGCGCCACGCTCGAAGCGGCGGGCGGCACCCTCGAGGTGGCCGCCCCCGAGACCACACTGACGCTCGCCGGTCTGTGGACCGGGCCCGGCGGACTCGCCAAGGCCGGTCCCGGCACCTTGGTTCTCGCCGGCCCGAACGCCTACCAAGGGACCACCCTCGTCACCGAGGGCGCCCTGCGGGTCATGGTGCCCGGTGCGGCCGGAACCAACCGGATCGAGCTTGCCGGCGGAACGCTCTGGCTGACATTGCCCAGCGACAACGATCTGCCCAACCCCATCCACGTGGCGGCACCAAGCCACTTGCAAAGCGGCACCCTCAACAACCGCATCAACGGCGCTCTAAGCGGCGAACACACCCTCGGGGTGAACATCCCGGCCGGCACCGTGCTCACCTTCAACGGAGACCTCACCAACTTCACCGGCACGTTCGCACTGGGCGACAGCGCCGGCACATTCCGCTTCAACAGCGGCGGCGGCAACAGCACGCTGGGTTGCCCCAACGCCACGATTGACCTGGGCTCGGGCACCGCCACCTTGCAGGCCCGCAACGCCGGGGCGATGTACGTGGGCGCTCTCCGCGGCGGCCCCGCCACCCAGGTCCTCGGCCAGGGCAGTGGCAGCGGCACCCTCACCTGGGTGATCGGGTCCAGCGAACGCGAGCCCGACACCACATTCGAAGGCACCATCGCCGACGCCACGGCCTCCCGCGTGGCCGCCCTCACCAAGGTGGGCACCGGCACGTTGCGATTGACCGGCCACTCCACCTACTCGGGACCTACAGTCGTCGAGTCCGGCACACTCCAGGTGGACGGATCCCTCGGTCCCACCGCCGTGACCGTGCTCGGCGGTACACTGGCGGGTGCCGGGCTCCTGAACGGTACGGTGGACATCCAGGCCGGCGGCACGCTCGCGCCCGGTCCGGGCATCGCCACCCTCACCCTCGCCAACGTGCTCGGACTCTGGCCGGGCAGCGTGACGGAAATGGAGGTGGACCCTGCCACCGGGACCAGCGACCAGATCGCAGGACTCTGGGCGGTGACCTACGGCGGGACACTGCGCATCCTCAAGACCCAGGGATCCTTCTCCCCCGGCCAACGCTTCAAGCTCTTCGATGCCCCCGGCGCCTACTACGGCTCCTTCGAGGCCATCGAACCAAACACGCCCGGCCCCGGCCTCGCCTGGGACACTTCCCAGTTGGCCGTGGACGGCACCCTGGGCGTGGTGAGCGCCGGCGCCGGACCCCTCCTGCAGTGGACACGCGTACCGGGCGGACTCGAACTTAACTGGTCCGGCGACTACCGGCTCCAGGCCCAAACGAACGCCCTTCACGTCGGACTGGGTACCAATTGGGTGGACGTGCCGGGCGCGGCCGGCGGCGGCACCTTCATTCCACTGGATCCGAACGCCCCGGCGGTGTTCTTCCGGCTGATCAGCCCCTGAACGCGGGACACACGCCAGGACCCCTTCCCGGAGGCGTGCCGGTGGGCCGGCCCGCACGCGGACACGGTGCCCGTCCGCGGTCCCTGACCGCGGCGCGGCCTCCGGGCGGCGCAATGCTCTTGCAGGTTCCACCCGGCCACCTAGCCTCTTGCAGGAGGTCCAGCGAACGAGCTTGACAGGTCATTCAACAACCCCTCGCCGCCCGGGACTCGCAGCAGCCGCCGACTGGCCGGTTGCCCTGGGTCGGCCCGTAGTGCGGACCCTGCAGGCCGCGCGGGGTCTGCTCGCCTTCGTGCTGATCACCGCGGGCGTGTTCTGGACCAAGGGCACACGCGCACCGGCCTGGATCCGGCGTCAGGTCCGCCAACATGTGGTGCGCGCAGGGATCCTGCTGCTTCCGTTGTTCGGCTTTCTTTCGGTCGCGCTGGGTTTCCTGGTCATCGGTCAAACGGTGGCCTGGCTCAGCCGCCTCGGGGCCATGGATTACCTCGGTCCTGTCATGGTCCTGGTCATCGTGCGCGAACTGGGGCCGTTGCTCACGGCTCTGGTGTTGCTGGCGCGGGTCTGCACACCGATGGTGGTCGAACTCGGGACCGCGCGTGCCCTGGGCGAAGTCGAGGGTTTGGAATCCCTGGGCATCGATCCGGTGCATTTTCTCGTGGTGCCCCGCGTGGTGGGATTGTCCCTGGCCGTGCTGGGGCTGACGGTCTATCTCATCCTGGGGGCTGTCGCAGCCGGGTACCTGTGGGCATTCGTGCAGGACGTGCCGCTCACCCCGGGCGATTACCTCCGGCAACTGGCAGAGGCATTGAGCTGGCTCGACTTCGCCGTCCTGATCCTCAAAACCCTCGGCTTCGGCGCCGTGTTGGCGGCGGTGACCTGCTACCACGGACTGGCCCGGCCTCTCCGGCTCGAGGGCGTGGCACCCGCCACCGTCCGCGCCGTGGGGCAGGGATTGGTCGCCTGTATCTTGTTGGACGCCTTTTTCCTGCTGGTCTATCTCGTCGGCTCATGAACCTCGCCACCCCGTCCGGTCCGGTCCTGTTGGAAATGCAAAACGTGGCGGTCGGCAGCTTCCACGCCCCGAACCGCGTCATGCTCCGCGACGTGAACTGGCGGGTGGTCGGGGGAGATTTCTGGATCATCGCCGGTCCGCACGGAAGCGGGCGCACCGACTTCCTCCTCACCGCTGCCGGGTTGTTGCCCCCCTGCGCCGGCTCCATCCGATGGTTCGATCAACCGCCCCCTCAAACCGAGGGCGGCCGTATGGCCCTGCGCCGCAGGATCGGTTTCGTCTTCGAACACGGCCATCTTCTCTCCGACCTGACCGTGACGGAGAACCTGGCCCTGCCGTTGGAATACCACGGCCCGGACAGCGACAAGCCGGTCGCTGCAAGGGTCGCCGCCATGTTGGAAGCCGCCGAGCTCGGCCCCTGGGCCAACAGCCGCCCCGGGCATCTCCCGCCGGCCTGGCAACGACGCGTCCTGCTGGCTCGCGCGCTGATGCTGCAGCCGCGGTTGCTTTTCCTCGACTGTCCCCTGCGCGGATTGGACCGCCGGCATGCCGACTGGTGGCGCCGCGCCCTCCTGGACCTTCACGCGGGCAGCTTCCCCGGCATGCCGCACGCAGTCACCCTGGCCTTCACAGCCGAGGAACCGCCCCCATGGTCCGCCCCAGGGCGGGCAGAAGCCTGGATCGAGTCAGGCACCTTCCGCGTGCTCCATCCCCCGCCAAACGCCCCGGCGGATGGCCTCCCGGACACCCCGCCGGCCGCGCCCGCCTGAAACCACGACCCGCCCCCGCCGTTGCCAAGCACGCGTGGGTACGTCACACTGCCAGCCGGGATGAGCAAACGATTCTACATCACCACGGCCATCGATTACGTCAACGGCCAGCCCCACCTGGGACATGCCTACGAAAAGATCGTGGCCGACGTGATCGCTCGAGGCCGCCGCAGCCTGGGCCAGGAGGTCTTTTTTCTGACCGGCCTCGATGAACACGGGCAGAAGGTCCAGCGTTCCGCTCAGGCCGAGGGGAAACCGCCCCAGGTCTACTGCGACGAACTGGCCGGGGTCTGGCTCAACTTCGTCCGCAAACTCGGCATCTCCAACGACGACTTCATCCGCACCACCCAGCCGCGCCACAAGGCCGTCGTCCAGGCCCTGCTCCGCAAACTCCACGACCAGGGCGACCTCTACAAGGCACCCTACCGCGGCTGGTACTCTTGGAAAGAGGAGACGTTTCTCACGGACAAGGACCGCCGTCCCGACGGCACCTTCGACCCCGCCTGGGGCGAGGTGACGGAACTGGTGGAAGAAAACTGGTTCTTCCGCATGTCCCGGTACCAGTCATGGCTCATCGAGTACATCCAGGACCATCCGGACTTTGTCCATCCCCCCTCCCGACGCAATGAGGTACTCAGTTTCCTCCAGTCCCGTCCCTTGGAGGACCTGTGCATCAGCCGCCCGGCCAGCCGGCTCAGCTGGGGCATCCCCATCCCTTTTGACCCGGACTATGTCAACTATGTCTGGTTCGACGCCCTGACAAACTATTTCAGCGTCCCCGCCGCGCACGGCGATCCAGCCGCCCTGGCCGCCCTCAAAGGGTATTACCAGCCCGACCCCGTCCCCGAGGCGCCTCTGGAACTGTGGCCCGCCGACATCCACGTCATCGGCAAGGACATCGTCCGTTTCCACGCCATCTACTGGCCCATCATGCTTCACGCAGCCGGTATCGAGCCGCCCCGACAGGTCCTCGTCCACGGCTGGTGGCAAAAAGACGGCCAGAAAATGAGCAAAACCACCGGCAACGTCGTGGACCCCGTCGCCGTCATTGACGAATGGGGCGTGGACGCCTTCCGCTACTACGTGCTGCGCGAACTCGACATCGGCCCCGACGGCAACTGGACCGATGCCGGCTTCCGCGCACGTTACTCGGCCGAGCTGGCCAATGCGCTGGGCAACCTCGTTCACCGCACCCTCTCGATGCTCCACCGGTATCGGAACGGTGTCGTGCCCGCGCCCCATGCCGAGTTGGAACCCGAAGCCACCCGGGTCATCACCGAGGTCCGCACCTGCCTCGAACAAAACCGGCTGCAGGACGCCCTGATCTCCATCTGGTCGCTCATCACACGGGCCAACCAATACATTGACCACACCACGCCCTTCAAGCTGGCCAAAGACCCCGCGCAGAGCGGGCGTCTGGACCAGATCCTCTACAACCTCGTGGAAACCGTTCGAGTGGTGGCGGTGCTGTTGTGGCCGTTTCTCCCCACCACGGCGGCCAGAATCCACGCCCAGTTGGGATTCCAAGGCGAGCCCGACCGCCTCGCAACCGCTGCCTGGGGAGGTTGTCCGCCCGGACACACGGTGGGCAAACCCGAGGTCCTGTTCCCCCGCAAGGAAGGCTGAAATCAGCCCCCGACGGCCTCACGATCCGCCCGATGGTTTCGGCCCCCGCGAGGGACGGTCCAGCTCGAGATCTTCCCACGAGCGCGGATCGTCCAGCGACTCCAGATGCGTGAAAACGCTGCTTCCGGGCAGCACCTGCCGGATCTCGGCTTCAATCCGCTCCAGCAGGGCGTGCCCCTGATTCACCGTCCAGTGCCCCGGCACCAGGACGTGAACCGAAACAAACTTTTTCGATCCCGCCTGCCGCGTCCGCAACGCGTGATAGTCAATCCCTTCGCTGGCCCGGTAACGCTCCAGGACCGACCGCACCGCCGCCACGTCGCCCTCCACCAGCGCAGAATCCATTAAACCCATCACCGACCGCCGCACGATCCCGTAACCCGTGCGCAGGATGTTGACCCCCACCAACAACGCCACCACAGGGTCCAGCCAGCGCCAGCCCGTCCAACCCACCAATCCCACGCCCAGGATCACCCCGGCCGACGTCCACACGTCCGTCAACAAATGATGCGCATTGGCCTCCAGCGTGATGCTGTGATAACGCCGGCCCGCCTGCAGCAACACCCACGCAGTCCCCAGATTGATTACCGCTGCCACCACGGCCATCGCCAGCCCCTCCGGCACGGCCTCCAACGGCCGCGGATGAAACAACCGCTGCACGGCCGCCACCCCGATCCCCAAACCGGCCAGCAGAATCAACCCGCCCTCCAAACCACTCGAGAAATACTCCGCCTTGTGGTGCCCGTAAGTGTGATCCTCGTCGGCCGGACGCGACGCCACCGTCAGCATCGCCAGCGCCATCAAGGCACCGATCAGGTTCACCGCCGACTCCGTCGCGTCGGAGAACAACCCCACCGACCCGGTGACCACGGCCGCCGTCACCTTCAGCCCGATGGTGGCCAGCGCCGCCCCCACCGACAGCCACGCATACCGCGTCAACGGCACCCGCCTCACAAACCCCGTCCTACAACCGGTGAGTGAACAGGCCGTCCCCCAGCTTGGGTTCGAACCACGTGCTCTTCGGCGGCATGATCTCCCCGCGGTCCGCAATCGTCAGCAACTCTTCCATCCGCGTCGCATACAGTGCAAACGCGCAAACGGCGCGACCCGCCCGCACCGCGGCTTCCAAGCCCTCCGGCCCCGCCACGCCCCCAACAAATTCCAGGCGCGCATCCGTCCGCGGGTTCACGATCCCCAACAACGGCCCCAACACACGCCCCTGCAACAGACTCACATCCAGCGCGCCCACGGCGTCCACGGACGGATCCGGGACCTCCCGGAACCGCAGCCGATGCCATCGCCCGCCCGTGAACACGTCCACCTCGTGCGGCCGCGAAGGCCGCCCGTTGCCCGGCCCCAGATCGCCCAGCTCTCCCAGCCGCCGCAAAAACTCGGCCTCGGTCGTCCCGCCCCAGTCGCGTACGAGACGGTGATACGGCAGAATCCGCAGCTGATCGTGCGGAAACAACACCGCCAGAAAAAACGCGCTGCGACCCGCACCCCGCCGGTTCTGATACACCCGGACGGCTGCAGCCGTCCGGTGATGTCCATCCGCAATGTACAGCCGCCCGATCTCCGCAGCAGCCGCGCGTATCCGGGCCATCCCCTCCGGATCCCCCACCGTCCAAATCGAGTGCCGCACCCCGTCCCGAGCCTCGAAATCCACCTCCGGCGCCGCTGCCGTGCGTTCCCGCAAGTACCCGTCCAGGTCCGGTCGCGCCCGATAAACCAGATACGCAGGCCCGGTCTGTGCGTCCAACACCTCGATGTGACGGGTGCGATCATCCTCCTTGTCAGGCCGGGTCAGTTCGTGTTTGCGGATCTCCCCGCGCAGATAAGCCTCACAGCTTGCCACCGCCACCAGGCCAATCTGCTCGTGCCCGCCCGAACACAACCGGTACACATAATAGGCCGGGCGCTCCTCCTCGTACAATGCCCCCGACCGCAGCATCTGCTCGAACCGGGCCCGGGCCTGTTCATAAACCTCCGGGGCCTGCGGATCCGTTCCCGGCGGAAACGCAATCTCCGGCCGGCTCACCCAAAGAAAGCTCAGCGGATTGTCCGCGGCCAGTTGCCGGGCCTCCTCCGTTGTTACCACATCATACGGCGGCGCACAGATGCGCGCTGCCAGTTCCGGCCGCGGCCGTACCGCGGCAAATGGTCCGAAAAGTGCCTCTTGCATGCGAATGCGGCCCGAGCTTAGAAACCCCTTCCCCGCTGCGCACGCACAATCTCGAAAACCCGCGCGCCCCCTGCACGACCCCTTGCCACTGCCGGTTCCCACCCCGCGCGGCCGGGCCCGGTCCCGGCCCGCCTCGGGCTTGCACGCGGCAGAAACCGGGGCTGCCCCCTACGGCCCCTGCCGGGCCGGTCGCCCTGCCTCCACGAGCTCGGTCCACCGCCCCCAGGCCGCCTCCTGACGCGACCGGGCATACCGCCGGGCCGTCCACCAGCCGATTCCAGCCACCACCAAGCCACCCAGCAGATCCACGAAATAATGAAACCGCAGGTACAGCGTGGAGAACCACAGGACCACGCACGGCACCAGCGCGATCCAGAAATGCCGCCGATGGTATCGGCGGTCGAACAGCAACAAATACAGCGTGGCCGCAAAATGAATGCTGGGGAACACATCCACGCAGTTGCTGCCGTCGTTCACCATGTCCAACGTCAGCGGCAGCAACCACACCCCCTGCAAGGGACGATCGAACTCGAGAAACCGGTGCGGCCCGCCCGCAGGCAGGATCGTGTAACCCAGAAAACCCAGCGCATACAGGGTGAACAAACCCACGATGCACTGCCGGAACCGCGCCAGATCCTTCACGGCGTACCAGGCCGGCGAGGCCACCAGGTAGTAGAAGAAGAACAGGTATCCGCCCATGGCCAGATCCTCCAGCCACGGCCAGGCCCACTGCTCCCAGGCCACCGCGGGCGTTTCCCCCAGCAACAGCCGGTCCCAGCCCAGCAGCCACGCGTCCTTCTTGGGCCCCAACAGCGGGACCGCCGGCTCCATCGCATAAAAGCTGATCCCCATGATCGCCGGGTAGTACAACAGCCGGATGTACCACCGAAACCGCGTCGGCCTCCGCCCGGCCCAGGCGATGACGGCCATGCTCCCGGCCAGACAGGCCCAGAATACGAGCGACCAGCCGGCCGCCGCGCCCCCCCGCAGAGTCAGCCGCAGCGCTAGAATGCCCAGAAACCCACCGAACAACCATTCGTGCGGCAGCACACCCCGCCAGCCCCGCACTTGCGCCCCTGCAGCTTCAGCCGCGGCAGGACGGGCCCCGTTCTCCATTGCACCATCGCGCGCGGGCGCGGACGATTCCCGGGCCGGGACCCTGCCCGGAGTCAACCCACCCGACGGACCGGACAAAGAACCGCCACCCTCAGACACGGCGCAGCACCTCCGCGGCAGCCCGGACCGTGCTCTCCACCTCGGCCTCACCATGTGCCGTGGAAAGGAAACCGGCCTCGAAAGGCGAGGGAGCCAGATAAACCCCGGCCTCGAGCATCCCGTGGAAGAAACGCCGGAACCGCTCGCGATCGCTGGTCATGGCATCGTCCAGGTTCCACACCGGCCGGTCCGTGAAGTACAGCCCAAACATCGAACCGCACCGGTTCAACGTCAGCGGCACTCCGGCCGACCGGGCCGCCTCGCGCAACCCCTGCTCCAGCGCCGCGCCCAGTTCTTCCAAGCGATGATACACCGGATTGTCCTCTGGCGGATGCGCCACGACACCCAATTCCTCCAGCGTCGCCAGGCCCGCCGCGGTGGCCAGGGGATTGCCGCTCAGCGTGCCGGCCTGGTAGACCGGGCCCGATGGCGCCAGACAATCCATGATCTCGGCACGTCCGCCCACCGCGCCCACCGGCAACCCGCCCCCGATCACCTTGCCCAACGTCGTCAAATCAGGCCGGATCCCGTAACGCTGCTGCGCGCCGCCGGGCGCCACACGAAACCCGGTCATCACCTCGTCGAAAATCAGCAGTGCACCCTCCCGCGCCGTGATCTCACGCAAAAACTCCAGCCATCCCGGCCTGGGCACGAACAAACCCGCATTGCCCGCAACCGGTTCCAAAATGATCGCCGCAATCTCCCCCGGATGCGCCGCAAATGCCGATTTCACCGGCTCGGTCTCGTTGTACGGCAGCACGATCGTGTGCCGCGCGAAATCCTGCGGAATCCCCGCGCTGTCCGGGTGCCCGAACGTAAGGGCACCGCTGCCGGCCTTCACCAGCAGCGAGTCAACGTGCCCGTGATAGCAACCCGCAAATTTGATGATCTTGTCCCGGCCCGTGAACCCGCGCGCCAACCGCACCGCCGTCATGCACGCTTCCGTCCCCGAGTTGCACAGGCGCACCTTCTCGATCGAGGGAACACACCGGCAAACCACCTCCGCCAGACGCACCTCCCCCGGATGCGGAATGCCGAAACTCGTCCCACGCGCCGCCGCAGCCTGCACCTCCCGCACCACCCGCGGATGCGCATGGCCCAGGATCGCCGGACCCCAGGTCAGCACGTAGTCAATGTACGCATGGCCATCCACGTCCCAAACCCGGCACCCTTCTGCGCGCTCCACAAAAAAAGGCGTTCCCCCCACCGCGCGGAAGGCCCGCACGGGCGAATTGACGCCGCCCACCAGATACCGCTGCGCAATGGCAAACCACTGTTCCGACCCCGTTCGCGCTTTCATAAACCCACGGCAGGGTACCGGGCCGGTCGGCCCGACGCCACGCCGAAACCTGCGCCGGAGCGCCCGGCCGGCAGGCGCAGCAGCCACCCGGCCGTTGACATCTGCGCACATTCGGATAGGATGCTCCCAGGTTGACAGGCTGGCGCGTTCGTCTATCGGTTCAGGACGCGGCCCTCTCAAGGCCGAAAGACGGGTTCGATTCCCGTACGCGCCGCCAACTCCTTTTCAGACCGATGACTCCCTTTCAGATCATCTTCACTCCGGCCGCCGCCGCGGATCTGGCGCGCATGCCGCGAGACCTCCAGCTGCAGATCCTGGGCGAATTCCGCGGCCTGCCCCGCCAGGTGATCGGAACCGAACTGGACGCCTTCGGCAAACTCGAACGCGACGGCCGCATCCTCCACCGCTATCGCCTCGGCGATTACCGCGTCTACTTCGAACGCCACGAGCTGGGCGTGCTCGTCCACCGAATCCTCAACCGCCACACACTCAAAGACTTCCTGTTCCGCTCCGGGTTGAAGGTCCCCGAAGACGAAGCCCTCCAGGAAAACCCCCGTTTCTGGGAAATGATCGAAGCAGCCCGGACCTCCACCCGTTCCTGATCCATGCCGCCCGGGTCGCAGACCTTGCCCGGTTTGCCCCGCCGGCCGTCACCCTTCCCTGAATGCACCACCGCCACCCCGCGACAGCCCCGCCGCGTCAGACCTTGTCCTCGCCCAGCTCGACGTTCCAGTAGGCAAGATCAATAAAGTGCTTCCAGCTCTCGTGGTGTTGAAAACCCACCGTGATGTGCAAAAAGGGACGCCACCGCGGCTTCTTCGGTTTGCGAATCAGCCGCATACCCGCCTCCTGCGGCGTGCGGTTGCCCTTGCGCGTGTTGCACTCGATGCACGAACACACGATGTTCTCCCACGTCGTCGGACCGCCCCGATCCTTCGGAATCACATGGTCGAGGTTGAGATCCTTCCGGTCAAACACCCGGCCGCAATACTGGCAGGTGTTTTGATCGCGCTCGAAAATGTTGTGCCGCGTAAACGTGACCTCCTTCTTGGGCACCCGGTCGAAAAACAGCACCAGAATGATCCGCGGGATGCGGATGCGGAAGCTCACCGTCGAAATGCTGTCCGGATCCGGCTCCGCCTGCGAAAAATCGCTCCACTCCCGAAAATTGAAGGTTTGATACGTCCCATCCGGACGGCAGAGCACAGCCTGGGCATGCCCCTGGAAGAGCAGAGTGAGAGCCCGCCGCGCCGAGCAAACATTCACAGCCTGCCACAGGCGGTTCAACACCAACACCGGCTGATTCAACAAAGAAGCCATACGCCGGCCTCGCAGCATCGCAGCTTATCACAAACGTCCAAGCCCGGTCAACGCGACCCGGGCCGGCCGCGCACTGCCTGCCGCCTTTCCCTCCCGGCCTGATCGTCGCCATGGGCGGGCCGCCGCCCGCGCCTGACACCCCCCGCCCCGCTCCGTGCAGGCCCATCCGCCGCGCCTGAGGATGACTGCCCCGAACCGGCCTCCCCACCCCTGAAAAAAACAGTGGCCCGCTGTTCCCGGCCTCCGGCGGCACCCGAACCGACCCGCCGAACTTCCCGGCCCGCGCGGTCGCGCCCCCTTCAGTAGCTGTAGCGGACGGAAACGCCCACGCGATTCCGGTTGTACTCCCGCCCCTCCGCGTAGGGCGCAAGACGGGTCGAAACCCGGTTGACCGCCGTGTCGTGACTGTAGCTGCACTCCACCTCCCAGTGCTCGTCCAGTCGGTACCGCGCCACGACGCCCGGCGTGTAAATCCAGTCTTCCCGCATCGCAGGGGCCTGCCAGTCGCCGATGTAAAGGCTCAAACTCACGGCCACCGTGAGCGACTCCGTGAACCGATGGTGCCAGCTTGCATGGTAGAGAATATCTTCGTAGACACTGTGGCTCGTGAAGGCCGGTTGCTCATAACGCACGGCCCGGAGGGTGATCGTGTCCCGGGCCGTGGGCAGCAACGTCACCGTCGCGTCCACCCAGTACAGGAGTTCACTCTGACGGAAGGCCGCCGGAGGCTCGTCCCAGTCGCGGACGTCCGGCCCGGCAAGAACCGCCAGTTTCAGCCACGACGCCGGCACACCTTCGAACCCGACCAGGAACCGATGGTAATCGTTGGAATAAGGGCTCTCTTTTCCGAGCAGTTCGCCCTGATGCTGGTGGCCGAATCGGTATCCGATCAGGAAGTGGCCTTTCTGCTCCACAGGCCAGCCGACATCCAACCCGCCTTGGGCGTCCCATCGGTCAATGAAATTGTCATACAAGTACCGGGAAGGTTCGGCGTTGGGCCGTTGATCGGTCCGGAAGTCGTGTACGTACAACGCTGCCACCGGCCGGACAAACCCGCCATCAACCGGCACCGTCGCGCGCCATTGCGTCCGGTACACCACCGCGTCGCGCCGGTCCCGCAGCGGAATCCCGCCAATGGCCCGGCAATCCCCGGGCCGCAACGTGACCGGCCCCAGATGACTGCCATCGATCCCCAGCCATTGATGACGCCAGTCCCACACAAAGCGGTCGCGGTGGCCCCCGACGCTCAAGGTCGCCCGATGCGCCACATGATCCTCCGAAGGCGCATTGTGAAACCACTGAAACTCCGGCGCATAGGATGCGCTCAGCCGGAACAGGTCCCACGGTTCCCATGCCACAGTCGCAGAGGGCGTCACCGAGGTCACCCAGGACGCCAACCTGGCCTGACCAACGGTGAGCCCCTGTGGAGCCGTGACACCGGGCGCCGGTGCGGTGTCCAGAATGTACACGTTGTCATCGTACAGCTCCTGAACGGTCAAACCGGCCCGGAGCGTCACGTTGGAGGCCGGCTGCCAGCCCGCCAGTGCCTCACACGCAGCCATCCCGAGCCACGTGATTCCCGCCACCGCGGTGAACCAGCCGGTGGCGTTCACCCGTAAACCGGGCAGGAGGATGCCGGGTTTGTGGATCATGCGTTTCATACCCCTTCCAGCCCTTGTCCCGGAAAAACCGCGCCAAACCCACCCTCCCACTCAGGCAGCCGCCCGCGTGCCTGCCGGCGCCGGCGCCGGCACGCGCACTGTCAACAGCGCCGCCACAACCAGCAGCACGCCCGCAGTCAGAAATGATGACCCATAACTGCCCCCGCTGTGTGCCGTGAGCATTTGCTGCAGCCGAGGCAGCACCAGCCCGCCCACGCCCCACGCGGTGAAAAGCAGACCGTAGTTCATCCCGAAATGGCGCAACCCCCAGAAGTCCTTCGAGAACGAGGGAAACAATGCCAGGTTCGCCCCGTAATTGGCACCCATGCACGCAGCCACCAGTACCACCAACCAACCGGGCACGGCCGCACCACCCGTCACTGGTATGGCCACGAACATCAACAACGCCTGCAACCCGAGAACCAGCGTCAGAGTTTGTCGGCGCCCCAGCCGGTCCGACAACGCTCCGGCCAGGATCCGCCCCGCCGCATTGCCCACCGCCAGAATCGCCACCGCCACGAACGCCCATTCGCCCATGCTCTTTCTGGCCATCCCGCTGATGCTCCCGATCACCATCAGACCCGCACCCGCGCCCACGAAGTAGAGGAACCACAGCCACCAGAAACGCCCCTGCCGCAGCATCTCACCGGGCGAAGCGCTTGCAGTCGCCGCAGGGCGCGACCTCGAGCCCCCGCCCGCCGGGATCCCTTGGGATGGCGCCGGGGGCGGATTCACCAACAATTGCGCCAACCCACACACCATCACGACAAACCCCACACCAAGGATCAGCATCGAACGCTGCAGGCCGAACCTCCCCAGCAAAAACTGCGATAACGGCGCCAGATACACGGGCGCCAGGCCGAACCCGGACACCACCAAACCCGCAACCAGGCCTGTTTTGTCCGGCGGGAACCATTTCAACGCGGGCGGCGTGGCCGAGGCATATCCAAAACCAATCCCCATCCCCACCAGCACACCAAACCCCAGCAGCCAGAGCGGATAGTGTTGCGTGGTGGAAACCAACACCATCCCCGCCCCCACCAGCAGGCCGCCCAGCGTGGCTGTTGCACGCGGACCCCACCGGTCCTGGCAGCGACCCGCCACAATCATCGTAAAGGCAAACACCAGGCAGCAGAGCGCATACGGATCGTTGAGCTGCTCCCCTTTCCACCCGAACTGCTGCTCGATGGCGCCCTTGAACAGGCTCCATGTGTAGAGAACCCCCAGCGCAAGGTTGATCCCCGTGCCTGCGAGGGCCACCGACCACCCCCGCAAGCCGGGCCGTGACGAAGACAACGACGCTCGTTCCATGAGCCTGCCTACCGGGAATCGGGTCGAAGCTGACACCCCACCCGCGGCCGACGACACACCATCGCCTCTTGCCGCGACCACCTGCTCCAAGACCCGTCCGCACTCCCGATCATCGCCACCGCGGACACAGACTCGGAGAGCGGCAGTGTCATAAGACTACCACATGTATTGATATCAAGCACAAAGCACAACTTTTCTTGTCGAATCCACACCATCCCTTGTCGGGGCCGGGCTCCTACCCGAAGAAAGAACAGGTGAAAAACCGAAGCTTGCACGGCGCCCTGCCTCGAACCGCTCGCACGCCGGGCCACGATCAAGCCCCCGGGCCCGGCTTCCTCCGGCATCGCGCGAAGCCCTGCTGGGACCTCGCGGACGCAAGCGGATCTAGTCGCTCCTGCACCGCACCAGGCACGAGGTCCCCGCCCTCAACATCCCGGGCCGCTTGGGAGCCCGACAACAGCACGGGGCGCGACGCAGAGCGCCTTCAAGCCTCGCCGGCACCACACTCGACGCCCCGCCCCCGGGACCGATCCCGGATCCGTGAGATTCGAGAAGAGGAAAAGCCCCTCGCATTCCGCCTCATCTCTCCGGACAGGCCACCTTGCAAAGCCCGCCCTCAAACCTGCCCGGCTGATCGGGCCCAATATGTGTGGCCGCAAGGGGCGGCAACAAAGGCGCGCCCCCATCGCGACGTGCCGTGAACCCGGAGACCTTCAAATGCCCCGCCAACCCAACCAAACCAGGAAGTCTCCGCGAGATCGCAAACCTGAGACGGTACGCTCGGTGGTCTTCGCAATGGACCCTTGCCTTCCCGGATGAGAGACGCAGCCATGGCAGAACCGGCCCTCCAACGAGTCCGGAGTGGGTGGCCGCCACCGACGCTGCTGGAGCGCCGACACGGCGACGGTGACGTTGTGGTGGGGGGGCAACGAATGGGCGCGGGCCATTCAGCAGGGACGGTACGGGTACGGTGAGGCGTTGGTGAACAACGCGACGGGATCGGTCTGGGTGGTGATCACGAACCTGGGCGTGGTGCGGGGCCAGCCGGACCGGGTGCAGTCGGAGACCCGATCGGCCTTTGCCGCGCAGACGCCGGAGCTGCTGATCCACGACCTGGACGGGAACCTTGTGCGGGATGGGCGGTGGATGTACAGTTGGGATGCTGAGAACCGGCTGACGAGGGTGATCACCGTGGCGGGTCCTTCATCCAGCTTCCGTCGGGTGGACTGGAAGTACGACGCCCAGGGTCGGCGGGTGCGGCAGACTTCGTACGCCTTGAGCAACGGGGTCTGGCAGGTGGTGGAGGACCTGAAGTTCGTGAGCGATCCTGTGCTGTTCGGCCGGCATGTGGCGGAGTTGCATGCCGCCAACAACAGCTTGGTGCGTGCGTACATCTGGGGCCTGGAGCTGTCTGAGACCCTCGACGGCGCCGGCGGAGTAGGTGGTCTTCTCTGGGTTCGGGCTGCCACTGGACCTGCGGCAGGCACCCACTTCGTCTGCTACGACGGCAACGGGAACGTGTGGAACCTGATTTCTGCGTCCACCGGCTCTGAAACCGCCCGCTACGAATACGGTCCCTTTGGCGAGCCCTTGCGTCTGAGCGGTCCTGCGGCCCGTACCAATCCCTTCCGCTTCAGCACCAAACGCATCGAAGACTTCACCGGTCTGGTCCTGTACGAATACGGGGCCTATAGCCCTGCCTTGGGTCGGTGGTTGAGCAGGGATCCTCTGGTCGAGCTATCGGCACCACACTTTGGGAATGAACGGAGCACGCGGGGAGTAAAAAAGGAGTGCCCGATGTGTTCCAGGGCAGCGGACTGTGGAAGCTTGACGTTCTCAAATAACGATCCGATGGCCATGATCGACCTTTTCGGTTTGGCCAGCGGCGTTGCAGCTCCCGCGTTGCGACATGCCTTGCCACCTCGTGAACGGTGCTGCTGCGATGAGACGATGGTGAAGCTGGGGGAGAAAACTCTTCAGAGTCGCTATGGCGAAGCCGTGAGCGAAGCAAAGGCACTTGGGATCACACCGTCTTGGCCACCTCCCTACGGGTCAGGACGAGCCAGTTGCAAGAATTCAAGCATGGACGTGCTTGACTACTTGGTGCCGACACCGAGGTGTTGGCAGTGCTATCTTGAAGAGCGGAATCATTACAAACCTGCCGAGGACCCCAAAGATGAACGCTTGGATCATCAAGTGGTGATCTGCGTGGGGTACTATCGCGACGGCCGCTGACGGGAAATCATATTTGATTGGTGGCGCGGTATTCAAACGCCTGCGGAGTTTCGGGCTGAATACCCTTACTTGGCACGCACGATAGAGACCAAGTACTGGACGCGCTGCAGCGACGGCATGCCCGAGATGCTTCCTCCTGAACACCGAGAACGCTGGCAGGGGTGTCGGGGAATGTGACCGGCACAGGCCTGTGAAGGCCCTTGCCGGGAGCAAGGATGTCGAGGGATGACGTAGCTGTTACAAATTGGCCCGCATCTCGCAGGGAACTTCATATGAGACCTCGTGCAATTGATGTAATCGCTCTTGGCTGGGCTGCGTTCGTGGTGCTGGTTGTGGTTGTGCCTCCACTGGCGAAAAAGTGGGCGCGTGCTGCCCCTACCAGCTGCATCTACAACCTCAAAATGATTTATCTGGATTATTCCCTCTTCGCTTCTGAGCACGGCATTGTCACGCGAGTGTCAACGAACGAGAGCGGCACATGTGAGCTGGCTGAGCGAGGTGACGGGCCGGCGGTGCACTTCCGGGCAATCGCTCAGAACGAAGGGATCCTGCAGCATCTTGTGTGCCCGACAGACAAATTCCGGGCAGCTGGCAAAAGAGAGACATTGTCCGACACCAATGTATCGTACTTCTTGAGTCTGAACCCACCGACTGATGCTTGGCGGGTAGCCCATCTGTCAGGTTCATGGACAAGCCGCTGGATTCTAACTGGAGACCGGAATCTGAATGTCCGCCAGGCGATGAAGGAGGCATGGTGGGACGCGACAAAGGGGCTTCATGGGGAGAGGGGGTACATTGTATTCTTGGACGGGTCCGTCGAGTTTCTGGGCCGTACGGAACTGAGGCGCGTGTTTGAGGCTGGGGGAAATTGGAGCAACCGGCTCGCGATTCCGCCTTAATTCCACAGGCTGGGTCTAAAACGTGGCGCTGACACACCATGAAACTCGCTGACGTCGGGTAGCCGGTGATGTAGCGACGACATCTCAGTCGTGGTTCGGATATTCCTGCAACATCCGATCGCTTCAAGGCGAATGACCTGGAAGAATGTTTGAAGTGCTCCAGGCCGAGGTCCCGAATCGGTATAAGGCGCTGTATGGTGTGATCATAGCCAAGGCCAAGCGCTGCAGCGCAGCGCTAGTCTCAGCGAACAGAGCAAGGCCTACGCGTACATGTCTGTATGCATACAAGTGAGGTGGTAGGATCAGCTCGGGCTGAGACTTATGCGTGCATGCTCCACGTGTATTGCGAGCGCATTGCGGATCCTGTGAAGAACCCCAGGGGCGGCCTCGGACCGACAAAAGCAAAGCACAGGCCGGGATCTTCTAGCTGCTGGACAACGGAGACAAATGGAAGGATCTGCCTCGACCTTTCGGGTCCAAAAGGGCGATTCAGCGGTTCTTCCAGGGCATGGTACGGGACAGGGTATGCGAGCGGTCGTCGCGCGGGGGCAACTTGGGAAACCGCAGCGGTAGCATCGGCTCCACGAATGCTTTTGGGTGTCGGCGTTGTGTTCGCCCCGAGGTGGCGACGGTCGATTGTGAGACTCGGGTGGGGGAGGCGGTGGTGGTGGTCCATTAAGGAATATCAGTGGTGGCAGTGACAGATGCAGGGGAAATGACTCAAAGAATACCACCGAGGAGCGGAGGACACGGACGTGTCACAGAGGTGGGGACAGGCCCGGAGCCTTTGAAGGTACGGGTGTGGCTTTTTGGGCCCTCCGCCTCAGGGCTGTTTCATCTGAGAGTGGAAGTGGCTGAAGGGAGGAAGGAGGTTGCGAAAAAGGCCAAACCTGCCGGCCCCCTTCTGGCACCACTGGGGCATGGACCGAACCTCGGCAAGCTCCGAACAGGCCTGGCTGCGTCGGGTGCGCGTGCGGTTGATCGAAGAGAGCGAACGTCTCAGCTTCGACCAGCTGCTTGAAAAACATCACTACCTCCACTACTGCCGCCCGGGCGGGCGCAGTCTCCGCTACGTGGCCGAGCTCGATGGCCAGTGGGTGGCCCTGCTGAGCTTCAGCGGGGCGGCCCCGCACGTCAAAGCCCGGGGATCGGAAGATCGGCCGGACTGCGCGCCAACGGGTCCGGCGGCTGCATTTTGTGGTCAACAACAGCCGCTTTTTGGTCCTGCCCGATCGGGGTCGCCATCCCAACCTGGCCTCGCGGGTACCGGGGCTGTGTCTGAAGCGGCTCAGCCGGGACGGGCAGGCCCGTTGGGGGTATCCGGTGCTGTTGGTCGAGAGCTTCGTGGACGAAAGCCGGTATCGGGGCAGTTGCTATCGGGCCTGCGGGTTTGAGCCGGTGGGGCTGACGGCCGGCCACAGCCGCAGCAGCCGGGACTATTACCTGCAGCATGGCCGGTCCAAGCAGCTGTACCTGCGGCCGCTGCATCCCCGGGCGTTGGAGCTGCTGCGGCGGCTGCGTCTGCCTGCGGCCCTGGCCGTGCATGAGCCGAAGCTCAGCGGGCCGTGTTTGCTGCGGGTGGGGCAGCTGGGTTCGTTGTGGGGGTTGTTCCGGCAGTTGAAGGACCGGCGCCGGGGGCATGGTCTGCAGCATCCCCAGGCCTTTGTGCCGGGGTGTGCGGCGGTGGGGCTGTTGACGGGGGCCGGCACCTACGAGGGCTTTGCCGAGGTGGCACGCAAGCTCAGCCACGCGCAGTTGCGGGCCCTGGGGGCGCGGCGCAACCGCAGGACCGGCCGGTGCCGGGCCCCAGCGCCAGTACGTTCTTGCGGGTGATCGACCGGGTGGATCCGGCCGAGTTTGACCGGCTGGTGGGTTTGTGGATGCTGGGCCGGGAGCCGTCGGTGCTGCAGGCGCTGGCGCTGGACGGCAAGTGTCTGCGGGGCAGCGGCGGCGGGGAGGGCAAGCCGTTGCAGTTGCTGTCGCTGGTGGGGCATCGGCTGCGGCTGACGCTGGCCCAGAGGCGCATCGAGGACAAGAGCAACGAGATTCCGACGCTGCAGCCGCTGCTGCGGCAGCTGCCTGCGGGGTTTGGGAGGGCAGCCTGATCAGCGGCGATGCGATGCACTGCCAGCAGGGGTCCGGTGCGTTTGTGACGCAGGAACTGGGGGCTGACGATCTGTGGGGGCTCAAAGGCAACCAGAGCAGCATCCCGGAGCGGGCGCAACGGCGCCTGCCGCGGGAGTTTTTTCCCCCGGAGTCTGACACCGGCTGGATCAAGGAACAGGGCCGGCTGGTGCGGTGGCGGATTCAGACGGTGGTGGTCAGTCCGGAGCAGATCGGTTTGTGCGGCTGCTGGCTGTTGATTCTGGTGGAGCGGTGGCAGCAGCTGGTGCGGCGGGGCAGGGTGATGCGCGAGTCGGTGGAATACGCCTGGTACTGCAGCAGTGTCGCGCCGGGTCAGTACACGGCGGCGCAGTTGCTGGGGTTCATTCAGGGTCATTGGGCGGCGATGGAGAATGGGTCGCACTACCGGCGGGATGTGAGTCTGGGAGAGGATGCCTGCCGGATCCGGGGACACAATCGTGCGCAGGTGATGGCGACGTTGCGGAATGTGGTGCTGGGGCTTTTTGAGCTGCGGAAGGACCGTGGCAGGACGCGGGCGCGGAGTTTTCCGAGCTGGCGGCGGTGTCTGACGGTGGGGCAGATGATCCGGTTGATCATCCGGGGGCCGTAGGGGGCAAGGTGGCTTTGGAGGTGCGAGGCTGTGGTGGAAGGGGCCGGTGGTCGGCCCTTTGGCGATGGCTCGTAGCGGACCGGGGAGTCAACCGGCCGGACGGCCGCCTCTGGCTGGGCTTGCGGCGCCGGGACATGCGGTTTTCCGGCGCGCCGGGGCCCGGCGGAAGTTTTTGATCGGAGCGCACGGCGCTCTCGGACCCCTCTGGGCCACGCAGATGAAATAGCCCTGGACAGCTCGGCAAGCCATGGATCAGAGTGCTTGACCGTCGGCGAGCGCTGGCAAAAAGATGGCTGTGCGTGAATGTTCGGGGGATGAGCTTGGTGCCCCTGGTCGCGAGCGACCTACAGCGTGCCCGGCCGCTCCCGGCCCAACTGACCGGGGCGTGGTGGCTTCGAGATTGGCACTGTGGCGGCTTACCCCCAAGCTGGTCCGGTCTCTCGGCCTTGCCACCCCCCATAAACCCTGAACCAGCCCATGAAAACAAGCCCCTTGAAATGGACACTCGTTGCTCTTGCGCTGTTGAACGGCGCCTGGTGCCTGGCGCAAATGGAGCAGCCGGTCTTGGAGGATTTCGAGCCTTCCTCGCTGAACCAGCCTGGCAAACAGTATCCTCAGGTCAACTCCGAGCGCCGCATGCGTGTGCGTCTGGTGGCGCCCCAGGCGCAGAGTGTGGTGCTGGACTTTCTGGGCGGCGCCAAATACCCGCTGAGCAAGGGCGAGGACGGCGCTTGGGTGGGGGTCACGCGCCCCTTGGACGAAGGGTTCCATTACTACCAGCTTGTGATCGATGGGGCGGGTGTGCCCGACCCTGGGACCTTGTATTTCTACGGCGGCGGTCGCTGGGGCAGCGGCGTGGAGGTGCCCGCCAAGGACCAAGAGTTTTATGCGCTGAAAAATGTGCCGCATGGCCAGTTGCGGCAGGTCCTCTACTACTCCAAGAGCGCGGATGCGGTCCTCCGTTGCTTTGTCTATACGCCGCCCGACTATGACAAGGACCCGACCCGGCGGTATCCGGTGCTGTACCTGCAACATGGCGGCGGTGAGGATGAGACCGGCTGGCCCAACCAAGGGAAAGTGGGCCTGATCATGGACAACCTGATCGCCCAAGGCAAAGCCAAGCCGTTCATCATTGTGATGGCCAACAGCTATGTGCCGGGTGCGTTCGGGCTTGGGCGTGGACCGGCGGCGGGTCGATCCACCAACGCCGCCCCGGCGCGCGGCACGAACGCGCCTCTGGCTGGGCGGGGCCCGAGCGGACGGCTGTTCGACTTCAGCGCCTTCTCAAATGTGTTGCTGGACGACCTGATTCCCTTCATTGACGCCAACTTCCGCACTCTGGCCGATCAGCCCAACCGAGCCATGGCCGGCCTTTCGATGGGCGGCATGCAGACCCGGATGATTACACTGGCCAATCTCGACAAGTTCTCGCACATCGGCATCTTCAGCGGCGGGAGCCTTGCCCCTTCGGACATACCGGACTTGGAGGCGTTCAAGCAGAAGGTCAAGGTGGTGTTCATCAGCTACGGCAGCCGTGAACTGGAGAGCGGTCGCTATAGTTTTGGCGGCGACCCCAAGGCAAACACCGAGGCCCTGAAAGCCGCCGGGGTGAATGCCTTCTTCTACGTGTCTCCGAACACGGGCCACGAGTGGCAAAGCTGGCGGCGCAGTCTGCATGCCTTTGCCCAGCTCCTGTTCCAAGACCGGCCTACTGGATTCACATCGTCGCACGAGATGTATGCGATGAGCGGGGCCGGATCGGCACCCGCTGCTGCCGTCCCTACGCCTGCGGCGAGGCCCAGCGCGGTCGATGTCACCGGCACTTGGAAAACCGACTTCGACTCACTCATCGGCCAGCAGTACTACACGTTCACCTTCAAGCAGGAGGGAACGAAGCTGACGGGCAAAGCCAAGTCGCAGGTGGGCGACCGCACCCGCGAAGCCGAGTTAACAGAAGGCAAGGTGGAGGGCGACACGATTTCGTTTGTGGAGCTGCTCACTTTCGGGGACCGAGAGATTCGCATCACCTATACCGGCAAGCTCTCGGCCAACGGCAACGAAATCCGGTTCACGCGGCAGGTCGGCGAATTTGCGCGGGAGGAAATCGTGGCCCGGCGCGATGCGTCGGCTCCGACCGCCACCCCGACCCCGGCGCCCGCTACGAGAACAATCCGGATCAAGGCCGGGCGATTCGAGCCGGTCAAAGATGCCGAAGGGAACGTCTGGATGCCCGATCAGGGCTTCGAGGGTGGGCAAACGATCGAGCGGCCTGACCTCGAGATCGCCAACACCAGGTCGCCTGACCTCTACCGGGCGGAACGCTACAGCATGGAGTCCTTCTCCTGGCCGGTGCCCAACGGCAAATACATCGTCAAGCTGCATTTCGCAGAAACCTTCGAGGGCATCACCGGTCCGGGCCAGCGCGTGTTCTCGTTCAACGTCCAGGGCAAGGAGTTCAAGGACTTCGATCCGTGGGTCAAAGCCGGGGGCTTTGCGCGCGCTTATATCGAGACGGTCCCCGTCGAAGTCACCGACGGCAAGATCAGGATTACGTTCACACCGAAAATCGAGAACCCGCAAATCTGCGCGATCGAAATCATCCCCCAATCCGACGGCGACACCAGCACTGGCACGCCCGGCGCCGCAACCACTGCAGCTTTCGTTGCCGGTGAACCGACGCCCGCTCCCGCTGCGCCCGCAGGCCCGGCCGGGCGAAGCGGTCGGGGTGGATTCGGTGGACCGATCACGCTGGGGCCGGACGACAAGCCGGCCTTTGACGACCCGCCGGCCGGCATCACAACCAGGGGCGAGGGCATCCCCCGTGGCAAGCTGGAGATGATCGAATACGACTCCAAGACCGTCGGCACGAGGCGGCGGATGCAGGTCTATACACCGCCGGGCTACTCGCCCGATAAAAGGTATCCCGTGCTCTACCTCCTGCACGGCATCGGCGGCGACGAGACCGAGTGGCAGCGGTTTGCCACCGTGGACGTGTTGATGGACAACTTGATCGCGGACGGCAAGGCCGTGCCGATGATCGTGGTGATGCCCAATGGCCGTGCCCAGAAAGACGACCGGCCCGGCCCCAACCCCATGGCCACAGCCCCGGCGTTCGCCCTCTTCGAGCGGGAGTTGCTGGACGACGTCATCCCGGCCATTGAATCGCGGTATTCGGTGCAGGCCGACCGGGAGCACCGGGCGATTGCAGGCTTATCCATGGGCGGCGGCCAGGCCCTGAACATCGGCCTGGGACACTTGGACACTTTTGCCTGGGTGGGAGCCTTCTCCGCCGCACCAAATACCAAGCCGCCGGCGCAACTGGTGCCCGACCCGCAAGCCGTCAAGCAAAGACTGAAGCTGCTGTATCTTTCCTGCGGCAAAAATGACGGTTTGATCCGGATCAGCCAAGGGGTGCATACCTTCCTGAAGGAAAGAGGGGTGCCGCACATCTGGCACGTTGACGGATATGGCCACGACCCGACACACTGGCGGAACAACCTGTGGCAGTTTGTGCAACGGCTCTTCCAGTAGTTTCACCCTGCTGCAGCTTTTGCAACGCCAACAAGCTGGGCGTAGAGTCCAACGCCACGCTTGCAGCCGGTTGGACCAGGTGAGAAACACGCACCACAACGTGATGGAAAAGCCACTGTTGACCGCTTGCGGAATGTTACCAGGAAGGGACGAACACGAGAACCTGTCCCAAAACCATAGACAAGCATTTGTGACTTAGCGATCATGCAGTCGTGCTGAAACTTACAGACAGGCTGTTGGATTGGTTTTAGCCTGTGACAGGCCCAGCACCTCCTGTCTGGGTTGCTGTGCCGCATCTGCGTGGTCCGACTCTGGACTGCCCAAACGGTCTAAAACGTCGAGGATCGGGTGGAGAGGCTAAAGCCACTGCCGATCCCGGCTCGCTCGCCCAAGTCCAGCCCGACGCCCTAGAACCTATTCCAAAGGCTTGAGTTTATATGGCGATCACAAAGTAACCTGCGGTCGTGGTGCGACTGACCGATGAACTGTTGGATTGGTTCTGCGCACGTATTGCCGATCCTCCCAAGAACCCCGGGGACGGCCGCCCCCGAACCGACAAGCGCAAGGCAGTGGCGGGCATCTTCCGGTTGTTGGACCACGGCGCCAAATGGAAAGACCTGCCCCGGCGATTCGGCTCCAAGAGTGCCGTCCACATGCCTTCCAGCGCTGGGGGCGGGAGGGTGTA
>NZ_JBMVQZ010000020.1:0-25659 GCF_049537155.1 Limisphaera sp. 4302-co
CTCGAGAATCCGCGTCATGGGTTCCGGCGGGGCCAGCCCGCGCAGGTCCAGCTCGAGTGGCTCCGGTACCGCTCCCGCACCCTCGCTGCAGCCGCAACCACAACCGGCGCCGGCTTGAGATTCGGGGTCAAACCCGGCAGGTCCGGACGCCCCCTCCTGGCCCCAGGTGAACAGGACCTCGAAATCGCCCTCGGGCAGCACCCGCGTGGTGTGTCGCAATCCACGTGCGCCGAGCACACCGTACAATGGGACCGGTTCGAAGGGCACGAGCAGCCGCAGGGCCTGATCCGGTCGCAACCCGGCCACGGCCTCCATGATCCGCCCGCAAGGCTGCCGACCCGCCTTCAGATCCTCCCGGACGTCCACGGTGACGATGTTCGTTGTCATCGCCCGCCAATATGGCCGCCCGGCCACCGACCCGCCTTGATGCAGGTCAACGCCTTCGAATCTGGCCGGGGAAAGGCCCCTGCACCCCTGCAACCGCCGGGGTTCACGGCGCGGGGCCCGAAGGTGAGTCCTCCCGGCTCCCCCGCGCCCGCGCTTCGCGTTCACGCAGGTTCCGTTCCACCCGGGCTTTCAGATCCGCCAGCGCGGGTTCGGTTACCTTCTCCAGCAACGCCCGCGCCTGGTCGAACTGGCCGGCCAGGATCCGGATCCGGGCCATGTGAATGAGCACGCCCTGGCGTTCGATGGCGTCCCGTGCCAGGCCGAGGGTGTAGGTCCAGGCCAGCAGCGCCTCGTTGGTCCGTAACGGGCGGATGCCGTAGTAGGTTTGGGCGATGTCGTGGGCGAGGAAAAAGTTGGTCGGATCCAGTTGCAGGGCGCGGGCGTAAAGGTCCAGTGCCTTGTCAAACACCTGCTGCTCGGTGATGCCGAAGTATTCCATGGCATCCTTGCGGAACAGATACACCGTGGTGCCGAAGTTGTGGTAGTACACCGGCTCGCGTGGATCCAACTCGATGGCCCGCTGATAATAGCGGAAGGCGTTGGTCACCGGGCCGCGATGCCCGTAGTAATTGGCCAGGTTGTTCCACGCGGCCGGATTGGTCGGGTCGAGCTGCCGCGCCTTTTCCCACTGTACCACGGCCCCTTCCTCGTCCTTGATTTCGTTCAGGAAACTGCCGTAGGCCAGCCGCGCCCGCGCGTGATCCGGATGCTTCCGCAGAAAGGCCTCGTAAGCCTCGCGGACCTCGCCGATGCGGGCCTTGATGCGCCGCCGCAGCTCGGCCCGTGCGGCCTCATTGTCGGACCCGGCGTTTTGAAAGTCGCGGATCAACTGATCGAGTTCGCCCAACATCCGGTCGTCCAGCTCCAACAACCTGCGGTACTCCTGTTCGACCGGATCCGCGGGGTCGGGCGCGGCGACGGTCCGGGCCGGGGACGCTGCCGGCAGCGCCAGTTCGGCCGGAGGAGCGTTGGAGCTCAAAAGCGCCGTCAGCAGGATCACCAGCAGGTTGCTCATGCGGTCAAGTTACCCCGAAGCCAGCTGGTGTCGAGCTGCGCCGCCGGAATTCTCCCTGCAGTTCAATCCCGGCAGGTTGCCCCTTCGGAAGGACTGCCGGGCAGACCGCGGCGCATCCAACCGTGGCGCACGTGGGCCCGGGCCAGCTCGATGTACCGGAGCGCGCGGGGTCGCAACGACGCCCGTTCCCCGGCCGAAAGTGACCGCACCACCCGCGCCGGCACACCCACAACCAGCGAGCCGGGAGGCACCTTCATGTCTGGGGGCACCAGCGCCTGCGCGCCCACGATGGATTGCGCCCCGATGACCGCCCCGTCCAGGATCGTGGCCCGCATGCCCACCAGCACCTCGTCTTCCACGGTGCACGCGTGCAACACGGCGCCGTGGCCCACCGTCACGTACGCACCCACCTCGCACGGTCGCTCCGCCGACAAATGCACCACCACGTGGTCCTGCAGATTGGTGCCGCGGCCGATGACGATCCGATTCAAATCCGCCCGCAAGACCGTGTAGGGCCAGAGACTCGCCTCCGCGCCCAGAATCACCTCGCCCACCACGCATGCCGTGGGAGAGGCATAGACCGGGTCCTCCCAGCGCGGCCGGCGGGCCAGCGACTCGAAAGGCTCGTTGGAAGCGTGCGAACCGTTCATACGCCGGGCAGGGGTAGCCGGCCGCCCGACTCCCCGGCAATGAAAAACCCGCCCGGCAAGGGCACCGGGCGGGTCTGGTTCCTCCGGTCAACGTCCCGTCAACGGCAGTGCCCGTGCAACCGTACCGGACGGGCAACCCGCACATGCACGACGGCCCGGGGAGCAGGTGCCATCACCACCGGTCGGGGCCTCACCACCACCGGCGCAGGGGCCACCACCACTGGTGGCGGTGCGACCACGACCGGAGGCGGCGCCACCGCCACCGGAGCCGGTGTCACCACCACGGGCGGAGGCGGGGGCGCCACCACCACAGGCGGCGTGGCACAGACAGGAACCGGTTGCAACGCGGCCACCAGCGTGGCACCCACCACCGCACCGGCGAGGATCTTGCCGGCCGTGGCCCACTCGCGGTCTCCCGCACGCGCCGAGGACACTGTCGCCAGCGCCAGGGTCACCGCGGTCAGAATCGTCAACGACCTTTTCATGATGAACCCTCCCGGTTTCTGGCTCTTCTCACCGGCACTGCCGCCGGTCTTCGTCGGATTCGACGGCCCGCCTTGCTTTTTATTCGACGCCGTCGTACACGTGGCCATGGATCGAAGATGACTCCGGGTCCACGCAGCAAACCTCCGGTCTACCGGCGGGAACGCCGGTTGCCGCGGCGTTTGCGGGATCTGACCCCGACCCGCGCCTTCAACCCGCGCACATTCTTCCGGGAGATGGTTTGGAAAGCCCTCCTGACACCGCGCACGGGCTCACCCAAGCCGCCGGCCTTCCCCAAACTGCATCCGGGCCAGATCGCGCTCACCTGGATCGGGCACGCCTCGTTCCTCATCCAGTTCACCGACCTGAACGTCCTGATCGACCCGAACTTCGCCAACTGGCTTTTCTTCCTCAAAAGGATCCGGCACTCCGGGCTGAAGGTGGAGGACCTGCCGCCCATTGACCTCGTCCTGCTCACCCACGCCCATTTCGATCACTTCCACCGGCCCAGCCTCCGCAAACTGCCCCATCCCCGCATCGCCGTCATGCCGTGGGGCATGGGCGATCTGGCCCATGACCTCGGTTTCGAACGCATCGTGGAACTCGAATGGTGGGACAGTTTCTCCCACAACGGCTGGAAGGTCACCCTCACCCCGTGCCTGCACTGGGGGGCACGCGTCCTGCGCGACGACCACCGCGGCTACGGCGGTTTCCTCCTCGAATACCAGGGCCGCCGGGTCTTCCATGCCGGTGACAGCGCCTACTTCGAAGGCTTCAAGGAAATCGGCCAACACTGTCCGCCGGAGATCGCCCTGCTGCCCATCGGCGCTTACAAGCCCGATTCCTTCCGCAACGTCCACATGGGTCCCGAGGAGGCCCTTCAAGTGTTCAAGGACGTCCGTGCCCAGTGGATGGTGCCCATGCACTACGGCACGTTCAAACTGTCGTTCGAAGATCCGGAGGAACCCCCGCGCCTGCTGCGCGAACTGGCCCGCAAGGAAGGACTTCTCTCCAGCATCCGGTTCCTGGAAGAAGGCATGCCGGAGCTGTTCTGAACTGCCGTCACAAGTCCGCCGGCTCCGGGCAGGAATCAACGCCGGACCCGTCCGCCACGCCCTAAAAACCGCCGGAACGGACGGCCCCACCCGCTCCTCACCATTCGACCGTTTCGCCGAACTCCGGCTGAAGGACTTCCAATCCGAAGCGCCTCTCGATCTGCTCGGCCAGCGGCTGCCGGCCGCGCGGTTCTCCGTGCGTCAGCACCACCCGGGGCCCGACCCGCGTCAGCGGTTCCAACCACCGCAACAACGCGCTCTGACCCGCATGCGCACTGAATCCGTTCAACGTGTGAATCCGCGCGCGAACGGCGATCTCCTCCCCGAAAATGCGCACCCGCCGGGCACCGTCCACCAACCGCCGCCCCAGCGAACCTTCCACCTGATACCCCACGAACATCACCACCGTCTCCGGCCGCCACAGCCCGTGCTTCAGATGATGCAGGATCCGGCCGCCGGTGCACATGCCCGAGCCGGCCATGATCAGGCACGGCCCCGGCGCATCGTTCAAGCGCATCGAATCCTCCGGGGTCGGACAAGGAATCACGTGCCGGTGCGTCCGCACCAGCTCGCACGCCCGCTGCAGGGCCCGCGCCTCGGCGTCAAACAGGTCCGGATGCCGCGCATAAATCCCGGTGGCCTCGATCGCCATCGGACTGTCGAGATACACCGGAAACGGTTTCACCACGCCCGCGCAGAACAGTTCATCCAGGTGATACAGGATCTGCTGGGTTCGTCCGATGGCGAAGGCCGGCACCAACACGCGCGCCTTCTGTTCCACGGCCGACTCGATGATCGCCCGGAACTCGGCCAGCGTTTCCGCCGGCGACTTGTTGTCGCGGTCCCCGTACGTGGATTC
The DNA here is from genome assembly GCF_049537155.1 of Limisphaera sp. 4302-co. NCBI lineage: Bacteria > Pseudomonadati > Verrucomicrobiota > Verrucomicrobiia > Limisphaerales > Limisphaeraceae > Limisphaera > Limisphaera sp. 4302-co. The sequence continues at coordinate 4,510 of NZ_JBMVQZ010000020.1, forward strand.
CAAAAACACCACCTGACCCGGCGCCGGCTCCTCCGGATCCGGCACCAGGGCCAGCCCCGGCGGTCCCACGTCGCCCGAGAACACCACCCGCCGCAGCCCCCCGGCAGTCTCCGCCACCAGCTCGATGCTGCCCGAACCCAGCATGTGGCCCGCGTTCACCCAGCGGGCCCGTACACCCGGCGCCACCTCGGTCCAAACGCCGTAGTCCACGGGGCGAAACAGTTCCAACACCGCGTTGACCTCCGCCTCGCCGTAAAGCGGTTGGAGCAACGGCTTGCCCGCCCGCATCCGTTTCCGGTTCAACCGCGCCACATCATGCGCCTGCACCTTGGCCGAGTCCCGCAGGACCAGGCCCGCCAGCTCGGCCGTCACTTCGTGCGCATAGATCGGCCCCCGATAACCCGCCGGCACCAGCAAAGGCAGCCGACCCACATGATCCAGATGCGCGTGCGTGATCAGCACCGCATCCAGTCCCCGCGCACGCAACCCCGCGGGCACCCGGTTCTTTTTCTCCGCCTTGCCGTGCCCTTGGAACAGCCCGAAATCCACCAACACCCGCGCCCGACCCGTCTCCACAAGGTACGCCGACCCCGTGACCTCTCCCGCCGCTCCGTACAGTGTGACCTTCATCTTCTGTCTGCTCCTGCGAATGTCCCGGTGCCCCGCACCGGCGCCCATCATCGGATCGGACGGCCCGCACGGGCAAGCCCGCGCCGTCAGGCAGGAGCAATCAGTCCATCCAATTCAATACCCACGGCATCCACCACGTCGCCGCCACCACCACCAGCACAATCCCCGCCACGTCCAACACCAGCCCATGACGCAACATGCTCCCCAGCGGGATCCGACCCGATGCATACACCATCGCGTTCGGCGGGGTGGACACCGGCAGCATGAACGCCAGCGACGCCCCCAGACAGGCCCCCAACGCCGGTGCCACCGGCCATACGTCCGCCGCCCGGGCGGCAGCCAGGGCCATCGGCACCACCAGATTCGCCGTCGCCGTGTTGGACGTGGTCTCCGTCAACGCCACCGCCGCCACCGTAAACAACAGCGTCAGCGTGAAAACATGCGTCACCGGCAGCGCCTCCACCAGGCACCGGCCCAGCCACGGCGCCAGACCCGTCCTCACCGCCGCCTCACCCAAAGCCAGCCCGCCCCCGAACAACAGAATCGTCCCCCAGTCGAGCCGCCGAATCTCCTCCCAGCCAAGGGCAAATTCGCCCCTGCGCAAATCCACCGGCAGCGCAAACAGCAGCAACGCTCCCAGCAACGCACAAACCTCCTCCGGCAGGTGCCGTTCCCACCACCGGTACAACGGCGAGTCCATCCCCGCCACCACACTCACCGCGCCCGGAAACAACCACAGCGTCACCGTCAGGCCGAAAGCGCCCATTACCTGCTTCTCGCCACGTGTCCAGGGACCGAGCTCCGCACGCAGCGCCCGTATCCGCGACGTCAGGTCCGCGGGCCCGCTCCGTCCACCGCCGCACAGGGCCGCAAAGTACCCCACCAAAAACACGCCCAATCCCGCCGTCACCGGCAGCGCCACCACCATCCACTGCAGGAAGGTCAGGTGCAGCCCGACCTGCTCCCGAAGAAACGCCAGCGCGATCAGATTCGGCGGCGAACCCACCGGTGTCGCCATCCCGCCAATCGAAGCCGCAAAGGCCACCACCAGCAACAAGGCACCCTCCAACCGCCGCGTACAGACCGACGCGTGCCCCGCACCGGTCCACTCGGCGATCACCGCCAGGGCCATCGGGAACAACATCGCCGCGGTACTGCTGTTGGAAATCCACATGGACAACACCCCACAGGCGGCCGCAAAGGCGGCCAGCAGCCGGACCGGGCTCGCAGCCACCCCCGGCAAACTCAGCAAAGCCACCGCCAGGCGCCGGCTCAGACCATGCCGCACCATCCCCGCAGCCAGCAGAAAACTCCCCACGAAGAGGAAGAGAACAGGATGCCCGAAACTCCGAAACACCGCCCGCGCCTCCTCCACCCCGAACAACACACACAAACATGCCCCCAGCAAAGCCGTGGCACCCAGCGGCAACGCCTCCGTCACCCACCACACCATCACCAGCCCCCAAACCGCCAGCAGCCGGTGCGCCTCCACTGGGAGCTCCGGCAACGGCCACACCCAAAGGCCGCCGAACACCAACGGACCCAGCACCCAGCCCGCGGCGCGCCGGCGCCGCTCCCACACCGGCATCGGATCCTCCGCCGCTGCTCCTGATCGCTCCGGCGTCACCAAGCCCCGCTTAAACCCAAATCCAAGGCCCCTGCCAAGAGCAAAGCCCGGCGCCCATGGCGCCCCGCCCCGCTTCTCCACCGCCGGACAACCCGGTCAAAACGGCCAGAACCGCGGGATCAAAGCCACCGAGATCACCCAGAACAGCAGATTCAAAGGCAAGCCCACCCGCACAAAATCCATGTAACGGTACCCGCCCGGGTGATACACCATGGCATTGGTCTGGTAACCCACCGGTGTGGCGAAACTGGTGGAAGCCGCAAAACACACCGCCATCAGAAACGGCTTGGGATCCGCCCCGAGCGAATCCGCCATCGAAAGCGCCACCGGCGTCAGCATGACCGCCGTGGCGTTGTTGCTCAGAAACTCGGTCAGAAACGCCGTCACCGCATACAACACCGCCAACGCCAGCCACGGATTCGTGTCCCCCGTCAGGAACAGAACCGCCTCGGCCATCCCGGCCGCCGCACCCGTCTTCTGCAGCGCCAAACCCAGCGGCCAGGTCCCCGCCAGCAGAAACACCACCCGCCAGTCCACCGCCGCATATGCCTCGTCCAGCGTCAGGCACCGGCACATCACCAGCGCAATACACCCCACGATGGCCGACACCATCACCGGCAACACGTTCAACCCCGTCAGCAACATCACCCCCGCCACCACACCCACCGCCAGAGGCACCTTGTGCCGGCGCAGGATCGGTTCGTCCACGGGTTGCAACATCAGCACATTCGGATCCGCCCGCAGCCGATCCAACGCTTCGGCCGGCCCCAACACCAGCAACGCGTCCCCCACCTCCAGCTCCACCTGACTCAACCGCTGTTGCAACGTCCGGTTGCCGGCGCGCACCGCCAGCACCGTCGCACCATACCGGTGCTGAAAATTCAAACTCCCCAGCGTCCGCCCCTCCCAGGCCGAGCCCGCCGGAATGATCACCTCCACCAATTTCAGGTTCTCGCCCTCCAGACTCGCGTCCGTGGCGGCAAACCCCGGTAACAGATCCAGGCCCCACGCCGTCCGGATCTCCATCAGCGCCCGCGGATCCGCCCGCACCAACAGCACGTCACCCGCACGCACGCTCTCCTGCAAGGGCACAAACAGGCGCCGACCCGCCCGCAGCACCTCCAACACCGCCACCGTGTCGCCCCGCCCCAGCGGTGTCTCCCCCAACACCCGGCCCACCAGACGCGAATCGGGTCGCACCCGCAGCTCCGCCAGGTACGGCCCCAACTGATAGTTCTCCACCCGCTGCACCGTCCCCCGGTGCGGCAACCACCACCGACTCGCCACCACCAGATACACCGACCCCACCGCCAGCAACACCACCCCCAGCGGCGTGAACTCGAACAAATCAAACGACCCCACCCCCGCCCGTTCCGACAACGCATGAACCAGCAGATTCGTCGAGGTCCCCACCAGCGTGCACACGCCACCCATCTGCGCCGCATACGACAATGGAATCAACACCCGCGAGGGCGGCATCCCGCCACGCGCACACGCCGCCAGCACCATCGGCAAAAACACCGCCACCACCGCCGTGTTGTTGATGAACGCCGACAACACCCCGGCCAACACGACCGTCACCAGCACCAGCCAGACCGGATGCCGCGCCAACCCTTCCAACCACCGCGCCACAAAACCCACCGCACCCGTCTTCTGCAAACCGGCGCTCAACACGAACATCGCCGCCACCGTCAACACCGCCGGATTGCTGAAGCCCGAAACCCCCTCGTCCGGCGTGATCCACCGGCCCGTCTGGCCCCAACCCGCAAACTGGAGCACCAGCCCCGCCACGATCAGTGCGCCCATCAACATGAGCGCCACCAGATCCACGCGGAACCGCTCCGTCACAAACAACCAAACGGCCACCGCCGTGATGCACAACACCAGGACGATCTCCATCGCAGATCCAGAGCATAAGAGAGACTCGCCCCCGGGCAAACCCGCACTGACGGCCCCCAGCAGCACCCCTCCACAACCCGCCACCGCACCCCAACCCGACTCCTTGACTCCCCAGCCCGACTCCCTAGGCTGTCATCATCACCCGGCCGTTGGTCGGGCAGGCCGCCCCGGGGCGCCGGCTCAAAAGACGGACCGGTCCGCCAAACAGGAGCAGAAACGGAGGAGGCCCGCACATGAAAACAACCCACCACGATGTCCGCCCGGATCAGACCGGGCGGACACCGGACAGCCCTTCCGGGCCGTTCACCTCCTCGCTTCCTCCGGCCTGCAACGTCGGTCCCGTTCCAACCAACCCCGATTCACACACCCCATGATCGCCGTTCAAATCCAACAAAAAGACGCCCGCTTCTACTTCGTCAGCTTCCCGGCGGAAGATCTCCTCCGCCACATCCGGTTCACCTCGCGCTTCCACCACGAAGGCGAGCAGATCCGACCCACGCCGCCCGCCCAGGAGGACGAGGTGGCCCGTTTCATCGCCGGGGTCGAACGCAGCGACGAAGCCTTCCAACGCAAACTGACAGCCAAAAAGATCCGGGCCATCATGAACTTCTACGAAACCGCCCTCACCCAACCGCCCATCCCGGGGACCGTGCTCCTGTTCAGCCAGGAAAGGCTCGAATTTACGCCCCTGTCCAACCTCCCCGGTGTGGGCCACCTCCAAAACCCCGCCCAGCCGTACCTCATCATTGACGGGCAACATCGCCTGGCCGCCCTCCACTTCCTCGCCAAAAAACACCCCCAAGAGGCCCGAACCGTCCAGGTCCCCTGCATCATCTTCGACGGACAAAGCCGCGACTTCGCCGCCGAAATGTTCGTCGTCATCAACTCCACCCCCACCCGCATCAGCAGGAGCCACCTCGTGGACCTGTACGAAAAGGTCTCCTGGATCTCCCCGCAACAGCGCCTGGCCGCCAGCATCGTGCACATGCTCTACAGCAGAAGCGACAGCCCGCTCCGCTACCGCATCAACCGACTCGGCAGCCGCACCCAAAAGGACAAGTGGATCCTCCAATCCGAATTGTTCCACGAAGTCCATCGATGGCTCGAAAACGAGCCATGCCATTCCCCAGCCAAAGAGGCCGAACGACAGTACCAAATTCTGAGCGACTTCCTGTTCGCCGCCCGAAAAGCCTGGGGCGAGGCATGGGGCAACCACCAGTACATGGTCACCTGCCCCGTCACCATCAGGGCCATGATCCGGGTCTGTGCCCAACTCACCGCACATGGCCAACACGAACCCGCCGAAGATCGCCTCCACCGCTGGATGGAACTCCTGCAACCATGGAACACTCTCATCCCGGAATTCGAAGTCACGAACTTCCACCAGCGCTTTCCCGCCAAGGGCCAGGTCGAACGCATCCGCATCATCCAGAACGAGCTGCTGCGCCCCATCAAAGATAGCCTCCCAAAGAACAGCACCCTGACCCAGACCCCATGACCCGCCCCGTTCGGCCCGGCGTACCCAACTCGCCACACCTCCGCACACGACCCGGGCCGCCGGCCGCGGATCGGCAAACCGTTGTGAAGCTTTAGGTTGCACATCCCCGACCCTCATCCTGCCCCCCGGCGGAGGCCCGCCACCCGCCCAGGGGCAAAGGATGGTTCCCACAACTATAACCATCTGACGGCCAGGAAGTTGCAACCGAGCCGGGTGGCACTTCCATTGACACGGCCCGGCAGGGACCGCTACCGTTGGGGCGTGAACGACGAGCCTGAAGAACGACGAGCCCGACCCCACGCGTTGGGAGAGGCCGCCGTTTGTCCTCGTTCGTTCCCTCGTTTCGGCACGCTCACCTCCTGAGCCGTGCCGGTTCGTATGAGCTTCTGGTTTTCCAGGCAACTTTCCCCACGAACGTTGGATCCGATTCCATGAAACCTTCATTACCCAGGCCGGCCGCCCGGACCGGAACGCGCCGGCGCAAACCGGAAACTCCCTCTGTTGAAATACGCCCCATGCGGCTGGAAGACCTGCCCGAGGTCTACGCCCTCGGCCAGCGGCTCTTCACGGCCGAGAAGCTGCCCACCCTTTACCGGTGTTGGGACGAGGACGAGGTCATGAAACTCTTCAGTGCCGAGCCCGAGACCTGCCTCGTGGCCGTGGCAAATGATCGGGTGATCGGTTTCGCCCTCGGCAGCATCATGCAGAAACGCGGCAGCGCCTGGCGCTACGGCTGGCTCGAATGGCTTGGCGTCCACCCGGGCTGGAGCAGACGCGGCGTGGCCTCCCGGTTGGTCCGACACCTCACCAGCCGCTTCATCGAACGCGACGCACGCATCATGCTGGTTGACACGGACGAGGCCAACAAACCCGCACTGGCCTTCTTCCGCCGGCTCGGTTTCGGCCAGGAACTGCGGCACGTCTACCTCTCTCAAAACCTCGACAGCCATCCCGAGGCCATCGAACGCCGCGAACGGCTGCGCGAAGAAGAGACCGACTGACCCCGGCCCCCGGCCACATCGTCCCCCGCCCCTCGGCCGGGCACCACCCGGCTCTTCCCCCGGCAGGCGCCCGCGCGGAAATGCCCGCACCCGGGACTGGCCGGCTTTACAACGCCCGACCCGCCGCCTAGGATGCAACCGGCAGCTCCGGTGACCGATGCCAGGAAAACGCGCATCCCAAAAGCCCGTTCGTGTCTTCATCGTGGACGACCATCCCGTCGTCCGACGCGGCCTGTGTTCCTGTCTGGCCGAGCATCCCCGACTCCAGGTCGTGGGCGAAGCCGCCGATGGTCAGGAAGCCGTCCGCCGGGCCGCCGAACTTCGGCCCGACCTCATGCTGGTGGACATCAACATGCCCAACATGGACGGCCTGCAGCTCTGCGAAACCTTGCGCGAGTGCTCCCCGGCCACCCGCGTCGTCATCCTCTCGGTCCACAACCGACCCGACTACATCCAACGCGCCCTCACCGCCGGTGCAAGGGGTTACCTCCTGAAGGACATCCCCGCCGAACAACTCGTCCAAGCCCTGTTGCGCATCCATGAGGGCGAAGTGGTCCTGAGCCCGCAGGTGACGGAAACCGCGCTGAACCAATGGGTCCGTCGCCAGGCTCCCGGCGCCGGCGGCGCCCGCCTGAGCCGGCGCGAGCAGCAGGTCCTCTCCCTCATCGCCCGCGGCTTCTCCAACAAGGAAATCGCCGATCGCCTCGGCGTCAGCGTGCGCACGGTCGAAACCCACCGCGAACGCATCATGACCAAGCTCGACCTCCACAGCGTCGCCGCCCTCACCCGCTACGCCATCGCCCAGGGTCTGGTTCCATTGGAAGAAAGCCCCACCTGATCCACTGTCCGCAGCCGGGATGAGCCCGCGCAGGCCGCCTCACCGCCGGCCCAGCCCCCGGAGCAACCACACGCCCACAGCCACCAGCAGGATCACCCACCAGAAGTACCGCAACTCCCGCGCCGCCAACTCCAAGCCCGCAAGGGCCCGCGGGAACAACGCCAGCAATCCCACCGCCACTCCGGCCAGGACAACCACCCGCAACCACCACTGTTGCGGACCTGTCAGGGTTCGTCCCCGGCCGGCGCCGGACGGCCCACCGGCAACAGCAGACCCGACCCCGTCCCGCTCACATCCCCCGGCACCACCAACGGAGACCGCCCGTTCCACTTCTCAACCAACTGCAGGCGCAGGAATTCCGGATTCAATCGCAGCGCCTCACCACGAATGCGGATCGCCTGCGCCTCGCTCTCCGCCCGGATCACCGCCGTCTCCGCCTCGATCTCCGTCTGCATCTGCACGAAGCGCGCCCGTGCCGCCTCCTGTTCGGCCACCATCTTGGCCTCGATGGCCCGTTCCAGCTCGTCCGAAAGATCAATGTTCCGGATCACCAGATCGTTCACCTCCAGGATGTCGCCGATCTTCTCCCGGGCTCTGGCCAGCGCGTCCAGTTTCACCTGCCCGCGGTTCTTGACGATCTGCTCCGCCGTCAACAATGCCGTGACCTCCTTGACCGCCTCCTGCACCCGCGGCGCGATCAGGTTGTCGAAAGGGTCTCCCGCATACTGCCGGTAGATTTGCACCACCGATTGTTCCGGAACCCGGTACAGGATCCTGAGATCCAGCGTCACCTGCTGCAGGTCCGACGAAAAACATTCCGCATGCAACGGCACCGTGCGCTGCCGCACGCTGATGGGCACCACCCGCGTCACCAGTGGCAGCTTGAACCCGAACCCCTCCGGCAGGAACTGCTCCGCCGCCCGCCCCAGCGTCACCTTCACCCCGCGGTGCCCGGGCGGCACGATGTAACTGCCGGTCGCACCCAGCAGCACCAGCACAAACAACACCGCCGCTGCCGCCAACAACCGCGGCAGATACGCCGGGATCACCAACTCAACGCGATCGTGCGGGTAATAGGGATTGCGCGCGCGCATGGTTCGTCCCGGAAAACCGCCACAACTCCGAAACCGACATCAGGATCTGTCCCCCGCCCACCACCAGCGGGGCCTGCCCATCCCACCGGTCCACAATCTGCAAATCCACATAGGTGGGGTTCTCCTTCAGAGCCTCGCCCCGGATGCGAATGGACTCGGCCTCGCCCCGGGCCTTGATCACCGCCGTGTTCGCCTCGATCTGCGCCCGTTGCTGGACGAACCGGGCCTTGGCCGCCTCCTGCTCCTGCACCATCTTCTGCTCGATCGCCCGCTCCAGCTCGGGCGTCAGCTTGATGTCCTCGATCACCAGATCCTCCACCACCACCAGCTCGCCGATCTTCGACCGCGCCAGGTCGAGCGTCCGCACCTTGATCTGTTCGCGGTTCTTCACGATCTGCTCGGCATTCTGCAGCGCCACCACCTCCTTCAGCGCCTCGTGCACCCGCGGAGCCACCAACTGCCCGAACGGATCGCCATCGTAATCCCGGAACAACCGCACCACCGCCGACTCCGGAATCCGGTAGAGAATCCGCAGATCCACCCGGATCTGCTGCAGGTCCGAGGAATAACATTCCGCCGTCTCCCGCACCGTCTGCTGGCGGATCGAAACCGGATGAATCGTGCTCACCAGCGGCAGTTTGAGGCCGAACCCCTCCGGTTTGAACGCTTCGGATACGCGGCCCAGAATGATCTCCACGCCGCGGTAACCGGGCTCCACCACGTACGTGCCGCTGGCCACCAGCAACACCGCCACCAGCACCAGGATGGCCCCGCCCACCATGCGCGCCACCAGTTCCGGTCTCATCGCAGATCCCTCATCCCAGCCACCATGAAACCGGCATGCCGGCCGTGCAAGCAAATCCGGAACCGGCCCCTCCCGCCGGGGATCGCCCCCGCCGCTCAGTCCCGCTCGTACGCCGCGTACAACGTGGGAATCCCCCGCGCATGAAACTCCCGCTCGAAATCCGTTTCCAACTCCATCAGCTCCGGCGGCGTCTCCACCGGACGGAAAACCGGCGCGGCCGCAAACACCTCCTGCATCTGCGCGAAATAATCCGGGTCGTCCGTGCGCAGGTAAACCCGCCCGCCCGGAACCAGCGCGGCGTGGGCCAGCGAGGGAAACCGCGCCTGAATCAGCCGGTTGCGCCGGTGCTTCTTCTTCGGCCAGGGGTCCGGAAAATAGATGTGAAACACCGAGACCGTCCCCGGCGGCAGCAGATACTGCAGAAAATAACCGCACTCGATCCGGATGCCCCGCAGATTCGTCAGCCCCAGGCGCCGGCCTTTCTTGTCCAGTTTCCGGATACGCCCCAACAGCCGCTCGATCCCCAGAAAGTTCCGTTCCGGGTGCCTGGCCGCGTACTCCACCAGAAACGTCGCATCCCCGCAACCCAGCTCCACCTCCAGCGGTTGCCGCCGCGGGAACAGCCGGGTCACATCCACCGGCTCCAAAATCGAAGGCGGATCGTACAAAAGGCTCTCCGGTGCCCGGGCCGGCTGCCCGACCGCGCCCTCTTCGCCTTCCCACACCCGCAATCCTTCCCGCTGGTCAAACTCATTCATTGTGTGGGATCGGCAGTGTGCTCCCTCCGATGAACTCCCGCACCAATGCATCGCCGGGAATCAACCGGGCCGCCTCCTCGAACGAAATCGGCTCCACGCTCCGCAGCAGGGCATGCACCCGCTCGTACCGGATCCGCGCATCCAGGAACCCTGCATACGGTGCCAGCTCCTCCGGCCGCGGCCACAACGATTCCGGCCCCAAAAACCACGGCTGCAACAGGGGCCAGTCAAACGGAAACCCGCCGTTGATCACATGATCCGCCAGGCCCATCAGCGGAATGATGCTGAACAATTCGCCCGCACGCACGTAATGCCAGTGCAGCAACGTCAGCAACGGCCGGTGTGCCCGGTGTTTCATGTCCCGCAACATCCGCCGCACCAGCCGCACATCCGTGAATGCCGTCAGCCTGCCGCTGCTGCCGTCGCCCTCGTAAAGAGGATGCAACGTCTCGATGTAGATCCGGAACTGGCTGCGCGGCTCCACGCCCTCGGTGATCGGCGGATAGAATCCGTGAAGGCAGTCCAGCAACAGAATCTGGTCCGGCTCCCGCCGCACCGTCTTGGTCCCCACGCGCCGCCCCTCCTTGAAACTGTAAATCGGCTTCTCGATCGGCCGCCCCTCCAGAAGATCCAACAGATGCCGGTTCAGCAACTGCAGATCCAGGGCCTCGGGCGTCTCGTAGTTCCGGTCGTTGATCCAGTCGGTCGGATGCTCCACCAGCGACCAGAAATAATCATCCAGGTTGAGCATCAGAAAGCGCAGCCCCTCCTTCTCCAGCCGCCGGGTCAGCTTCACCGTGGTGGTGGTCTTTCCGGACGAACTGGGCCCGCTGATCCACAACATCCGCAGCGGATCCCCGGCATTCAGCCGCGCCATCACCTTGCGCGCCGCCTCGTCCAGCGCCGCCTCATACCGCGCCAGCGATTCCTCCACCACCGGTTTCCACCGGCCCGACCGCGTCAGCTCGTTCAGCCCCGCCACCGTGTGGCAGCCCAGCGGCCGCGCCCACCCCAGCTCCCGCTCCACGATCGCAACCGGAAATCCGTTGCCCATGAACTGCTCCGGCTGCAGCGCGCCCAACCGCAACCAGTGCCGTCCCCACCGGTAACACTCGTACGCGTCCGCCGTGTGCTGAAACCCGTAACTCCGCAACACGTGCAGGACATCGTCCTGAATCTCCTCGATGGTCGGGGGGAAATTCGTGATCAGGTGATGCGGATCGCTGTTCAGGCACACGATCACCGCATCGGCCAGAAAATCCGCCAACTCCTCGTCGGTCGGACAGGCATCGAACAACCGCCCGTTGATGTGCGGAAGATGATCCTGCCGGAACCCGCCGATGGAACGCGCGGCATTCAGGATCGCGCGCCGGATCCGCTCCGGATCGAATGTCACCAGCGCCCGGTTCCGCTTCTGAACCTTTACGATCCGATTCTGCACTGGCATGGCTGCCCTTCCTCCTGCATCTGCCGCCGGCGGCGCCCCCGCCTGCCCCGGTTGCGCCCGGTCCGGCGGCCGGGTCCGGCCCCGCTCAGCCCGGTCGTCCACCGGCCGGGACCGACGCCCCCGCATCCCGCACCGCCTCCACGCAACGACCGCACAACGTCGGATGCTCCGCGTGCCGGCCCACATCCGGTTCCCAGTGCCAGCAACGCTCGCATTTCCGACCCTCCGCGTGCACCACTTCCACGCTCCCATGCCCGTCCGGGCCGGGCACGAACGCCAGCTGGGACACGTTCATCAGTTCCCGAAACGCCTCCGCGTGCGCACGCGCACACGCAAACAGCGGGTCCTCACCCCGCAGGATCAACCGCGCCTCCAGGGCCTTGCCGATCACCTTTGCCTGGCGCGCCTTCTCCAGCTCCGGCAGCAGCCTCTCCCGGAGCCGGAACAGGTTGTCCCACTGCTCGACCTCCTCGGCACCACGCTGCAACCGCACCGGTTCCCAAACCTGCTCGTGCACACTCCCCGCCGGCCGGCCCGGGATCTGTTCCCAGGCCTCGTCGGCGGTGAAGGCCAGAATCGGGGCCAGCATCTTGCAAAGGCCCTGCACCAGCCGCCACAGGGCCGTCTGCGTCGAACGCCGCCGCCGCGAATCCGCCGGATCCGTGTACAACCGGTCCTTGATGATGTCGTGGTACACCGCCGAAAGCTCCACCGCCACGAACTGGCTCACTTTCTGGTACACCACGTGAAACTCGTACCGTTCGTAGGCGGTCTGCACCTCGGCTTCCAGCCGGCCGAACAGGTCCAGCACCCATCGGTCCAGCCCCGTCAGCTCCGCATCCGGCACAAGGTGCCGCCCCGGATCGAAATCGTACAGGTTCGAAAGCTGGTACCGCAGCGCGTTGCGCAGCACCCGGTAGATCTCCGCCACCTTCGACAACCGTTCCTCGCTCACCACGATGTCGTTCCGGAAATCCTGCGAGGCCACCCACAGCCGCACAATGTCCGCGCCCCACCGCTGCACATACGCCTCGGCCGTCTGCGGCTTCTCATACCCGCCGGTGGATTGCCGGCTCTTGGAGATCTTCTCCCGATCCGCATCCACCATGAACCCGTGCGTCAACACCGTCCGATACGGCGCCGCCCCCTGCGAGGCCAGGGACAGCAGCAACGACGACTGGAACCAGCCCCGATGCTGGTCCGAACCCTCCAGATACATGTCGCACTGAAACGGCAGGGGTGAACCCCGCAGCTCCGGCCGGCGCGCAATCACCGCCCGGGACGAGCTGCCCGAATCAATCCACACGTCCAGCGTGTCCGCGGACTTGGCCGCCGGTTCCGGACCCGACCAACCGTCGGGCCGGATCTCCGACCACAACCGTTCCACCGGCCATTCGAACCACACATTCGACCCGTGCCGCTCGATCAGATCCGCCGCACGCCGCACCAGCGCGGCATCCAGCATCGGCCGGCCCTGCCCATCGTAAAACGCCGGAATCGGCACCCCCCACGCACGCTGCCGGCTGATGCACCAGTCCGGCCGCGCCTTCACCGCCGCCGCAATCCGGTTCTTTCCCCACTCCGGGATCCACGTCACCTTCTCGATCTCCGCCAGGGCGCGCTCGCGGAAGGTGGGCGTCCCCGGCCCGCTGCCCGGCGGCACGTGGTCCAGCCGGATGAACCACTGGTGCATCGCCCGGAAAATCACCGGCGTCTTGCTCCGCCAGCAGTGCGGGTAGCTGTGCCGGTAGTCCTCCTCGTGCAGCAGCAGCTTCCGACCGCGCAGTTCGCGCAGCACCACTTCGTTCGCCTCGCTCCGGCCGTCCCTTTCCAGGATGGACTTGCCGATGAATTCCGCCGGCATCTGCGCCTCCCGCGGCAGATCGTCCGTCCAGGTGAACCGCCCGTCATCGTCCACGGGCGAATACACCGGCAGACCATGTTCCAACCCCAGCAAATAGTCTTCCAGACCGTGCCCCGGCGCGATGTGCACGAAGCCCGTCCCGGTCACGTTGTCCACAAACGCATCCCCCGCGTACAACCGGCCGGTCCGTTTGCAGAACGGATGCTCGTACTCCACGTGCTGCAGGTGACCCGCGTCCAGATGCCGGACGATCTGGAAATTCGTCCAACCACACCTCGCCGCCACCGTGTTCACCAGCAGCGCCGACAACACGTAGTCCTCCCCGTCCACCCGCACCACCGCGTAGCTGAAGGTGGAGTTGTAGGCCACCGCCAGATTCGCAGGCAACGTCCACGGCGTGGTCGTCCAAATCAGCAGGTACGTCCCCGGCCGGCCCACGATGGGAAACTTCACGTACACGCTCCGGCTGACATGCTCCTGGTATTCCACCTCCGCCTCCGCCAGGGCCGTCCGACACGGAATGCTCCAGTACACCGGCTTCTTGCCCCGGTACACCATCCCCTGCTCCACCAGGTCCGCAAACAACCGCAGCTCCTCCGCCTCATACGCCGGATCCAGCGTCAGATACGGATGCTCCCAATCCCCCAGCACACCCAGACGCTGAAACTGCCGCCGCTGCAGGTCCACAAACCGGCGCGCATACGCCTCGCACGCCCGCCGGATCTCCGCCGCCTCCCCGGCCGACCCGCCCCGCTCCTGGACCACCTTGAACTCGATCGGCAACCCGTGACAGTCCCACCCCGGCACGTAGGGCGCACGAAACCCCCTCAGCGTCTTGTACTTCAGCACGAAATCCTTGAGGATCTTGTTCAGCGCCGTCCCGATGTGGACGTCGCCGTTCGCAAAGGGCGGCCCGTCATGCAACACAAACGCCGGTGCGGCCGCCCGCGCCTTCTGAATCCGCTCGTACAGGCCGGCCTCCTGCCACTGCCTCAACCGCTCCGGCTCCCGCACCACCAGATCCGCCTTCATCGGGAAGGCCGTCCGCGGCAGATTCAATGTGTTCTTGTAATCCATGCGTCAGTCTCCCAGCGTGGGCGGACGCTAGCAAGCCGGCCCCGCCACTGTCAACGGAAGGGTCCCGCCCGCCCGGCCCTCCACCATGCCCACGCAGTCCGGGCTACTCATACCCAGACCGGCACCAGCTTGAAAACGCGCGGAAACCGCCCAGCCCCAAGAAGGCCCACGCTGCTCCCAACCCCTCTAACGTCCACCCTCACCAACAAACAGACCACGCCAGCGGCCCCAAGCGCACCCCGCCTCACCTGTGTAGCGGTCACCCACGACCCGCCATCAGCCCAGCGGCTGGGATGGCGCCCCGCCCTTCCTCCGGAAGACCAACGCTTCAACCGACCCCAACCCCGCCCGAACCAATCCCGCCCGGAAATGCACGCCCAAGGGCACCTCCCAACCCAGCTCTCCGTCCACCCGCTCGCAGGCGCCCGGCCCACGGAAAAAAGATAACCCCTGCCAGGTGCAGACGGCCCGCTGAGACACGCGGATTGATCAGCGGCGATCCAAAGCGAATCGAACCCGGCAGGGGTCCCCTGGTTTCCCGCCTCCCACCCCCGTGGGGGCGGACCAGAAATCCAACCTCACTGAAACCTACGGACGAGCAGTCACCTTGCCCCCGACCTCCGCGGCAAAATCTTCATGCCGGCACCGGCAAAATCTGCCCACCTTCCGGGGAGCCGGGCACGGTCGTCGGCTGCTGGGCCACGCCGTAATGGAAGCCACTCTCGTCCTCGTAGCCGACCGGCGCAAAGTGAGCCGCCACGAGGCTCACCAGACACGCCAGCCCGCTCAAACCCGCGTAGATGCCCAAGATCTCCATCATGGCCAACCACCCAGCATGTCCGATGCCACCCCTTCTTCAGGCCATTCTCCAGCCTTTTCCCTCGCTTCGTGTGTCTCGTCCTGTCCGTATTTTGGACAGGCAGTGTCCTGCTCCTGGACACGCGCGCGAACATCGCGGTCGGGCAGGACAGTCCCGACTCAAACCCGCGCCTGCCAACCGGAACGCGTTTTGCTCTGCCAAGGGCGTGTATCTCGGGTATTACGGACTGACGGAGCCGCCGTTTGAGCTGACGCCCAATCCGCGGTTCCTCTTTTTCAGCGTAAAACACCGCGAGGCGTTCAACCATCTGCTCTACGGCATCAGGGAACGCAAAGGGTTCGTCCAGCTGACCGGTGAGGTCGGCGCGGGCAAAACCACCCTCTGCCGCGCCCTGCTCGATCAGCTCGACGGTGGTCGCTACGCCACCGCCCTGGTCCTCAACCCGGTGCTGAACCCCGACCAACTCATGCGTGCCATCGCGCGGGAGTTTGGCTTGGAAACCTCACCGGACATGGACCGTCTCGAGGCACTGTCGGCCATCAACCGGCATCTGCTCGATCTGGCCGCCCAGGGCCGGGAAGCCGTGCTCGTGATTGACGAGGCCCAGGACCTCACCGACGAACTCCTCGAACAGGTTCGCCTCCTCTCCAACCTCGAGACCCACGACCGCAAACTGCTGCAGATCCTCCTCATGGGCCAGCCCGAGCTGCGCAACCGCCTCGATCAACCGCACCTGCGGCAGTTGCGCCAGCGCATCACCGTCCGATATCACCTGCGGCCCTTGACCCGCGCCGAAGTCATCCGCTACGTCCAACACCGCCTGGCCGTCTCCGGCGCAAAGGGCACACCCTACTTCACCCTGCCCGCACTCTGGCGCGTACACCGCTACAGCCGCGGCATCCCCCGCCTCGTCAACGCCGTGTGCGACAAGGCCCTCCTGGCCGGATTCGTCCACCAAACGCACAGGATCGATTTCGCACTCGTCGGACGAGCCATCCGCGAACTCGAAGGTGACATCCCCGCATGAGCCTCATCAACGACGCCCTCAAACAACTCCAGGCCGCCCAGCGTGCCGACAGACCCGGACCGGCAGATCCCGCCCCACCGTGGCATCCCGCACCCTCACCCGGGCCAAGGCCCTCCTCCTGGACCTTGGTGGGCTTCGGCCTCCTGCTGGGAGCCGGCCTGTTCTTCATCGGCGCCTGGTGGCACGACCACATCAAATCGAAGTCTCCACCCGCGCCACCCCAACGCCCGCCGGTCGCACGCGACGAAACGGCCGGACCCGACCCTCTCCACGGCTCGAACCTCTCCGCCACCGATACCCCGGCACACCTTCAACCGCCCACCGGCACGGAGAGACAATCAGATGTCGCCCCGGAAGTTGCCCGCCAGCCAGCCGATCTCCAGCCCCCATCCCCGGCCGCGCACCCCCAACCGACAGGCCAAACCCCACCTGAGACTGCAAACCCGAATCCCCATCGTTCCGGCAGAGCCGCCGGACCCCCGACGGAGGAACCTGTCGCCCCACCCGTGCCGGACCTCAAACTGCAGGCCGTCATCTACCATCCAAACCGCCCGTGGGCTGTGGTCAATCAAAAGACCGTGCAGCCCGGCGACGTCGTCGAGGGTTGGACCGTCCTGAGAATCGAGCCCGAGCGCATCGTCCTCACCGGCCACGGCCGCACCAACGTGTTGGAACTTCCCTGAGCGCCCCGCCCCGGGCAGTCTGGGCGCATGACGTTGCTGGGTCCGTACCTCCAACGGTCTCCCGCCCATGCGCGGGTCCTACCCTTCTTTATTTTCCTGTTGCTGACGGCTGCACAGGACTTCTTTGGCAGCGAAGGGCGCTACTGGATCTACCTCTTCAAAACCGTGGTGGGCGCATGGTTCATCTGGGAAATGCGCCCGCTGGTGCCCGAAATGCGTTGGAGTTTCAGCTGGGAGGCCGTCGCCGTTGGCGTGTTGGTCTTCGTCATCTGGGTGGGGATCGACCCCTTCGTCCCCAAAAACCATCTCTTCTTCAAGCCCAGTGAGGGCGGTTGGAACCCGCACGAGGCGTTCGGACAAGATTCCCTCCTCGCCTGGAGCTGCATAGTCGGGCGTATCCTCGGTTCCAGCCTCGTCGTGCCGCCACTCGAGGAAGTTTTCTACCGGTCCTTCCTCTACCGCTGGTTCGTGCGGGTGGACTTTTGGAACCTCCCGCTGAACCATCGTCACCTGCTTTCATGGGGCGTGACCTCCCTCGTCTTCGGGATGGTCCATTACGAATGGCTCGCCGGCATCCTTTGCGGCCTGCTCTACCAGTGGCTGGTCCTGCGGAAGAACCGCCTCGGCGACGCCATCACCGCCCACGCCATCACCAACCTCCTGCTCGGCCTCTACGTGGTCCATCGCGGCGCCTGGACCTTCTGGTGAGTCGCGCACCCCTGCCGGCCCGGCACCCCCCAGTCCCATGCCCTCCCCAACCCACGGCCATTCGCCGGAGCCGCGGCCGGCGGCAAGCCAGCGCCCCGGCCATGGCCCGCCCTGCATCCTTTACGAGGACGAGCACCTGCTGGTGGTCCACAAACCACCCGGATGGAACACACATGCACCCTCGCCCTGGGCAGGCGAAGGCATCTACGACTGGCTCCGCAACCGCGAGCCACATTGGGCACGACTCGCCATCGTCCAGCGACTCGACAAAGAAACCAGTGGCGTCCTCCTGTTCACCAAAACCGACCTCGCCAATCGCTCGCTCACCGAGCAGTTCGCCCAACACCGCGTGCAAAAACGGTACGTGTTCTGGACCGACCGACCCCCGCCCCGCCGCGCCTGGACCGCCGAAACCGCCCTCCACCGGTCCGGCCCCAAACGCCGCGTCAAACCACCGGGCCCGGCCGACCCCACTGCCGTAACGCACTTCGAAGTGGATCCCGCCCCCCGGACAATCCACCTCCCCTGGGCCCGGGGCACGCCCTGGCCCGAGACCATTCGCGTCTGGCAGGGGCACGCCCGGCCCGTCACCGGCAAAACCCACCAGATTCGTGCCCACGCCGCAGCCGCCGGCATCCCCATCCTCGGCGACACCCTCTACCAAGGCACCCCATGGGCCCGACTCTGCCTCCACGCCGAAGACCTCCAACTTTACCATCCCGCCACGGGCGAACTCATCCGATTCTCTGCACCGGCCGATTTTCTCTGCTGGCCCGGCACGGCCCTGCGCCAGGCCATCATCGAACCCGACCTCACAGATGCTTGGCGCTGCATCCACGGCGCAGCCGACGGCTGGCCGGGCCTGTACGTGGATCGCCTGGGCCCATGCGTCCTCGCCCAATCCGGGCAACCGCTCACCGACCCGCAGCGGTCCTGGCTCTCGAACCTTCTGCCCGCGCGCGCCCTTTATCACAAGATCCTCCGGCGCCGCATCCAGGGCCTTTCCCCGGAAGAACTCACCCCTCGGCTCGTGCAGGGCGAGCCCATGTCGGCCCCCTTCCTGATTCGGGAAAACGGCCTGCGGTTCGAACTCAACCTCGGCGAAGGCTATTCCGTGGGACTGTTCCTCGACCAACGAGACAACCGGCGCCGACTCCTCACCGGTTACATCGGCCGTCATTTCCTCCTCCGTGATCCGGCGGCGACCGACCGAGTCCACCCCTGGGAAGTGCTCAACACCTTCGCCTACACCTGCGGTTTCTCCGTCGCCGCCGCAGCAGCCGGCGCCCGCGTCACCAGCCTCGACCTCTCCCGCAAATACCTCGATTGGGGCCGCCGGAACTTTCAGCACAACGAGCTCGACCCCGCCGCACACGACTTCATCCACGGTGACGTCCGGGACTGGCTGCGCCGCTTCCAACGCAGGAACCGCAGGTTCCACCTCGTCCTGCTCGATCCGCCCACCTTTTCCCGTTCCAAATCCGGCGGCGTCTTTCGCGTCGAGAAAGACCTGCCCGCCCTGGTCGCCTCCGCCGCCTCCCTCCTCCTGCCGCACGGCGTGCTCTTCATCTCCAGCAACAAAGAAGATTGGGCCCCGGCCGACTTTGTCGCCACAGTGCACCAAGCGATTGAAACCGCCGGCCGGGCCATCGTCCAGGAACTCTACGCACCCCAGCCGCCCGACTTCCCCGTCCACCCGGACGAGCCCGCCTATCTCAAAACCCTGTGGTGCCGACTGGACTGAACACCGGCCCGCAACCATCAGTACACCGGCAGCATCTCGCTCCGTCCGAAGCCGGTGACCGGCAAGTGATAGAACAGCCACCTCCACGGCGCCGGGTGACTGGCAAATCCTCCCTGGACACTCACCCCTTCAAACAGCCGCCCTCAGCCGAAAAACCACGCGAATCCCCGCACGCACCTGCGATCCCTTGCTTGGAGGCCCACCACCCCGGGACCCTGCGTCGAACGCCCCACGCCCCTTGGCCCCGGAGTGTCCGCCCCGCCACTTCACCACCCCGCTCACCCACCGGTAGTCTCGCAGGCAAAAAAGAGCCGCTCCGGGGGAACACAACCACCCGAACAACTCCCGACGGAAAGACCTCGGCCCCGCCGGAGCCTTGCCCCCCTTCAGCGCCAACCCCACGGCCCGGGACCCACCAGCAGGAAGAGCGAAATAAACCCGTCTCGCCAGCGCCGCACCCACCCAAACGGCAATCCCTCCCACGCCTGAACCACGCTCTCTCCAGGGAAGGACCGGCTCACGCGGGTTGAAACACCCCGCAGGTTCGGGCAACTCCCGAACGAGAAATCGAACAAGCCCCGGTACCGTCCACGCGCGCTAGTTGGCGTTCGGTGGCGGGATCCGCTTCAGACCCACGTCATGCGCGATATCCTCGAACTCCTGCCGGCTGACGCTCTCCAACGTCTTCCCCTTGGCGGCCAACTTCTCCATGATCTTGACCACCTTCTCGGTCATGGCCTCGTGCGTCTCCGCAGAGCCGCCGGCCAACAGAAAGTTCGGACCGGCCGTCAAACGACGATGACCGTCACTGTCCAGGCCGATCCCCAACAGCATCGCTTTGTGCGCCTTCTTCGGCATGGCCCTTCCAACTTCCTCCAGCAAACACGCCTTGGCAACCCCAAACGCCACCTCCCTCCCCGGCCCACCTCAATCGTGCCGCGCATTCGCGCCGCACCTACCTCCACACGAATCCACAACATTCGGCAGCCGCAGACACCAGTCGTTCGCCAAAGGTACGCCCATCGCCCCAATCACGCGCCCCGGAGCCCCTGCTCCACAGCCAGCGCCCCCGGCCTTCGCTCCTCCCGCCCTGGCCGGCCGCATCGGCACCCCTCCAACCGCGCATCGGCAATCCAACCCCTCCCTGCCGGCCTCATCCTGTCTCGGAGCCCCTGAACCGCTTCAGGACCCGCAACCCACTCAACCCGACCCCATCTTTTGCCATGCAGTTCCACCCCTCGGTCCACGGCCACTTCCCACCGCCATAACCGTTCCTCGACCATTCGATGCGGCACCGCACCCGCATGCTCCTGGACCGAGCTCCAAACCACTGCCTGTACACCCGTTCGAACCCTGACCTGAAGCATCTCTTGCTGGCGATCACGGCCGGCGACTGCTCCGGTGCGGGCGCCATCAGCTCCATGCCTCGCGCGGCAAACGCCCGGTCCAGTGCATCGCTCTCCCAGGCCTTCTCGCCCACCACCCGCTCCGGAGCCTCCTTCGTCAGCATGAAATCGAACCACCCCTGTGCCAGAGCCGACTCATACGGCCGGGCCGAACAGCTCTGCACCGCAATCGGCAATCCCCGGGCGTCCACGGCAATGGGGATCTTCACCCCCTTGCCCACCTT
>NZ_JBMVQZ010000021.1:0-21973 GCF_049537155.1 Limisphaera sp. 4302-co
CCAGTTCCCCGGCGGCGTTGTACCCGTAGGTGGTCACCACCCCGCGGGTCCAACGCCGACCGGCCAATCGACCGGCGGGGGGTCTGGGGGCGTTGATCCGGGTGACGCCGTTGCGGTTGTGTCCGATGAGGCGGCGCTGCTCATCGTGGAGATGGACGGTGGGTCAGAACCTACCCGCCCCGGGCGAAGGCCGGCTCAGCAGCCGGCTGCCAGGCCCAGCGCCTCAGCGACCACGGGGTCCACCACGGGCCGGCCCTCCACGTAACGTCGGGCCAGGCCGAATCCTTCGTCCCATCCCCAGACGGCCCAGCCCACCTGATGGGACCGGAGGATCGTGCCGAAATCGCGAAACCATTGGGCGCGGTGCCCGGGCTGGGCATGGCGCGGATAGACACCGAATTCGCCGCAGTACAAAGGCACTCCGTGACGTTCACCCCATTCCACGGCCTGGCGGAATCGTGCGGCCAAGCGATCGCGGTTCCAGCGTTCCCGTCCGTATCGTTCCAGCAACGCGCGGGATGGCGGGTGTCCGGCCAGCGTTTCCAACAATGGTTCGACGGCTTCCGGACTGGACGGATAGGGCACGTGCCGCAAGGGTTTGACGTCCTCGCTCGACCATGTGGCGCCCTGGTGTGTGAAGGGGAACGGTTCGTAGAAGTGGAACGAATAAACGACGTTTGCGTCCGGCACCGGTTGCATGCGCAGCAGACCGCGGATGCCACCCCAGTTGGGTCCGGAGGTAATGATGGTATGGCGGGGAGCCCGGCCCCGGATGGTTTCGATCAATCGGAGGTTCCATTGGAACCATTCGTCTTCCCGGCCGTCGAAAACCGGCTCGTTGATGATTTCGAGAAAGGTCAGGTCCGGATCGAACTGCGAGAGACGGCCGGCCAGGGCGTTCCAGAATCGTTCGAATGCGCTTTGCCAATCCGGATCCTGTTCGGCCTGCCGGTCTTCGTTGTGGATGTCCAGGACGACGGCCAGTCCGACCTGGTGAAGCCGGCGCAGGGCTTCCTCGAGGTGCGGCAGGATCTCAGGTCTTGGCCGGCCTTCGCGGATGTCCAAGATTACTGCGGGTGCGACGCAGAGTCGGACGTGCTGCAGTCCGACGCGGCGCATGCATTCCATCTCATCGTCCGTGAGGTAACCGGCGAAGTGTCCGGCCGTGTTGCGGCTGGGGAACCGGAACCATCGGCAGATGTTCGCGCCCGGAGCCAGGCGCGCGAGCCTGTCGGGCGGGACGGCGTGCCGGGCCGAACCGGCGCAGAGTCGGCCGGCGACCGCACCGGCCAGGAGAGAGCCGAGGAAGGCGCGGCGGGTCAGAACGCGAGGAGGTCGAGGCATCTTCATACGGGGAAGGGACGGCATCAGCCGGCCGGGTATTCACGCAGAACTCATCGAGGCGGGGATCGTCCCGGACCGTTCCCTTGCGTGAGCTCCGCTTCTTGGGTGCGGCCTGTCCTCAAGGAAATTGAAAAATCGCGCCGTGACCGGTGGTGCGGCGTTAAACCTGGGCGTCCGATGTCCGAGGGTCCGTCCGCATTGCGAACGCGTTCACAAGGTCGGCATCGGCCCGCGGTGAACGGCGGTGTTTGCGTGCGCTGCGGCGTCCGACCGGGCGCAATCCGGGGCATTCAGACGGTTCGGATCTCCTGGCGCATGAAGGTGACGTAGCTGATGCCGAAGCAGACCAGGGTGAGGGCGATCAGCAGCACCACGTGAGGCCAGACGAGAAACATCGACTGATCGAGGGGCAGCGGTCCTTGAAACCGTTCGAGGGACAGGCCTTCCAACGGAGTGACCACGAGGAGGCGGCTGGTGCTGCGCTGGAAGGGGTCGAGGATGGCGGTGGTGGCCTCGGCATACAGGGTTGCGGGGGAGATCAGGGAAAGGGCGTGTGCCAATCGCTCGTTGGCCATCACCTGAACGATGTCCTGCCGATTGTACACGGGGCGGATGGCGTCGGCGGCCAGGTTGGCCACAAACCCCATGAAAAAGGAGAAGAAGATCCACAACGCCACCGAAGCTAGGGCGGAGGTGGCGAGGGATCGGAAGAGGATGGAAAAGAGGATGGCCAGCCCCAGCCAGAAGGCCAGGTAGGCCATGCTGATGATGAGGTAGACGCCGAGCCGGGCGATTTCCTCGCCACCGGGCACCACACCGAGAGCGATCAGGCCCATGCCACAGAGCAGCAGCAGGAGGCTCAACAGGACGATGGTCACGGTGATGACGCCGGCCAGGAACTTGCCGTTGATGACCGCGTCCCGGTAGATGGGCTGGGACAGCAGCTTGCCCAGGGTGCGCAGGTGCCGTTCTCGGTTGATCGCGTCAAAGCCCATGATGATGCCCAGCAACGGCCCGAAAAAGGCCACGAATTCCACGAGGGAAAAGAACCGGCCCGGCGTGGTAAACATGAGCAGGAACACGTGCGACGGTCGGGTGTGGCCTTCCAAGACCTTGTGGATGTTTTCCACTGCCATGTAGGTGGAGATCAAGGCCACCATGAACACCAGGCAGAACAGCAGGAGGAATCGGGTGGAATTGAAATGATCGGCCAGTTCCTTGCGGCAGATGGTCCACATGGCTTCAGCCTTCCTTGAAGTACCGCATGTAAATCTCCTCGAGGCTCGGTCCGGCGGTATCGCCCAGTTTGCGCCGGGCCAGTTCCTCCAGGGTGCCCAGGGCCACCAACCGGCCCTGGATCATGATGCCCACGCGATGACAGATGCGCTGCACCTGGTCGAGCAGGTGCGAGGAAAACATCACGGTGATGCCGCGTGACCGGTTCAGGTCGCGGATGAGGTCCAGCATTTTCAGGGTACCGTCGGGGTCGAGTCCGAGGGTGGGCTCGTCCAGGATCATCAAGCGCGGGTCCTTGACCAGCAGTTCGGCGAGGCCGAGTCGCTGGCGCATGCCGCGCGAGAAAGCGCCCACGGGTTTGTCGTCCACGTCGGACAACCCGACCGTGGCCAGGGCGGACTCGATCTTCCGGGCCGCCTCGGAACGCGGAATGCGGTTCAGGTCGGCGATGTACTGCAGGTTTTCCCGGGCGGTCAGATCGTCGTAGAACCCGACGTTCTCGGGGAGGTAACCGACCTGGCGTTTGATGGGCAGAGGGTTGAGGACCGGATCGTGACCGAGCACGCGCGCCGAACCGGCGGTGGGCTCGGTGAGGCCGAGTAACATGAGGATGGTGGTGGTTTTGCCGGCGCCGTTGGGCCCCAGGAAACCGAAGATTTCACCTTCGCGGACCTCGAGATCGAGCCGGTCCACGGCGGTCTGCCGGCCGTAACGACGCGTCAGGCCGCGCGTTTCGATGATGGCAGCCATGTCACCGACGACCGAGATAGTGGAAGGTCACGCCCAAGCCGACCACCACCAGCACGATGATGGCCAGGCCCACCCATCCCCACGTGGCCCCGGCGCGAATGGTCACGCGGAATTCCAGGTCGCGGTTCACCCGCTCGCCGTCCACGGAGATGGCCACGGAATAATCGCCCACCAGGGCCTGTTCGGCCGGGGTGATATTGACCTCGACCTGTTTCAGGTCGCCGGGCTGGACGTTCTCGAGTTTCTCCGGTGAGAACTCGACCTTCCAGTTCTCGGGTTTGAAGGCCTGGAAACTGATCTCCCGCTGGGGGGCCGATCCGGTGTTTTGCACGAGGAGAGTGGTGGTGGTTTTCTTGCCGCGCTCGGTGACCAGGGAGAGCAGCCCGCTGGGGGTGCCGACTTTCAGGTCGTACGTCCCGGTGAGCACGACCTTGAGCTCCTTTTCGGCGCGGGCCCGGCCGGCTTCGACCTCGACCTTGAAGGTGTATTCGCCTGCCTGGGCCCGGTAGGGTGGTGTCACTTCGAATTCGATGGACCGGCTCGATCCGGCGTTGATTTGCAGGGAAGTGATCTGCTTGGACTCATAGGCGGGCCGGAAAGAGGTCTGCCATCCCTCCGGGGCCACGGCGCGGAAGTTGAACACGGCGTCCTGGCCGGTGTCGTTCCGGACGTCGAGGGAGAACTGGAATTTGTCAGCCGACGAACCCCGGAGAGTGGGATAGGAGGTTTCCAGGCTGACGCGTTCCGGGCCGTGCTCGCCGCTGCTGACGGTCACGGTCAGAGCCGATTCCCGCACCAGGGCGTTGTCGGGCGTGCGGGCCCGAATCGCGAATCGATAGGTGCCCTCGGGCAGTTTCTTGATGGAGCGATCCCTGGGCCGGGCCGAGAAGGTCAGAGTCTGGTCCTCGCCGGAGGCGAGAAACACGCCCGTAACCACCGTGCCGTATCGCCGGATCTCCACCTCCCAGTCCGCCGGTTGTTCCGTCACTTCCACCAACACCGTCTCGTCGCTCCGACCCCGGTTTTTGAACCGGAGATCCACGTTGAGGGTGTCGTCCGGGGTGAGCCGGACGCCGGGGTATTGGAATGCGACGGCAAAGTGGCGTTCGGGCAGATTGTTGGTGTCGGCCGCAGCCCTGACCGACCCGCCCGTCCACGGGCACAGTGCCCACACCAAACCAGCGAACCAAAGGATCCTTGTTGCGCGCGTCATAAACCCACGGTTTGGTCTGCGAGAATGGCGGAAACGTTCAAAATCCGACCGTGCGACGCCCCGGCCCGGCCGGGGCAGCCTCGTTGAGGGCGCCTTGTAGGCAAGGGCGCAGGCTCTGTCAAGGGGGAACCCCGGCACGGCGGGGCGGACCGGGGCCGAATGAACTGGCCCGGCCCGAGCCGTTGGCGTTATGGTAAGGAGCCATGGAACGGGAGTATCGGGTGGAAACGGACGCCCTCGGGGAGATGCTGGTCCCGGCCGATGCCTACTACGGAGCCCACACTGCGCGTGCCCTTCATTGTTTCCCCGTCAGCCGGCTGAGGTTTCCCCGGCCGTTTATCTGGGCGCTGGGTCTGATCAAAAAGCATGCAGCGATCACCAACGGCCGGCTCGGTCTGTTGCCGCAACGCATTGCCCAGGCCATTCAGCATGCGGCGCAGGAGGTGGTGGAGGGCCGGTGGGACGAACAGTTCGTGGTGGACATCTTCCAGACCGCCTCCGGCACCTCGGTCAACATGAACGCCAACGAGGTGATCGCGCACCGGGCGACGGAGCTGCTGGGCGGCAAACTGGGCGAGAAGCTTGTGCACCCGAACGACCACGTCAACTGCGGCCAGTCGAGCAACGACGTGATCCCCACCGCGGTTCAGATGGCGGCGCTGGACGGGATCGTGCATCAGGTCATTCCGGCGCTGAACGAGCTGCACACGGTGCTGGACCGCAAGGCCCGGGAGTTTCACGAGGTGCTGACCATCGCGCGGACGCACCTCCAGGACGCCGCGCCCATCCGGCTGGGCCAGGAGTTCAGTGGCTACGCCGCCCAGATCGAACATGCCGTAGACCGGCTGTGGAATGTGGAAGAGAGTCTGGGAGCCCTTCCGCTGGGCGGCACGGCCGTGGGCACCGGTTTCAACACCCACCCGGAGTTTGCCAAGCTGACCATTGCGGGCATTGCCAGTGAAACGGGCCTGGCGTTGGAGGAAACGCGGAATCATTTCCATGCCCAATCCAATCTGGACGCGTTGGTGGAGGCCAGCGGGGCGCTGCGGAGCGTGGCGGTGAGTCTGATCAAGATCGCCAACGACCTGCGCTGGCTTGGTTCGAGTGCGCGGAGCGGGCTGGGGGAGATCAAGCTGCCCGCCGCCACACCCGGCACGGCCACGCTGCCGGGCAAGATCAATCCGGTCCTGTGCGAGACGGTGATCAAGGTGGGCATCCAGGTCATGGGCTGTGACGCCGCAGTCACTGCCGCAGGGCTGTTCGGCGAGTTCCAGCTCAACACGATGGTTTCCGTGGCGGCTTACAATCTGTTGCTGAGCATCGACCTGCTCGCCGCGGCCGCGCGCGCGTTTGCGCGACACTGTGTGGCCGGGATCGAGGCCGACCGCCAACGGTGTGCCGAAATCCTCAACCGGAGCCTGGCGCTGTGCGCCCCGCTGGCGCCGGTGCTCGGCCACGACAAGGCCACACAGATCGCCCGCATCGCCCAGGAAGAAGGCCGGACCGTGCGGGAGGTGGCGCTGGAAATCTCCGGACTGAGCGCCGAACAACTCGATGCGCTCCTGGACCCGCGCCGCCAGACCGAGCCAGGCAGCGCCGTCGCGCCGGTGCCCGGCGCCGGTGGCGCCGGCGGAAGGGGCTCGTCTCCGGCGACCTCGCCCGCAGCCAGGCCCGGATCCCCTTCTCTGCCACATCCCTCCACCGCCAGCTGACGCATCCGGTTGCGGTCGTCCCCAAAGGCTGCCTTTTCCCATGAAGTGTCTGGTCACAGGTGCCACCGGATTCATCGGATCCAACCTGGTGCATGAGCTGCTCGCACGCGGGCACAGCGTTCGCGTGCTGGCCCGCCGGAACAGCGACCGGCGCGCCCTGGAGAATGCCGCCTGCGAATGGGTGGAGGGGGATGTGACGGACCCCGAAGCCGTGCGCCGTGCGGTGGAGGGGTGCGACTGGGTGTTTCACGTGGCCGCAAGCTACCATCTGTGGATGCGCGATTACCGCCCGATGTTTGCCACGAACGTGGAGGGCACGCGGAACGTGCTCACCGCGGCCACGCGCGCCGGTTGCCCGCGCATCGTCTACACCAGCACCGTGGGTTGCATCGGCCTGCCGCGAAAGGTCGGAGGAGGTTGGATCCCGTCGGACGAGACCACGCCGGTCTCCGCCGAGCAGATGAGCAACCCGTACAAGCTGTCCAAATGGCAGGCCGAACAGGTGGCCTTGGAACTGGCACGTGCCGGCAGCCCGGTGGTGATTGTCAACCCCAGCGCGCCCGTCGGACCCCGGGACGTGAAACCAACGCCAACCGGGCGGATCATCGTGGATTTTCTCAATCGGGCCATGCCCGCCTATGTGGAGACGGGGCTGAACTGGGTGCACGTCCGCGACGTGGCGGTGGGGCACATCCTGGCGGCCGAGCGGGGGCGGGTGGGCGAACGGTACATCCTGGGTCATGCCGAGGGCAACTGGACCCTGGGCGAGACGCTGAGGGTGCTGGCCGAGCTGACCGGTCTGCCGGCGCCGCGCCTGCGCATCCCGTGGTGGCTGGCCTACCTGGTGGCATGGTTCGATGAGCGACGCGCCGCTCTGACCGGGCAGCCTCCGCGCGCGCCCCTGGCCGGCGTGCGGATGGCCCGGTACCACATGTTTTTCAACCCGGCCAAGGCCGTTCGCGAACTCGGCCTGCCGCAGACGCCCCCGCGCCAGGCCTTCGCCGATGCGGTGGCATGGTTCCGGGCTCACGGGTACGTGCGCGAATGACGATGAAATCCGGCCGTATCCTGTTGACGCTGCCTCTGGGGGCGGCCCTGGCCGCCGCAGCCGCGTTGCTGGCCGTGTCGTGTCGGACACCGCCTCCGGCGGTGACCTTTCCCCGTGGGTCCCGCGAAGAGCCGGCCCGCAGCGGACCGGAAGCAGAAGCTGCATTCGATCGGGCCATCCTGTGGAAACCATTGCCCGGCCACGCGTCCGCGGGGTTGACCCGTGTATGGGCGCCGTTGTTCCTCCAGGAGAGCAGTGAACAGACGGTGCATTCGACGGCAGACCTCAGCGTATTTTCGCACGAGGACCGTCTCGTGGTGGGAGGCTGGGAGCGTCCTCAGGTCTTCTACATTTGGCGCCGGGGTGCCTCCGCCCCGGGGCATCATTCAGGAACCTCCCCGGGATGGCAGGGTTTCCGAATCGTCCTGGGCAATCTGGGCCAGGCGTTGCTGTGGGAGACCCTGGCAGAGGGGACCGAGCCGGCGCATTTGTACGTGGCCCGACACTGGGAGGAAGCGGCGGAGCGGACCTGGGGAAGCCCTTCTCCGCCGCGTCGGTTTGCCGTTGAAACTGCGGCCGCAACCGGGCCCGGCGCACGCGCGCGGGTGGTGGAGGTTTTCGATGACGCGCCCATGCCGATGGGTCCCATCGTTCACGTGACTGCCGGCGGCAGGATTGCGTGGCTGGTCTGCCGCTGTGCGCCCTCGCGGGTGCGGCAATTGGTGGGCCAACGCTTCTATGAGTTGCGTCCGTTGGCCGAGGCGCTGACCGCGACGGAGGGCGCCGAGCGGGTTCCCCTGCCCGGCACACCTGCCTGGCTGGGCGCAGCGGAACTCGAACGGCTCCTGCATTGGGTGCCGGGACTGTAGGCTGCAGGCGGCCGGCCGAGGTGGAGCCGGGGTTCACGCAGAGGCCGGTTCCGGTCCGGTGGGTTGTTCATACACGTGGCGGTAGGCCATGTAGTAAAGCACCGGCACGGCCATCCGGCTGATGAGAAGCGAGGCGATCTCGCCGGCCATCAGCGAGATGGCCAGTCCGTTGAAGATGGGATCGGCCAGGATCACCGCCGCGCCGACCACCACGGCCAGGGCGGTGAGCAGCATGGGCCGGAAACGGACCGCCCCGGCGTCCACCACCGCCTCGGCCAGGGGCAGACCCTCGGCCAGACGCTGTTCGATGAAATCGACCAGGATGATCGAGTTGCGCACCACGATGCCGGCACCGGCCATGAATCCGATCATGGAGGTGGCGGTGAAGAAGGCGCCCATGGCACCGTGTGCCGGCAGGATGCCGATCAGCGAGAAGGGGATCGCGGCCATCACGATCCACGGCGTCAGGAAGGACCGGAACCACCCCACCATGAGGGCGTAGATGAGCACCAACACGGCGGCGAAGGCCAGGCCCAGATCGCGGAACACTTCGAGCGTGATGTGCCATTCGCCGTCCCATTTGATCGCCGGTGCGAGGTCGGTGAAGGGCATGCGGGCGTTGTAGATCGGAAGCGGGGAGCCGTCGCCGCCGAAGGCCCGGGTGTCGAGTTGCCGCAGGGCCTGGTTCATCTTCAGGATGGCGTAGACGGGGCTTTCGGCCTCGCCGGCCACGTCGCCGATGACATAGGTCACCGGCATGAGGTTTTTGTGGTAGATGCTCTTGTCGGCGATGTCGTACTCGACGCGGACCAGTTCGCGCAGGGGAATGAGCGGGGGCGGGCCGCTGGCGGTGCCGGGCTCGGGCAGGGCGTTGGCGTCGCCGGAGCGGACCCAGAGGGCGAGCAGTTCTTCGGGCGAGGTGCGGGCGGCGCGGGGCAGTTCGAGCACCAGGTTGACGTCCTCCTTTTCCCGCGGCAGGTGCACGAGGTCGACAGACAGTCCCCCCACGGCAATTTGCAGCGTGCGCGAGATGGTGTCGGCGCTGATGCCGTGGAGGGCGGCCTTTTCCTTGTCGATGACGAAGCGGGCGCGGGGTTGGTCCGCCTCGATGTAGGCGTCCACGTCCACCACGCCGGGGGTGCGCTTGAAGATGCGGCGTACCTCCTCGGCCAGCCGCAGGCGGGCCTCCTCGGTGGGCCCATAGACCTCGGCCACCAGGGTTTGGAGCACGGGCGGCCCGGGTGGCACCTCGGTCACCGCCACACGGGCGCCGTAGCGTTCGGCGATTTCGGCCACGCGCGGTCGGACGCGTTTGGCGATGGCGTGGCTCTGGGCCTTGCGCCGGCTTTTGGGCAGGAGGTTGATCTGCAGGTCTGCCACGTGGGCGCCGCGGCGGAGGAAGTAATGCCGGACCAGTCCGTTGAAATTGAAGGGGGCGGCGGTGCCCACGTAGATCTGGTAGTCGGTCACCTCCGGTTCGTTCCGGACGGCGGCGGCGATTTCCCGCGCCGCCCGGGCCGTCTGCTCCAGCGAGCTGCCCTCGGGCATGTTGAGGATGATCTGGAACTCGCTCTTGTTGTCGAAGGGCAGCATCTTCACCTTCACCCAGCCCAGCGGCACGGTGGCCATGGCCGCCAGCAACAGCACGGTGATCCCCGCCAGGAAGGCGTATCGCCAGCGCGCGTGGGCGATCAGCGGCCCCATGAAACGGCGGTACAGGCGGGTGAACATGTCCTCGGGATGTTCGGCGTGCGTCGCGGGGGCCGGTCCGGCGGGCGCACCCTCGGTCAACTGCCGGTATTTGCGGCCCCAGCGCAGGATCCGGATGCTGGCCCATGGGGTGACGATGAAGGCGATCAAGAGCGACCAGAACATGGCCGCACTGGAACCGATGGGGATGGGCCGCATGTAGGGGCCCATGAGCCCGCCGACGAACGCCATGGGCAGCACGGCGGCGATCACGGCGAAGGTGGCCAGGATGGTGGGATTGCCCACCTCGCGCACGGCCTCCACGGCGATCTCGCTCCAGGGCCGGCCGCGGTTATGGGGCAGGTGGAAGTGCCGCACGATGTTCTCCACCACGACGATGGCGTCGTCCACCAGGATGCCGATGCTGAAGATCAGGGCGAAGAGGGTGATCCGGTTCAGCGTGAACCCGGTGAGATAAAACACCAGCAGCGTCAGGGCCAGGGTGGCGGGAATGGCCACGCCCACGATGCCCGCCTCGCGCCAACCCAGCGTCAGCCAGATCAAAAGCGACACGCCGAACACGGCGATGCCCATGTGCAGGAGCAGTTCATCGGATTTTTCCGCCGCCGTCTCGCCGTAATGGCGCGTGATGGTGATTTGGACGTCGGCGGGGATCAGCGTGCCGCGGAGGGTCTTGATCTTTCGCAGCACGCGGTCGGCCACGGTGATGGCGTTGGCCCCGGGACGCTTGGCCACCGTGAGCGTCACGGCCGGTTCCTCCTCGGGCAGGGGGTCGCCCGTGCGCCGCGCGGCGCCGTAGCCGAACAGCACGTACTGGCTCGGTTCCTCCGCCCCGTCCACGATGTCGGCCACGTCCCGCAGGTAGACGGGCTTGCCGCCGTGCACGCCCACGACCACCTGGCCGACCTCCTCGGCGTTGCGGAGGAAACCGCCCGTTTCGATGATGATTTCGCGGTCGTCGCCGGTCAGGCCGCCCGCCCGATACTGGCGGTTGGCCTGTTGCAGCATGGGGATGAGCCCGACCGGGCTGAGGTTGCGCGCCGCCAACCGGACCGGATCGAGCAACACCCGGACCTGCCGGCGCGCGCCGCCGATGATCATGGTCTCGGCCACTTCCGACACCTGCTTGACCGCGTCGTCCACCTGGGCCACCAGCCGGCGCAGCGTCAGGTGATCGTAATGCGGGCTGTGGAAGGTCAGGGCCAGGATCGGCACGTCGTCGATCGATTTCAGCTTGATGAGCGGCTGGCTGACGCCGTGCGGGATACGGTCGAAGTTCGAGCGCAGTTTCTCGGTAAGTTTGACGAGGCTTTCGGTGGGATCGGACCCCACCTTGTAACGGACGATCACCAGGCTCTCGCCCTCCCGCGAGGTCGAGTAGATGTACTCGACACCCGGGATCTCCCAGAGCAGCTTTTCCATGGGGCGTGTGACCCGTTCCTCGATCTCCCGTGCCGATGCCCCGGGCATGGACACCATCACGTCGACCATCGGCACCTTGATCTGGGGCTCCTCCTCCCGCGGCAGCATCCACACCGCAAAGATCCCCAGCAGGACCGAGGTGACGACCAGCAGGGGAGTGAGTTTCGAGTCGATGAACGACCGGGCCAGCCGGCCGGCCAAGCCCAAACCGCTGTGGGGGGCTGGGATGGGTTTCGTTCCTGACTGGCTCATGGCGAGAAGCTTGGCTGGGATTTGTCGAAAGGGTTCGCGCCCGGTGGAGGGTCGCCCTATCGGATCTTCACGGGCTGGCCGTCGCGAAGGGGTCGGTCCGATTCCACAATCAGCATTTCACCGGAGGCCAGGCCTGACACCACCTCCACCTCGTCGCCCAACCGCTTGCCGGTTTTGACCAGCCGCAGCACGGCCCGTCCGTCCTGGACCACGTAAGCCAGCTCCATTTGTCCACGGATCTGGATGGCGCGGGCCGGCACCCGGATGGCCTCCACCTCGGCCACCGGCACCAGCAGTCGGCCGAACTGTCCGCTCCGCAAACCCGGTCGTGGCGGAAGGTCCACCTTCACGGGGAACGTGCGCGTGCGCGGGTCGGCCACGGGTGTGATTTCGCTCACCACACCCTCCACCGTCAGTTGCGCGGCGGGGATCCGCACGGTGAGCTTTTGTTCGAGCCGCACGCGATCCAGCAGGGCCTCGGGCAGGTCGGCCTCCAGTCGCAATGCCCGGGGATCCTCGATCTCCAACAGGGGCCGGCCGGGTACCGCCAGGTCGCCCACGTCCGCATGTTTGGCGGTGATCACGCCGTCGAAGGGCGCCGTGATGCGGGTGTGCCCGAGCAGGGTCTCGGCTTCCCGGAGCGCTGCGGCGGCCACGCGCAACTGGGCTTCGGCGGCGTCGAACTCGGCCCGCGAAATGGTCTGTTCCTGGAAAAGTTTCTCGCGCCGGCGGAAATCCCGTTCGGCCTGTTCATATACGGCGCGGGCTTGTTCATAGCGGGCCCGGATCTCGCGATCGTCCAGCCGCACCAACAGCTCGCCGGCCTTCACGCTCCGGCCGGGCACCACCAGCATCTCTTCAATCCGCGCCTGCACCTTCGCCTCGAGCACCGCCCGCAATTTGGGCTGGACCGTGCCCACGACCTCCTCGGTGGCCCATCGCCGCTGGCGCTCGACGGTTTGGACCCTGACCGCGGCTTCCGGCAACGGGGGAACCGCCCGGGGCGAATCGTCGGGGGGCCGGTGGCACCCGGCCAGGACGACCCCGATCAGGCACAGAAAGGGGGTCTTGCGAAGTTTCATATGCGGTGACGATAAGTTCAGCGAACGTTTTGCGGCCCGAGTTTAAGCCCGGGCCGCAAACCTGTCAGCTCGTTTCAACCGCAGCAGCAGGAGCTGCCGCCGCCCGCGGTGGCGGGGGCCGAGCTCCCGCCCGCGCCGGCCTGCTGCCCGCTCTTTTCACCGCCCACACCGAGCCGTTGCAGGATCCGTTCCAGCGGACAGAAGCCCGTGAACGAGCTCTGCAACAGGTTCAACCCCACGAAGGCGGTGAACCACAGCCAGTAACGGCTGTGATAGTGCGCCAGCAGCAGGCTCAGGAGGATGAAGCTGCCGGCGAAGCGTCGGACGATGCGTTCCATAGGTCGTTCCTCCTGAAGCAAGGTTGCCGATTCACTGCAGGCTGGAGGCCACCACGGCCCCCAGCACCGCTCCATATACCGTGCTGATGACCGGGTGACTGGTCAAGGGACAGGTCCCGGTGCTGCAACCGACCAGCCTGTACCAGCCGTAACCGATGACACCCCCGATCACCACACCCAGAGCGAGTCTCAGGATCATGCGCATCTCCGTAACCCGATTTCACGACCGCGCGGCGTGCTCGAGACACGCCCGGGCCAGCCGTTGCTCCAGTGCCCGCGGCGGGATCAAACCCACCACCTGATCCACGGGCCGGCCCCTGGAAAACAGCAACAGCGTGGGCACGCCCGTGATGCCGTAACGCATGGCCAGTTCCGGTGCCTCGTCCACGTTGACCTTCACGAAATCCACGCGATCGGACCATTCTACCGCCAGCCGGTCCAGCACGGGTGCCAGCATGCGGCATGGCCCGCACCACGGGGCATAAAAGTCCACCAAGACCGGCCGATCGGCGCTCTGCACAACCGTGTCGAATTCCGCTTCGTTGATTTCTCGCACCGCGTTCATGGTTATTTCCTCCCGGAGCGGTCCCCTTGCTGCGGGAACCGCTCCAACGGGATGGAGCCGCCAAGCAGCGTTTGGTTACACCGACCCGGCCGCGTTTTTGGGGAGCGGGGAACCTCCCACCGGTTCTCCCGGCATCGTCCACCCGCGGCACGGACGTAATCCGGAAACCCGGCTGCCGCGGGGGAAGAGTTCCGGGACAACCCCGCGGAGGATCGGCGTGAAGGTC
The DNA here is from genome assembly GCF_049537155.1 of Limisphaera sp. 4302-co. Taxonomy (NCBI): domain Bacteria; kingdom Pseudomonadati; phylum Verrucomicrobiota; class Verrucomicrobiia; order Limisphaerales; family Limisphaeraceae; genus Limisphaera; species Limisphaera sp. 4302-co. Next base: position 13,768 of record NZ_JBMVQZ010000021.1, read on the forward strand.
TTGCGGAGAATCCGGTTGCCCTGCGGAAGCCGAGCCGTAGCATGGGGCCTCCGGCGGCGCGGCCGCCCGCAGCAAGCAAGATGAAAGCGTACAACATTGCAGTGATTCCCGGCGACGGTACCGGGCCCGAGGTGGTGCGCGAGGCGATCAAGGTCCTCGACGCCGCGGCGGCCCGTTTCGGCTTCAAACTTCACTACAGCCACTACGATCTGGGCGGGGACCGTTACCTCCGCACGGGCGAGACCCTGCCGGACAGTGTGCTGGCGGAGTTGCGCGGGTTTCCGGCCATCCTGCTGGGTGCGATCGGCCATCCCGGCGTGAAGCCGGGCATTCTGGAAAAGGGCATTCTGCTGCGGATCCGGTTTGAATTGGAGCAGTACATCAATCTGCGGCCGGTGCGCCTCTACGATGCGCGGTTTTGTCCCCTCAAGGACAAGGGGCCCGAGGATGTTGACTTCGTCGTGGTCCGCGAGAACAACGAGGGTCTGTACACGGGCGCGGGCGGGTTCGTTTTCAGGGGCACGCCCCACGAGGTGGCGGTGCAGGAGAGCATCAACACGCGGCGCGGTGTGGAGCGCTGCATCCGGTACGCATTCGAGTTTGCGCGCAAACGCCATGCCCGGACGCCCTGGCGCGGGCTCAAACCCGGGGACATCTCCGAGGGCAAACGCGCCCAGCTGACCCTCTGCGGCAAGACCAACGTGCTGACGTATGCGTTCGACCTGTGGGAACGCGTCTTTCACGAGGTGGGGAACGAGTACCCGGACGTGAAACGCGATTACGCGCACGTGGACGCCACCACGATGTGGTTCGTCAAGAACCCCGAGTGGTTCGACGTGATCGTCACCGACAACATGTTCGGTGACATCATCACGGATCTTGGCGCCATGATCCAGGGCGGCATGGGCATCGCCGCCGGAGGCAACATCAACCCGGCCGGCACCAGCATGTTCGAACCCATCGGCGGCAGCGCTCCCAAGTACACCGGCAAGGGGGTGATCAATCCGCTGGCGGCCATTTGCGCCGGGCAGATGATGCTCGAGCACCTGGGCGAGACTGCCGCGGCCCAGGCCATCGAGAACGCGGTCATCAAGGTCGTGCGCGAAAAGCTCAAGAGTCTGGCCGCCGGTCAGATGGGTTACAGCACCAGCGAGGTGGGCGATCTGGTGGCGTCGTTGGTCTGACCGATCCATGGCCGGGCGAGCGGCTCCCTGCGATTCCGGCCGGGCACCGGTCCACTGAAAGCCGCGGGCGGCAGAATCCTCAGCCGACTGGTCCGGCGACTCGGACCTGCGGGCACTTTCCCGTTTGCCCGGCTGCCGGCTTACCGGAATCATGGCCGCATGATCGAACGTTATTCCCGGCCCGAGATGCGGGCCATCTGGTCGGAGGAGAACAAACTGCGCCTGTGGTTGCAGATCGAACTGCTCACCACCGAGGCGCTGGTGGAAGCCGGGATCGTGCCGGCCGCTGATTACCGCCGGATCCGCGCCGGTTGCCAGGCCTGTCTGAAGGACCTGGCCGGGCTGAGAAAGCGGCAGCTGGAGCTCGAACAGACGCTGCAACATGACGTCATCGCCTTCACAACGGCGGTGGCCGAGCGTATCAACCACCGCGCCAGTCGCTGGCTCCACTACGGTTTGACCTCGAGCGACGTCGTGGACACGGCGTTCGCGGTGCAGCTTGTGCAGAGTGCCGACCTGCTGCTGGCCGACCTCGACGCGGTCCTGCCGGTGATCGCCCGGCGCGCGTGCGAACACAAATTCACCCCCTGCATCGGCCGCAGCCACGGGATCCATGCCGAACCGATCACGTTCGGGTTCAAACTGGCCGGGATGTACGACGAGTTTCGCCGGGCGCGGCGCCGGCTCGAGTCGGCCCGCTATTCCGTTGCGGTGGGCAAGCTCAGCGGTGCGGTGGGCACCAGCGCCCATCTGCCGCCCCGCATCGAACGCCACGTGTGCAACAAACTTGGATTGCGCCCGGCGCCGGTGGCCACGCAGGTGGTGCCACGTGATCTGCACGCCGAGTTTCAGACCGTTCTGGCCCTGATCGGGGCCAGCATCGAACGCTGGGCCGTCGAGTTCCGGCATCTGCAGCGCACCGAGGTGCTGGAAGCCGAGGAACCGTTCGGCAAGGGCCAGAAGGGCAGCAGCGCCATGCCCCACAAGCGCAACCCCATCACCTGGGAGCGCCTCACCGGGCTGGCGCGCATCCTGCGCGCCAACGCACTGGCCGCCGTGGAAAACGTGGCGCTCTGGCATGAACGTGACATCAGTCACAGCTCGGTCGAACGCGTCATCTTTCCCGATTCCTGCACGCTGCTGGATTACATGCTCCATCTCCTGCGCCGGCTCATGGACGGCCTGCAGGTGTACCCGGAAAACATGCGGCGCAACCTCGGACTGTCGCTCGGGATGTATCACAGCCAGACCGTGCTGCTGGCACTCATCCGCAAGGGACTCACCCGTGAGCAGGCGTACGCACTCGTGCAACGCAACGCCATGAAAACCTGGGAGGTCAAACACGCCGGTCGGGACGATGCCAATTTCCTCGAAACCCTCAAGCAGGACCCCGAGGTGGCCCGGCATTTCGAGCCGGGCGAACTGGAGCGACTCTGCTCGCTGGACTTTCACTTCCGCAACCTGCCGCAACGGTTCAAGGCACTGAATCTGTGACCCGGTGGTGGGAGCCCGGCCGTGCCCGCTCCGGCGGGAGACCCGCTGGGGCTCCGTTTGTCCCCAGAATTGGGGACTACCGGAAAACGCGTGCGGCGCTACCTTGGGGGCGGAAAGGACGATGCAAGAAGGCAGACCGTGTGCAAAAAGTTGAGGGCGTCAAACTGCCGCGCCGCATCGAAACGCGAGACAATTTGAGTGCTTTGGTCTCCCGAGGGGCCGGACCGGTTGAAGGTCCGGCTCTTCGGTTTTTTGTGCCCGTTTTCCTACCCGTTTGGCCGGCCGGCCCGGAACCGGTGTTCCACCCGCGGCAGCCTGTCAGGCCGCCGGCACGATGCCGGTGGGGGGCACCTCAGGCGGCGACGGATTCGAGGATCCAACGCAACAGTTCGTAGCCCTCCACAAGCCGGAAGCCGGGTTGCAGGAACAGTTCCGGTCTTACCGGGAACACCGCGCCATTTCGCACGGCTGTGATCTCCTCCCAGCCGGGACGAGAGACGATCTGTTCAACCACCGTGGGTTTGCCACACCAACAGGCCAGGATCACTTCAGGATCCGCCGCCCGCACCGCTTCCGGCGTCACCACCCGGTCTCTGGCACGCGGTCGCCCGTGCAGGCAGGCAAACACGTCCTGGCCACCCGCCCGCTCGATCATTTCGCTGACCCAGCCGATGCCCGAGATGAGCGGGTTGTCCCATTCCTCGAAATACACGCGCACTCTGCGCCGCAACGGGGCGCGCGGTGCCAGCCGCCGGGCAAACTCTTCCAACCACGGTTCCGCTCCTGCGGCATCGCCCACCACCCGGGCCATCATGGCCAACGACCGTTCCACTTCCGCCAGCGTTCGCGGATTGGTGGCGAAGACCGCGCAGCCTGCCGAGATCAGTCGCGAGGCCACCCCGGCCTGTACGTCCGAAAACAGAAACACCAGGTCGGGCCGCAACGCCAACACCCTGTCCACGTCCACCGACGCAAAACTGCCCACCCGCGGGACGGGCGGCAGATCCGCATCCTCCGGCCGGTAATGGCTCGTCACGCCCACCACGCGTTTCCAGGCTCCGATGCGCGCCATCCAATCTGCCGATTCGGCACTCAAACAGACGATCCTTTGGGGCGTACCCGTGTTCATTTGCCAGACTCGTCGCGCATCCTGCGCCGACCCCGGGATGGGGGCCGCCTCCCGGGAGACGGGCAAACCCATCCATCGCACCTCCGGGAAACGCATCCGGTCAGTCCAGGTCGTACAGGGAGTTGTTCGGGGACAGGAATCCCGTGCCCGGTGCGACACGGCTCGAGCCGTCTGCGTTCTCCACGTACCGGCGCGACAGGGCTTGCACATGCCCGTCCACGAAAACCGCCAGGGTGCGACCCCCGTGCCGGAAGCCTTGTGTACCGGCCCAACGTCCCCGGAAAGAGGCGTCCCCCGGGTTCGGCCAGGGCGCCCGCATGAACTTGTTGGCCCCGCCGCCGTACTGCCCGTCCCCGAACGCGACCGTGGCGGAAGGGTTCCTGACCGACGTCACCCGGGAAGGTTGGGGAACCGACTCGAACTGGCCGTGGCCCAGGTAACTGGTGTTGTAGTTGTAGCCCGTGTACGGGTCCGCTGCCCAGTTCGCCGGGCCGTGGTATTCGGGGCATTGCTGGACTTCCGGGACGGTCCGACCCTCCCAGAGCGTGCCCGGAAGCACCTCAAGGGCGTCCCCCTCCACGGTCGTGAAGTCCCAGGCCCGCAGATACCGAATGCCGCCGCGTTCTTCATACCCGTAGGCCGGCACGAAAAACCCCGCCCAGTCGCCGGTGTACAGGTCCAGCGCGATCGAAAGTTGCCGCAACTGACTGATGCACCGCGCGCGCCGGCCCGCCTCCCTTCCACGGGCCCACGCCGGCGCCAAGAGCGCCGCCAACACGCCCACGATCCCCACCACGACGAGCAGTTCCGGCAGCGTGAAACCGGGACGCCCGCCCGCGGGCGGGCGCTGCCGGGCAAACCCGTGCCGGGCACGGAATCGGCAGCTCCTCCTCATGGCCGCTCCAGGCGCATCCGGTAAAACACCACGCCAGCCTGCCCCAAGGGCTGGCGCCACTCCACCTCATCTGCCTGCTCGGGAATCGTGGCCGCCACGTCCGACCACGGGCCGCCATTGACCTGCCGCTCCAGCACATGCCGCCAGCCGGGCACAGCGTCGCACGCCAGGCGGATTTCTTCCCCCACCCGTGTGACTCCAAGCATCGGCCGGGCAACCCGGGTGATCCAAAGTTCCTGTACCGCAGCCGGGATGGTCACCTGCACCGCACGTCCTTCAGCGTCCCAAACAAACGGGCGGCGCGTCCAAGCCTCCCCGGACCGGCCCCAAAGATCCAAGTCGGCTCCGTTCCCGGCGTAGGTGCGCGGAAGTGCGATCCGAACAACCAGGACCGCACCGGTCAATGTGCCGGACCCTGCCGGGCGCACCCCGACCCGCACACCCATGAGGTTGCAGCCCGGCGCCTCGGCGGGTCCCGAGACGATCCGCTCGACGCGCACCCACGCGGGACCTTGCAGGTTGCCCGCCCGGAGCTCGACACCGCCGGCCTCCCGCTCTGCAGCGTCCACAAACCACAAGGTTTCCTCGGCCCCACCGCCCGTTCCCGGCAGCAACAACCAGTCTTCCCCAAACCCCGGGACCCGCACGTTCGCAACCGCGTCCACCTCACCCCAAGCATGGTCGGGTCCCACCCCCTCGATTCGCACGTACCGAACCATATCGAACCCAGAAGCGGCCAGGTCGAATCCTGTCCCTCCCCCCGAGCCTCCGTACCACGCCAACAGGTCCACTGCCGGCCAGGGGCCACTTTGCAGCCAGCTCAACAACCGCGGATGCACCGGCCGGGTGAAATCGGTCGGTTCGTCCGACCATCCGCCTCGGTTGGCGTCCCACAGGAAGGCCAAGGTCGGATAGGCGGTGTCCGCGAATGGTCCGGACTTGTAGCGGTACCAAGCCCAGGTGTCAGGATCGTTTTCCACCTCGCCGGGCTGTCCCCTGTAACCGGGGCTGACCGACACCAACAACGGTTCATCAAAGACCTCGCCCGAGATCCATGTGGCCGCCGGGTCCACCACGTCCCCCATCGGCACGCCGGTAACGAAAAACGCATTCCCAAAAACCAGAAAATCCACTCCGTACGGATGGGCCGGATCGTTGGTGATCGGCCGATCGAAAGCCAGGATGACCGCACCACCGTCAGGCAGGGTGACCAGGAGGTTGGAACCGGTTTCGGAAGATCGGTAGAACGGGGCCTCCCACGGGCTGGCCCGCCGCATGGGCGCGCGCCCGGACAAAGCGGCCCACGGATCGTGGAACCAGCGCGTCGGCATCCCCAGCGCCGCCCGGGCATCGCCGTAGGGTTCCGGTCCGAGAGATCCGCGGACCTGCACCACGAACGTTGCGTAGGGACTGTCAGGAGGATCGGCAGGGCGGGCGGCGGACGGCGGAAGCGCGCCCGGGCCGTCGTCCCACGTCAGCGCCACCCATGCGCCGTCGGCCAGTTCACTCCCGTCCCAGGGTGCATCCGTCCGAACCCATTCTGCCCCTTCGGGCGCCAGGTCCCAGCCACCCGCGCCGCCAGGCTCCCGCCACAACCGCCACGCTTTTGCCCCGGTGCCGCCGGCGTACCAATCACCCGGCTCCAGCTGGACCGCACCCGCCGCGGTTTCTTCGTCCCATGCCAGCAACCCCGCCTCGAACGCCTCCGGCGGCCAGACCCGGCCCGGACTTCTCAAGCCGAACCGCCGGTTGCCGTTCGCATCGAAGCCCAGCCCCCAGACGGTCCATCCGTTTGCCATTTCATTTGGGACCACTGCAAACAGCCGGGGATCGGATGCCAAAACCGACCGGACCATGTCCGCCACGGTGGCCCGGCCGTTCCATCGGAATCCCCATGCGCGGGCCCGGCTGGAAGGCGCGGTTTCCCCGCAACCCGGAAACCGGTCAGGCACGGGCCAAACCACGACGCATCCCGCGCGGTTGGTGCCCGTGCCCGACCAGACCGCCAGCTCGTCCAAAGCGAGGGGCCCGGCTGAAACCGGCAGACTCCCGGCCAGGAACCCGGCAACCGCCCTGGCGAATGCCCGCTTCACGTGCGGCTCCTGCGCCGAACCCACGCCCAGCCCGCAAATCCGATTCCCAGCAGAATCGGCGTTGCCGGCTCGGGCACCGGCGCCGGCACGGGCGTACCGGGCGGCTCCGAGTTGAAACCCGGCGCGAACCGCCAGCCGTCCCAGGCACCGGGGGTCAGGACCCGATCCGCCGCGCCCACCTGGGAGGAGGTCCAAGTTGCGCCAGCGTCCGAGGAGACGTAATAGGCCCAGAACCCGCTGTTCCATCCCTCCCGCCAGTGGTCGTCGGTGTCCGTGGCCACTCGCGAGTCGTCCGGACTCAGTGACCACGCCAGGCCGTCGGCATCGAAACCGGGCGCCGGGCTCACGGCGAACACACCGTCGCCATCCCGATCGTATCCCAGTCCGAATACCGCCGTGCCCCAGGCGTACTGCCCCAGGTGACCAAACAACCGCGAATCGGCCCGGATCACCGCCAGCAACATGTCCAGCCCGGTCGCGTCCCCGTTCCACTGGTAACCCCAGACGAGCGACTCGGGCGCCAGGCCATCGGCCCAGTCAATCACCACGGCAGCCTGATTGGTCCCGCTGCCCACCCAGAACTCGACGTCACCCATCGTGCCTGCCCGGGCCGGGCCGGCCACCATCGCCGTCAGCGCGGCGATGCCCATCCAACGAAGCATGTCCCGTTTCATCTTTCGATTCCTCGATGTCTGTCCCTGTTCTCCGCTGGCTTGTGTGTGAGCCGCGGAGGTGCGTGGATCGGGACGAGACCAGGCCGGGCAAGGCGCGGACGGGGTTCGATGCGATCCTCCCGAAACACAAACGCCTTCCTCCGGCAAAACACGAAGGAAGGCGTTTCGAGAAAAAAATCCGTCATCGCCGGCGCGTTCCGCACCCGCGACCCATCGGTTCTCGGACTGGCCTCATCCTTCTCTTTTGCGGAGAAGTGGGTTCCGCCACCCGGCGGCAACCCTGACGAGCACAGGCCAATCGGTCTCCTGACTCCGGGCTGCAAGCCTCACTCCCGCCTTCCCACGCCTGCCGGCGCAGTGGCCTTTGGGAGTTCGTCGCCCGTTACAGTGGCGCAACCGTCCCCGATTTGCACGGGGTTCCCGTCACATTGGCCTGTGAGGTCCGTGTCCGCCGGCTCCAACGAGCCGGCCCTCCTCTCAAAGAGCGCCGCCATTCCTAGACCGGTCACCCGCCGCTGTCAAGGACCGCTGCGGCTGCCGTTCTCCTTGTCCGATGCGTGTGAGGCGCCCCTTCCCATCCGCCCGCGCACCGCCATCAGAACGGCCAGATCCGCGGGATCAGGTACACCGACATTGCCCAGAAGATCCGGTTCAGCGGCACGCCCACTTTCAGAAAATCGGCGAACCGGTACCCACCGGCGTTGTCAATCATGGTGTTGGTCTGGTAACCCACCGTC
>NZ_JBMVQZ010000022.1:0-17594 GCF_049537155.1 Limisphaera sp. 4302-co
CTGTGCCGTAGGTCCAGGTGGTCACGCCGCCCAGGGCGTTGGTCTGGCGGATCAGCCGGCCGGCGGTGTCGTACTGGTTGCGTTCCAGGACCAGCGTGGTGCCGTCCCGGCCGGAGGCGGGCGTTCCGGTGAATCTTTTTCGGGCGGCGCGTGTGTCGTGTAACAATGACCTCCCGAACGCGGAGCCACGGTAGCCCGGCCCGGCCCGGGTACCCGGAGACGAACGGAGCCGAGAACCATGAGCGGGCTGTCCTGCCGGGGCCTTGTTGCTGGCAGACCGGGTTGCCGCCGGTGCGGTGAGACAGGGGCGTCGAAGCTCTCTGGGATCTGCTCTCATACGAACGTTGCTCGCGGGCCCCGGGCGCTTCGGGGTCGTGGTCTTGTCCAAGCGGGCGGAAGCGTTTTGCCCGGGGGAATCGGTCGGGGTAAGGTGGGCCGCGTGGAAACGCTGGTCCTGGCGACGAGAAACCGACACAAGGTGGAGGAGATCCGGGCCATCCTGGGCGATGGATTGACGTACCGGGTGCTTTCGGATTGGCCTGATGCGCCCGAGCTGCGCGAGACGGCCCGCACGTTTGCCGGGAACGCCGCGCTGAAGGCCACCCAAGTCTGGCACTGGCTGAAGCAGCGTGTGATGCGTGGGGAGGGCGGGGAGGGCGGGCCGTGTTGGTGGGTTTTGGCAGACGATTCCGGTCTGGAAGTGGATGCGCTGGACGGTGCGCCGGGTGTGGACTCGGCACGATTTGCCGCCCTGGAGACGGGCGCACCCGGGAACAGTCCGGACAGCGAAAACAATGCAAAACTGCTGCGCCTGCTGAGGGGTGTGCCACCGGAACGGCGTCGGGGGCGGTTTCGTTGTGTGCTTGCCCTGGTGGGTGGGACCTCGCCTGACGTGGAACCTGCAGTGCGGTTTTTCGAAGGTGTGTGCGAGGGGCGGATCCTGGAGGCACCGGCCGGCACGGGCGGGTTCGGCTACGACCCGCTTTTCGTGCCGGATGGGTATGAGGAGAGTTTCGCCCAACTGGGTCCGGAGGTGAAGAACCGGATCAGCCACCGGGCGCGTGCGCTGGCGGCGATGGCCCGCTGGTGGGCCGGGCAGCGTACCGAGTCCGTCCCCAGGTCCTAGCCATGGAAGCCACGACCTGGATGCGGGAGGCCCTGCGACTGGCGCGCAAGGGATACGGTCGGACCTCGCCGAATCCCATGGTGGGCGCGTTGATCGTCCGCGGGGACCGTGTGTTGGGCCGGGGTTGGCACCGCGGGCCGGGGCGGCCCCATGCCGAGGTGGAAGCGTTGGAAGATGCGCGGCGTCAGGGGCATCTGGTCCGTGGGGCCACGTTGGTGGTGACGCTGGAGCCATGCAGCACATGGGGTCGCACGCCCCCGTGCACGGATGCCATTCTGTCGGCCGGGATTCGCGAAGTGATTGTGGGCGCGGTGGATCCCAATCCGCGTCATGCCGGGCGTGGGTTGAAACTGCTGAAGGCGGCCGGGGTGCGGGTGCAGGTCGGGGTCCTGGCCGCTGAGTGTCTCGCTCTGAACGAGCCGTTCAACCACTGGATCGTTCACCAGCGGCCGCTGGTCACTGTAAAAGCCGCCATGACCCTGGACGGCAAGATCGCCACCGCGACGGGCGAGTCCAAATGGATCACCGGCCCGCGCGCCCGCGCGTACGGTCGGCGGCTGCGCCTCGGGAGCGACGCGGTGCTGGTGGGGATCGAGACGGTATTGGCCGACGATCCCTCTCTGCTGCCGCGGACGCGCATCCCTTGGCGGGGGCGCCGGGTGATTCTCGATGCCCGGGCACGCACGCCGTTGACGGCGCAGGTCGTGACCGATTCTGCATGCGGGCGGACCATCGTGGTGGTGGGTCCGCGCGCCCCCCGCTACCGGGTGAGGGAACTGGCCCGGCGTGTGACGGTGTGGGAGGCGCCGTTGGTGGAGGGTGGCGACAAGGACCGGCGGGGCCGTCTGGACCTTGTGTGGCTGCTGGATCGGCTCGGCCGGGAGGAAGTAACCCATTTGTTGGTGGAAGGTGGTGGAGAGGTTCAGGCCTCGTTTTTGATGTCCGGTCTGGCCCAGCGGGTCGCCTTTTTCTACGCGCCCGTCATCCTGGGCGGGGCCGGGTCACGCCGGGCCGTGGCCGGGGAGGGCGCGCGCTCGTGGGAGGAGATTCTGCGACTCTGCGATTTGCGCTGGCGGCGGTTGGGTTCTGACTTGTTGCTGGAGGCGCGCGTGACGAGTGCGGAGAAGCGGGTGCGAACCGAGCCCACCCCCGGCATGCCGGAAACCGAACAGTGAGCCGGCCGATGTCGCCGCCGAACGGGCGTGGCGTGGGTCAACCGTGCCCTTTAGGTCAACCGCGTGGCTCTTGCGTCGCCAGGCCCAGGCGCGCGACCACCCAACCTGCGTCGAGTCCGCGGAGCAGCAGCACTTTTTGGCGCGAATGCTGTCCGCGCTCCAGCTCGATCCGGCCGGGTGCGCAGTCGATTCGTTCCGCCATGAAGCGTCGCAACGCCTGGTTGGCGGCTTCGTCCACGGGCGGTGCGGTGACGCGGACGACGAGATGGTCTCCGCGCGGGTCGCCCACCTCGTTCCGGGAAGCGCGCGGGATGAGTTTGATCCGGAGGCGGCAGCCCTCCGGTGCCGGGAGCAGCCACCTGGGCAGAGTCCCTACGCCTGCATCGCCTCCAGGAGGCTGGGGCATTTTTGCCTGTGAACGCCTCATAGCGGCCACTGTTTTGCCCGAACCCGCCTTTTTCCGGAGTCTCCGGCCTGGCAAGGACCGGAGATTTGGCGGGTGCGATTGGAGCGGTTGCGGGTTCCCGTTGCAAGTCATCTTGATCGGGCCTTCACCGGGTGGACCAGCCGCGCAGCCCGCGTCCTTGGGGGATCGAGATTCCCAGACCGGACCAGGGGGCGGCCGGCTTTCGTCCCGAACCGCCGGGGCCGTGGGCCCTGTGGAGATGAACATGTCGGGGCACGGTCGCCAGGGCGTTGGGAGTGCGTGGCGGGGAACAAGATGTTGCGCGGTCGGCGCGCGGCGCGGTGGTCTTCGCGGTGTGGAGCGGTGGAGGCGTTCACGTGGACTTGTGCGGGTCGAGCCGGTGCTTGGAGCGGAGGGACGGACGCCAAAAAGGGATCGGAACAGGCGGGAGGACATGGTCGGCATGTGCACCAGTCAGGGGGTGCGCCGGTGGAGCCTTTTGTAACCTCAGCCCGGCTGGCGGCTCCATCCCGGTGGACGTATGAAGGAGCTGCTGATTCTGGGTGCAGGCACTGCGGGAACCATCCTGGCCAATCGGATGCGAAGCCGGCTGGACAGCGGCGAATGGCGCATCCGGGTGGTGGACGAGGAGCCGCGGCATTTTTACCAGCCTGGTTTTCTGTTCCTGCCCTTCGGCCTTTACAAGCCGGAGCAGGTGGTCCGGCCGAAACGGCGGCAATTGAAGCGCGGGGTGGAGATGATCGAGGCCCGGGCCGAGGCGATTGAACCGGATCGGCGTCGGGTGCGACTTGCCGATGGCGGGGAGCTGCCTTACGACGTGCTGGTGCTCGCCACGGGCACGCGGCCGGCGCCCGACCAGGTGGAGGGGATGCAGGGCGAGGACTGGAACCGGCGCGTGTTCGAGTTTTACACGTACGAAGGTGCGTTGCGGCTGGCGCAGGCGTTGCGAGACTGGCAGGGCGGGCGTCTGGTGGTTCACGTGAGCGAGATGCCCATCAAATGTCCCGTGGCGCCGTTGGAGTTTGTGTTTCTGGCGGACTGGTGGTTGCGCCGCCGGGGGCTTCGCGATCGGACGGAGTTGGTATACGTGACCCCTCTTTCGGGGGCGTTTACCAAGCCCGTGGCGGCCCGGGTGCTGGGGGATTTGCTGGAGCGCAAGGCGATCCAGGTGGTGACAGATTTTGCGGTGGCCCGCGTGGATGCCGGGGCGCACAAACTGGTGAGCTGGGACGATCGGGAAGTGCCCTACGATCTTCTGGTCACCGTGCCGCCGAATGTCGGGGCGGAGGTGTATGAACGATCGGGTCTGGGGGACGAGATGAACTTCGTGCCCACGGACCGGCACACGCTGCAGGTGCGCGGGCAGGAGGCCATGTTCGCCCTGGGCGATGCGACGGATCTGCCCACATCGAAAGCCGGGTCGGTGGCGCATTTTCAATCCGAGGTGCTGACGGACAATCTCCTGGCCCACATCCGGGGCGAGCCGCTGCCGGCGCGTTTCGACGGGCACGCGAACTGTTTTGTGGAAACCGGGTTCGGGAAGGCCGTGCTTCTGGATTTCAACTATCGGCTCGAGCCGGTTCGGGGACGGTTTCCGCTCCCGTGGATCGGACCGCTGCGCCTGTTGGGAGAATCGCGGTTGAACCATTGGGGAAAACTGGCGTTTGAATGGGTGTACTGGCACTGGCTGTTGCCGGGCCGCGCCATTCCGTTGGTGGGACCGGAGATGTCGCTGGCCGGGAAACAGATTCCCGCCGGGGCGTTGAAACCCGAGCCGGCCGGTTGAACACCTCCAAGACGGAGCCAAACACAGGAACGGAGGAGAACCACTTATGCCGGAGAAAGTCATCGCAGGACAAACGGTCACGGTGGACGAAGAGGGGTATCTGACCCAACCGTCGCAATGGAACCGTGCCATAGCGGAAGCCATTGCGCAGGAACTGGGGATCCAACTGACGGACGCGCACTGGAAGGTCATTGATTTCATGCGGAAAGACTTTCAGGAACGCGGCACGGTACCCGGGATGCGACGATTGAACAAGGTTGCCGGGATCGCGACGAAGGATTTGTACGCGCTGTTCCCGGACGGTCCGATCAAGAAGGCGGCCCGCATTGCCGGGTGTCCGAAACCGACCAGTTGCGTGTAGGCAGAAACCGAACGGAGGCTGTCCATGAGTCACACCACCGAACGACCTCGCAAGGTATCCATCATCGTTTCGCGCGGCACGCTGGATGGCGTGTATCCGGGCCTGATTCTTGCCAACGGTGCGCGGATGGAGGGGATCGAGGCGGATCTCTTTTTCACCTTTTTCGGGCTGTACGCGGTGCTGAGGGGGTTCCAGGACAAACTTCGAATCGCCACGGTGGGAAATCCTGCGTTGCGGGTACCGCACGCCAAGGGGTTTCCGCTGCCCACGATCCTGGGCGCCCTGCCCGGGATGTCCGCGTTTGCCACGGCCATGATGAAAAAGGAGATGGAAAAGCTCGACATCCCGCCCGTGTCCGAGTTCCTACGGATGATCCATGAAGCCGGGGGACACATCTTCGCCTGCAAGGCCACCGTGGAGATGTTCCATCTCCGACCGGAGGATTTTTGCCCCGAAGTGGAGAAGGTGTTGACCGTGGGCGAGTTCTACGAGCGATCCGCCGGGGCCCAGATCATTTTCACCTGAGGCCGGGCCATGGTCCGGGCGGCAGACGGGCGGCGGTGACCTTCGGGGGCTGCGGGCGAGCGAGGCCGGACCTCGCGAGGGGTGCCAATGGGGTTGAGCCCGCGGCCCCCTCTGTTGATTTGAGGGACGGCCGGAGGAACCGATGATCCGGGAGGTGAGCGCGGCGGCCGGTTGATGCGACCGGATGGTCCCCGGGCCGGTCATGTCCACTCCTGCAGGACGGCCTATTTGAACCACCGCAGGCGGCCGGGAGGCTTGCGGGGCGGGAGCGCTTGACAGCCGGACTCTGGCGCGGGTTGACTGGCTTGCGTGATGATCGCAGGAAGATCGCGGCCCGGACGTGGAGGGCGGTGGCTGGCCTTGCTGTTGGGGGTGGAGGCGGCGTGCGGGGCGGCCGCTGTCCCGGCAGCCGGGCACGCGCAGGACGGCTCATTCGCAGGCGGACGCGCGCGGAATCCGATTCTCTGGATGGACGTGCCGGACGTGGCGGTCATCCGCGTGGGCGACACCTACTACATGAGCAGCACCACCATGCACTTGAGTCCGGGCCTGCCTCTGATGCGGTCGAAGGACCTGGTGCAGTGGGAGCTGATCAACTACGCCTACGACATCCTGGAGGACAACGACGCGTTGAGCCTGCGCGACGGCCGGAACGCCTACGGGGGCGGTTCGTGGGCCAGCAGCCTGCGGTACCACGACGGCGTTTTTTATGTCACGACGTTTTCCCATACGACGGGCCGGACCTACGTGTTTCGCACTCGCGACATCGAGAAGGGCCCCTGGGAGGTCAGCTCGTTCCGCCCCGCCCTCCATGATCATTCTTTGCACTTCGAAGAAGATGGTCGCGTCTTCATGGTCCACGGCGGGGGCGACATTTGGTTGACGGAGCTGCAGCCCGATCTGAGCGGGATCAAGCCGGGCGGGATTCACCAGGTGATCATCTCCAATGCCAGTCGGGTGGCGGGCCCCAACATCGGGTTGCCGGCCGAGGGATCCCAGTTGCGCAAGATCCGCGGCAAATACTATCTGAACCTGATCACCTGGCCGCGCGGCGGGATGCGCACGCAATTGATCTTTCGTGCCGATCGTCTTACGGGGCCCTATGAAGGGCGGGTGGCCCTGCAGGATCAGGGGGTGGCGCAGGGAGGGCTGATCGACACGCCTGACGGGCGTTGGTACGCGATGCTTTTCCAGGACCATGGCGCGGTGGGCCGCACGCCGTTTCTGGTTCCGGTGCACTGGGAGGACGACTGGCCGGTGTATGGTGTGGATGGGAAGGTGCCGGACACGCTGGACCTGCCGGCACCGAAGGATCCGCTTTCGAACCTGGTGATCTCGGACGAGTTCGAAAGACGGCCCGGGGAACGGCCGCTCCCACTGGCCTGGCAATGGAATCACAATCCCGACCCCAGGCACTGGTCGCTGGAGGAACGTCCCGGCTGGTTGCGGCTGCGCACGGGGCGTGTGGATGCCGGTTTTCTCGAAGCCCGCAACACGCTCACCCAGCGGACGTTCGGTCCGGAGTGCGCGGGGTGGGTGCGGCTGGATCCTTCGGGTTTGAAGGAGGGCGACCATGCTGGCCTGGGTTTGCTTCAACGGCGTTTTGGTCTGGTGGCGGTCACCCGGGAAAACGGCCGCCTTTTCCTGACGATGGCACACGCGGAGCGTGACACGCCCGTCACTGCGGAACGCCTCCCGTGGGAGAGGGACACGGTATGGATCGGGGTCGAGTGTGAGTTTCGCGATCGGGCGGACGTGGCCCGGTTTTTCTACAGTGAGGATGGCCGCGAGTGGAAACCGATCGGGCCCCGGATCCGGTTGACTTACACGCTGCCCCACTTCATGGGGTACCGTTTTGCGCTGTTCAACCACGCCACGCGCGAGGCCGGCGGCCATGCCGATTTTGACTTCTTCCGCGTGGGTCCGCGCCTGCCACGCTGAGCCGGCTTCCGGGTCGTGAGGTTGGACAACCCGGGGCGCGGCCCGGACCGGACTTACCGCTCTGCTCGGGAATCGGTCGGCCCAACGCAGCGGGACTCCTTCCGAGCTTCAGGGTCTCCGGACCACGACCAGGCGGTAAAACGAGCGGTCGCGGTTCCCAATTTCCTCCAAGACGGTGACCCGCTGTACGCTCTCCGTGTCCGACACGGCACGCGCCAGCTCCCACGGCCCCGCCAGATTGTAGGCCCGCTGGAGGTAATACGTTCGGCCCGGTTGCGCTGTGAAACGGAACTCCAGGAATTCCGGCCCGGCCGGATAAACTTCCAACACCAGTCGGCTGGCAGGGTCGCGCGGATGGGTTCCGGCCACGTACTCCTCCAGGTTGGTCATCCCGTCGCCGTCCGGGTCACCGTTCGGACCGTTGTCGCCGTCAGGCCGTGTCGGATCCAACCCATGGGCCATTTCCCACGTGTCCGGGAGCCCGTCGCCATCCGCGTCCTCCACTGCTTGGGCAATGTTGGGTGCCCCTGGCGTGGGGGGGCCGGCCTCCCAGGAGGCCGGGTCGTTGCCGTACAGGTCGGATCGGCGCTTCTGCAGGGACCAGCCGGTACCGGCAGCACCGTCCGGCCAGGGTGGACCGGGCAGGTAATCTACTTCATCCACCAGAATGTAGGGCACATAACCCAGGACAGGATCAGGCAACGTCTGGGGGGCGTCAGGTCGCAACAGGGTTAGCCGCTCACCTTCGTTGGCGAGCCGTCTCGGAACCGGGCCAAGCAAGGGCACGGCCTCGGAAAGGGCGTATCGCCGACGAAAGGAGGCCGTGGAGACCGGGTCGGCCAGCGGGTCAAAGTTCACCAAGAGCAGGTAACTCCGGGGTCCCAGGACCACACCGGGGGGGAACCTAAAGTTCAGGCCTTCCAATCGCCACGTATTGGTGGGATGAGCCGGATCGTACAGCGGGACGGGTTGATCCGTACGATTGTAGAGCTCGACATATTCGTGAACGGTGTCGGGATAGGGAGGCGACCCCGGCGGTTCGAACATGATTTCGTGGATCACGACCGGACCGACGCGCGGTCCGGCATTGGGCCCGCCGGGCGAGTTCACCGATTGGGCGACGAAATGTTCGCGCCCGAGGCTGTCCACGTGGCGTCCGAAACTGACGCCGTTGGCTGCTGCGCCGAATCGGAAGCCGTGGGCGTAGCCGGTCAGGTTGGTGCCGTCCCCGGAAAAGAGCCACACTTCTTCGCCCAGAGAACTCAAATTGAAGGCGTTGGGCCCCGCGCCAAACTCATGCGCATCCACGACCCGGTAACCGAAGGGCTGAAGGAAGCTGCCCTGGGGGAAGACGTATTTTCGGGGCTCACGGCGATCGTCTGTGAGAAACCAGCCGCTGATGTCCACGGGCTCTGCCGTGGGATTGTAAAGCTCCACCGTGTCCAGCAGTGGAGGATCGGTGTGGGTGAGGACCTCATTGATGAGGACCGGGGAGATGGCTGGAGGCTCGGGATCGGCATGGCCGGGAGAGCCCCCCGCCCGGGCAGAGGGACGCCATCCGGCCGGTGAGTCCGAAACGACGCCCTCCGTCACAGGTACCAATGAGAAACCCGCGCCATCGGTGGTCCGGTACCAGGCATCATCGTAGGTCACTTCCCAAACCCATTCTCCCAACGGTCCCTCCAGGGCCAGACGCTCGCCCTCGTTGGCCAGAGCGCCTTCGTAGGGGCCGGCCACGCGCGTGACCTCCGGGTGGCGCTGTTGGAAAGCGGCCCGATCCCGCACGAGCACGAGGTAGCCGCCAGGCTCCAGGACGGCCGGGGCGTTGGTGGGGTCGAACACGAATCGGATGCCGGCCGTGAAACGGAATCCGGCGAGGGTTAACGGTAGGCTGCCGGTGTTTTTGAGTTCCAGGAACTCGAGGGGGTCGTCGTCGCCGGTGGTCCCGGTTTCGGCCGGGTGATACATGATTTCGGTGAGGGCGAGGGGCGGCGTTTGAACCACATAAGTGGCGCGGACGGGTCCGGACCAGGGGCTGGAGAGGGGCGGGTTGCGCGGACCGGTGAGGTTGCGGTGGTCGGGATGGTAATTGCGGGCGACGACGCAAACATTGGTTTCCAAGGTCAGGGCGATTTCGCCTGAACCGACGAATGCGCGCGGGGAGACATTGCCGCCCGGCAAACGGGGATCGGAGCCGTCGAGGGTGTAAAAGGTGAGGGTTCCGGGCAGTGTGGTGGCGGTGCGCAGGCGGACCACGGCACCGGCTGGTGCGGGTCCGGCGGGGCGGTCCAGCTCCGGCGCGGCCAGAAAGTTGGTGTCGATGAATTCGAGGCGGTCTGTAAGCCAGCGTTTGAGGAAGGCGATTTCGCCTGCGTAAGTACCGGGGAAATTGTATGCGTAGCCGGCGGCGGAGACCCAGCCGGAGCGTGGGGCGGAACCAGGCCAGCGCTGGACCTGACGAAAATGGACGGTGCTGACGGTGGCTGCGAACTGGTCCACCAGGGTCATGAGGTTGGTGGTTTGGAAGGGGCCACGTCGCAGTTCCTGCCAACGATCGATCCAGGCCTGCCAAAAGTCGGGGTCCCGAAAGAGCCGGCGGTACCAGCCGTTGGGGAAGACGTTGGCGGCGTTGAAGAAGTCGGTGCCGTAATCGGACCCGCCGCCCAAACCCACGGATCCCATCCACGATCGGGGGTTGAAGGCGCGCAGGTCGCCGTCGCCAGAGGTGCCCATGGAGCGGTCGAAGTCCCAGAGCGGTCCCATTTCCAGTCTGGCGTTCCGCTCTTTGAAGAAGTAGGCGCTCAAGCGGAGCGCATCCACGTTGAGGGCCAGCACGTTGAGGATGTGATGATCGACCCAGGAGGGGATGTTGATCCAGGCAGGGTAGCCGGTGACCGGATTGGTCCACTGCGCACTGGTGAGGGCCGCGCCGAAGGAGAGCAGGTAATTCCGGATGTAGTCGGCCTGGGCGGCCCGGGCGGGGGTTTCCATTTCCGGGCCGGGTGGATCCACATAGACGATGCCGGTCTCGAGATAGGGATCATAGAAAGTGCGTTCGTCGGGGTCGGCGCGGTCAATTTTGAGGATGTAGCCGCCGGTGACGGCCGGCGGGTCGGAGACGCCCGGGTCGAGTCGCGTTACGTTGACCCGCTGGTCGTTGCGCTTGATTTTTTCGAGCACGGTGTAGATGCCGTGGTAATCGCCGCCGGCCGGTGAATTGAAGCGGATTTCTCCTCCGGCGGTGTTGACGAAGACCTCGGCGAAGCGGGTGCGGGGGGAGTAACGACCGATGAGCCGGCTCCAGGCATGGGCCAGGGGATTGTGGAGGAAGGAGGGGTCGAAGGCGTTTTGTGCGTAAAGGACCCAGTCGGATTCGGCCGGCAGCTCGAGCAGTTCGACGTCCTTGTCATCGTTGAATTCGTCCCACGTCTCCACGGCGAAACTTTTCTGGGGCAACCAGGCGGTGCTGCTGCCGCGGACGTTGATGCCGGCCCGGGTCACCAGGGCGGGCGGATTGGTGAGCGAGGCCAGGCCGGCGATGGGATGAAAGACCATGAGGATGCTTTCGCGGTCGAGGCGCGGCTGGGTGCTGGGAAAGGCACCGCCCCCGAGGTTGTGGATGAGCAGGATGGGCAGGGGCGAGGCGAACGCGGCGGCGGCGGGACTGATCCGGACGTAAGGGAAGCTGACCGGGGGACCGGGGAAGAAGCCGGGCTGTTTCGGGAAGGCCCGTGCGCGCACGATGAGGGTGTTGGTGACGGTGATGGGTCCGGTGTAAAGCGGGGAGTCGGTGGTGGGAACGTTGGTGGGTGCGGGAGAGCTGCTTGGGACGTTCTGGGTGACGAGGAGGTACCGGATTTCCCAGTTTTGGGGATCGGGGACGGTGAGTTCGAGAGGAAAGGGGTTTTGAAACGTGCCCGGCACGCGCGAGGCGCGCACTTCGGGGCCGAACCCTTCACCGCGGGTGGCGTTGGGCGCGCCGGGTGTGGGTTGCAGGAAGTAACCGAGGAGCCCGGGCTGGAGACGGTCGCGGCCGTAAGACACGTCGGTGTACTGGACGGGGTAGGTGGGGCTGAACGCGGATATGATCTGCCCGTCGGGCGCGGTGAGGCCGAGATAGCCGGGTTCGCTGGAGAGGCGGAAGTTGGTGTGGAGGCGGCCGTTGAGGTTGGTGTTTCGGCCCGAGGCCAGGACGACCAGGTACGCGCGAGGGGCGATCAGGGTGCCGGTTGGGAATCGCCATCGGAAGGGCCGTGTGGGATCATCGGTCAGGCCCCAGCCGCCCAGGTCCACCCATTCTTCCGACGCGTTGAAGAGTTCGATCCAGTCGGGGCTGTCGCCGAATTCGTCGCGTACGGCGTCCGCTGGCCGGCCACTGTTGGAAGCGAGAAACTCGTTGATCCAGACGCTTTGCCGGACGAGCTGAGGATCCACCTGATAGGCCCATGATGCGCCGGTGAATGGCAGACCGACGCGATCGACGATTCCGTGCGCCGGCGCCCAGGCTACCGAGACGGTACCCGTGGGGGCGGGTGGGAATTCAAACACGTATTGATCGGGCGCCACGGTTACGAGGTTGGTGGCCGGCTGGCCATTAATCCGCAGGTCGGCGGCGTCCACCCCGAAGACCGGCTCGGAAAAGGCGAGTTCGATTCGGGTCAGGGAGGAGAGCCGGCTGCCGGGTGGGGGCCAGATCAGCGACAAAACCGGAGGATCGTTGTCGAGTTCGGCCTCCAGTTCGACGTGGATGACGAAGTCGGAGGAGTTGGCGAGGCTGGAGTTGAAAGCCTGCACGGCCAGGAGATTTGTTCCAGGCCGCAGCAGTGCAGCGGGAGGGCCGGGTTCGACATCCTGCCAGGGGATCGGCTCGGGCAAAGCGGGCAGGGAGGCGCCGTTGTAGGGCACGAAGCCGTCGGGCATGTTGAAGCGGGCCACTTCGGTGCCGTTGATCCAGACGATGCAACCGTCGTCGCTGAGGAAGCGCAGGCGCAGGGAAGTCACGGCTTCGGGCTGGTCCAAGACGAAGGTGCGCCGGAGAAACACGCAAGTGTAGGTACCGCGCATGTCGGCAAGCTGCGTGCCCGGATAGGGCTGGGTGTCTCCGTACCAGAAGGGCATGGCTGCGACGGGCCAGGCGGAGTCGTCAAAGGATGGCAAACGCCACGCGGCGGGGTCGGGCTCGGAGGCTTCCCGGGTGCCCTTGAGCCAGCGCCAGGAATCGGCCAGGGGCACAAGCGTGACGGTCTCGGCACGGGACAGGGCTGCGCAAGCCAGGAAGACCGTCAGGCAAAGGGCCCGGATGGACCGGCGAATGGGCAGCTGCCCGAGCGGGGAGCCGGCGGGGCGTCTGGCGGCCGTTCTCTGCGAGGTGCGGATCGGGAGCGGGGCGGGCCCGGCTGTGCCCCGGCGCGCGGGTGTGGCCGGTCCAAGGCCGGCGTTTGCGTCATGGTTGAGGACGATCATGACGGGGACAATCTCGGTGAGGTTGCCCCGATTGACAAGACGGTGGCGGCGGCGGTTTGGTCCGGGGGATGACGGGACGCGTGAGCGTTCCGCTCAGCGGATCACCCAGGCCAGGATCGCCTTTTGCACGTGCAACCGGTTTTCGGCCTGATCGAAGATGGTTTGCGCGTGGGCTTCGAAGGTCTCGGCGTCGATTTCCTTGCCGCGATAGGCCGGCAGGCAGTGCATGACCAACGCCCCGGGTTTGGCCAGGGCGACGAGCGTGTGATTGATTTGGTAGCCTTGGAGGGTCTTCAAACGTTCGGTGGCTTCGGCTTCCTTCCCCATGGAGACCCAGACGTCGGTGTAGAGAACATCGGCGCCGCGGGCTGCGGCCTGGACGTCTTCGGTGCAGTGGATGCGACCGCCGGCCCGGCGGAGCACTTCGGGCGATGGCTGGAATCCGCGGGGTGCGGCCACGCGCAATTCGAAACCGAGCCGGCCCGCGGCAAAGACCCACGAAGTGGCGACGTTGCAGGCGCCGTCGCCGACGAAGGTGATCACCTTTTCGTGCCATGGTCCCGGACGTTTTTCCCGGATGGTGAACAGGTCGGCCAGGATCTGGCACGGGTGTTCCTCGTCGGTCAGCGCGTTGATGGTGGGAATGCCGGCGTAACGGGCGAATTCCTCCACGTCGGCCTGGGCGAAGGTGCGGAAGACGGTGCCGTGGACCATGCGGCCCAGGACGCGGGCGGTGTCACAGATCGGCTCGCCGCGGCCGAGCTGGATATCGGATGCGTTGAGGAAGATGGGTTGGCCGCCCAGTTCACGGATCCCGACCTCGAAGGAAACGCGCGTGCGGGTGGAGGACTTGGAAAAGATGAGGGCCCACACCTGGCCCTGCAGGGGCTGAGTGCCGTGGCGGCCGCGTTCGCGTTTCATCACCGCTGCATCGGCCAGCAGTGCCTGGATTTCTGCAGCGCTCAAACTTTCGATGCTCAACAGATGTTTCACGGATCTTCTCCCGTTGCTGCCGGTGCTCCGGACATCTTTCATCCTTACCGCAATCGATTCGATTCGTCAGCCCGGAACAGGCCCGGCGGGCCGTGCGCACCGGTTTGACCGGAACCGGGCGGTCCGATACAACACCCTCCGGCCTGCATGGCGGTCCGGTCCGACCACGTTTTGCGATCCGGCCGGGGCAGGCAAGAACTTCGAGCAGGGTTTGAAGCACGATCATGAGCACTCGTATAGCGGCGTTGGAGGCGTATCCGGTGATTTATCCCACGCGGGGCTGGTTCAAGTTTCTCGAAGGGCCGCGGGGTCGCCCTCCGGCGCGGGCTTCGGTGGTGGTCAGGTTGATGGCCGACAACGGTGTGGCGGGCTGGGGTCAGAGCATTCCGCTGCACCGTTGGAGTTACGAGACCCTGGAGACGGTGCTCACGACGCTGCAGAACTATTTGGCGCCGGAGTTGGAGGGGTTGGACGTGTTTGACCCTGAGGCGATTCACGCGGCGATGAACCGTGTCATTGCGCCGTCCTTTTCCACGGGCCAGCCGATTTGCAAGGCCGGGGTGGACCTGGCGTGGTTCGATCTGGTGGGCCGGTTGAAGGGGCTCAGCGCAGCGCAGCAGTGGAACCGGCCTGCCCGGGAACGGTTGACGCTGAGCTGGACGGTGAACGTACGTTCGCTTGCGGAGGCGGAGCAGGTGATCGCCGAGGGACATGCCCGGGGTTACCGGCACTTCAATGTGAAGGTGGCACCGGACCCGCGATTCGACGTGGAACTGTGTCGGTTGGTCAAGCGACTGGTCCCGGATGGTTTCCTTTGGGCGGACGCCAACGGCGGGTATGACGAGGCCACCGCGCTGGAGGTGGCTCCCCGGCTGGCCGATGCGGGTGTGGCGGTGCTGGAGCAGCCCCTGCCGGCGGCCCGACTGACCGGTTACCGCAAGCTCCGTCAACAGGGTGCGCTGCCCATCCTCATGGACGAGGGCGTGGTGTCGCATGTCGAGTTGGAGGAATTCATCCGTCTGGAGCTGCTGGACGGCGTGGCCATGAAGGTGGCCCGTTGTGGCGGCCTGACCGAGGCACGCAAGCAGATTCAGATGCTGGAGAATGCCGGTCTGATGTGGTTGGGCAGCGGGTTGACAGATCCGGACCTGTCGCTGGCGGCGTGTCTGCAGCTTTATGCGGCGCACGGGCTGGAAAGACCGGCGGCGTTGAACGGGCCCCAGTTCCTGCAGGGCAGTGTGCTGCGCGAACCCATTCGGGTGGAAAACGGCGAGGCCCTCGTCCCGCAGGGGCCTGGTTTGGGGGTGGAAGTGGATCCGGAGCGGCTGACCCGGCCGCTGGCGGAACAAGTTGATGATGCCCGGCAACATGCCTGAGACGCCCGAGCCTCCGGCCGGTCCCTGGCGGCTGTTTGTGGCGCTGCCGCTGCCCGAGCCGCTTCGCGAGGGTCTGCAGCAATGGCAGCGGACTGCACAACGGTTCATGCCGGAGGGCTTGCGTTGGACCCCGGCTGCCCAGTGGCATTTGACTCTGCGGTTTCTTGGTGACGTGGACCCGGGCGAGGTTTCGCTGCTGGTGGAGGCCCTGCAGGCGGCCTGTGCCGATCAGGAACCGATGAGACTTTTGTTGCACGGCTTTGGCTGTTTCCCCTCGCCGGAGCGGCCCCGGGTGTTCTGGCTGGGGTTGACCGGGGAGCTGGGTCCGTTGGAGCGGTTGCAGGCGCGCGTCCAGGAATGGACCGCGCCGTGGGGCCAAAAGGAGGATCGACCGTTCCGGGCTCACCTGACGGTGGCGCGGATTCGCGATGGGAGTCCGGCTGCCCGTCACGGGCTGGGGCGTGTTTTGACCCGGTTGCCCGCGCCGCCTTCGGCGGTCTGGATGGCGGATCGCGTGACACTTTTCCGGAGTCAGTTGCTTCCCGAAGGGGCCGTCCATACGGGCTTGCACGAGTGTTGGTTGGGGGGGTCGGTCCGGGCCGCTCCTTGACCCCTGCGCGGGACTGCGGTCATTTTGGTCCGGTGGAAGCCAAACCGTGGGTGGTGGCGCACACCCGGCCCCGTTGCGAAAAGAAATTGAAACAGTTCTGCGACCGCGAAGGCGTGGACGCCACGCTGCCGTTGGTGCCTTCAGCCCATCGTTACCGCGGCAAGATTGTGGTTTTCCAAAAGCCTCTCTTCCCGGGGTACGTGTTTTTGCGTCCAACGCGCGACCAGCGGCGCGCGGTCCTCACCAGCGATTACGTGGCCAATCTGCTGGACGTGTTCGATCAGGAGCTGTTCGAACGCCAGCTCAAGGAGATCTTGTTTGCACTGGAGGCCGGTTGCGAGGTCCGGTTGGCGCCCCAGATTGGCAAGGGCAGTCGCGTCATCATCAAGAGCGGCCCTTTGCGCGGGCTGGAGGGTTGGGTGGAGGAACGGTACGGCCCCAACGTGGTCCTGCTCCGACTGGATTTCATCGGCCAGGCCGCTGCGGTGAAGTTGGACGTGTGCGAGCTCGAACCGGCCTGACGGCGGCGGGCCCCGCCGTGAGGTTGTGGGTAGAACGATTGCTCGTCCCGGCTGGAGCATCCGGGGGACCGGGGGCCGGCACGGCCCGATCAGTAGAGTCGTTCCAACCGGTAGAACCGCGAGGGCACCCCGACAGCGGAACGATCCTTCCACACGATCTGTTCTCCGGAGGCCATCAGCCCGGGTGAGGCCACCTGCCACCATGGATCGTCCCAGCGGTCCTTGTAAAGGACGCGGTACACCGCGCCGGGGACGGTCTCCCACACCACCTGCATCCGGTCGGGCTTGAGCTGAGCCGCGACGAACCGAGGAGCACCTGCGTGCGCGGCTCCGGGAGCCGCGGGTGAGAAACCGGTTTGGGCCGCCGCCAGCAGGACCTTGTCGACCAAAAGGCGGGAATCGGGGAGGCGCAGTGTCAAGGTTCGGGTCCCACCGGCGAGCGACACCGCCAGCTTCGGCAAACCGCCCGCCGGGGGTGCAAAGGATCCGTTGGCGGCAACCAACAGCGGCATCCATTCCCATGAGGCGCCGGTCAGCGGCACGACCCGGCCCTGCAGTTGGCTGGTGCCGTCCACCACCAAATCCAGCTGCGCACCTGAACCGTCCGTGGCCAGGGCGCGGATCCACACCACATACTGGCCATCCTCGGGGACCTGGATCGTCCAGCTGACGCTCCCGCCCAGGCTGCTGCCCTGGACATAAGTGGCTGCGTTGGTGGGGGAGTCCGGTTGACCGGTGAACTGGCTGGAGGCGGTGCCGCCGGTTTCACCCTCCTCGGCTTCCCAGACCAGGGCAAACTGATCGGCCGGTGGCGGCGGAAGGATCCGGATGGTGGCCTCGTCCCAGGCAGTCAACTCGCCATCCGACGCGACGAGGCGCAGCACGTAATCGCCCGGTTCACTGAAGTACGCTTCCGTGGTGGGTTCTTGCGGGCGGGCGAAGTTCACCTGACCGGGACCGCTTATGACCTGCCATTCGACCGTGACCCGGCCGGGCACCTCGGGCAGCCCGTCGTCACGCACGCCGCCCCGCAGTACCACGGGGTCGCCCCAGTCCACCATTTGATCCCAGCCGGCGCTGACCCTCGGGGCCTCGTTGGTGGGACCGGACGGCTGCACTTCCACGCGCACCTCGTCGGCCGCGGTCAGCTCGCCGTCACTGGCTGACAAGCGCAGCACATACAGACCAGGCTCGGTGAAGGCGACCAGCACCGAAAGCGAGTTGGTATTGCTCCAGGCGGCCAGCCCCGGCCCGCTGACCAACTCCCACCACACCGTCAACTGCCCCGGC
>NZ_JBMVQZ010000023.1:0-13607 GCF_049537155.1 Limisphaera sp. 4302-co
TCAACCTCAAAATCCTGACAGTCTCGCTGCCGAGCCCGCTGCGCTTGGCACTCCAGATCGCGGCCGCCCCCGGCACGACTGTCCAGGTCCAGGTCCGCCCAAGCCTGGCAGCCGGGGTGCCCTGGGAGGATTGGGGTGAGCCGGTTGCCGTCACCAACGCGCTCACCACTCTGGAAGTGCCATTGGAAGCGTTTCCCCAACAGGCCTTCTTCCGCGTGGTCGCGCGCTGAGGGCAGGGCAGCGGCGGCATCCTGCTCCGTTGCGCCAAGTGCGGCGCGCTCCCGGCGTGAGAACCACCCGGGTCGGGGAGATCCCTTGCCGGCGGCCCATGACCCTGGTCGCGCGTCGCTGCCCGTTTCGGCATCGGGTTGTTGATGTGCCCCGGCTGTGACTGAGCGCGCCCTCTTGCTTTCGGACTTTGGCCGGACGCCTTTCCGGCCGCGCAACCGGTTTTCCGGGCTGCTGGCGGGGGCGCAAACGCGCAAGGATGTCTCCTGCACGGCTGGAAGTCCGGCGGTCGTGCTTCGCCGACGGGAACGCTCCTGTGATGCGCGCTCAACCGACCGGCCGGCGTCTGCCCGGGCCAGCCGGTGGGTCTGCTGATGACACGAAGCCTACGCGCCTCAGTCCTTGCGCCTCAGAACCACGAACCAGGCGGTGTAGTTGGGCGCGTTCCCTCCCAGGACCAGCATCTCCGATTTCGGAAGCTTTTGGCTGATGCGCCCCACACGTTTGCCCTTGCCGTACAGGGTCAGCTCGACCTGCTCGTCCTCCAGTAGCCGCACCCGAATCTCGCACTCTTCGCTGAGCGTCACCGTCCGCGGCTCCTGCTGGGACACTGTGAATTCCTTCCGATTCACTTCAAAGTAGTGCGTCCACTTGAACGGAAGCTCCTTGAGCTTCCGGGCCACCTGTTCCTCGACCGGCTTGTGCCGTGGATCCGGAGACTTGGGGTCGTTGGTTCCCCAGATGAGCTGCGCCTCCAATCTGAATTCGCCGGCCAGGGCAGACAGGCCCAGGCAACACACCAGAAGCGCGGCAGCCAGGCCGGCCGGCCGGAAACTGCGGATTGAGAAAGCCACGGGTTTCATGGGGTGGGGGAGCAGGGAAATCATTCCTCGGCGGGCCATGTGAACCAGACCAGCGTCAGACCGCGCGCATCGTCGCGGTAGGTGGTGGCCGCGCTGTCTGCCAGCGTCAGGTGAAGCTCCGGATAGTCGGAGGGCGCCGAGTCGGGTTGTCGCAACGTGACCGCCAGGGCCAGTGCCCCCAGAACGGCCACCGGCGCCAGCCAGCGTCTCCACGCCCGCAACACCTCCACCCAGGACCCGCCCCGGACGACAGCCGGCCCGCTTTCCGCCCGCTCGATGGCCCGGGCGATCTTCGACCAGTAAAACTCCCGGCTTTCCGGAAGCCGGATGGCACTCTCGTCGAAGTGCCTCAGCGCATCCCGGACGTGCCGCAGCCCCTCCAGCAACGCTCGCGCCTCGGGATCCCGGGCGCAGCGGTCTTCACAGGCGCGGCGGT
Source organism: Limisphaera sp. 4302-co (assembly GCF_049537155.1). Classification (NCBI taxonomy): domain Bacteria; kingdom Pseudomonadati; phylum Verrucomicrobiota; class Verrucomicrobiia; order Limisphaerales; family Limisphaeraceae; genus Limisphaera; species Limisphaera sp. 4302-co. Next base: position 1,528 of record NZ_JBMVQZ010000023.1, read on the forward strand.
CCGCCTCGGACAATTCGCCGTCCAGGCACGCCTGGATTTGAAGCATTTCCTCACGCGTCATGACGGATCTTTCGGTGCATCCGGTTCATTTTTCAAATCGGCCAGCAGGGCTGCAAGGCGACGCCGGGCGTAAAACAACCGCGACATGACCGTTCCCAGCGAACATCCCATCACCTCCGCAATCCTGCGGTATTCCATGCCTTCGAACTCGTGCAGAATCAACACCGTCCGGTGCGCAACCGACAGCCGGCCCATGGCCTCCCAGATCCGGGCCTGCAACTCCGCCCGCTCCAGGCCGGCGGTGGGATTGAAACTCACCGGCGGCATCAGCCGCTCGATGTTTCCCACCTCCTGTTCGATCGCCTCCAGCGACTCCGCCCCGGAACGTTTCTGCCGTCGCAGGTGGTCCAGGCAGAGGTTGATCACGATCCTCGTGATCCAGGTGGCGAAACTCGAATCGCCCTGGAACTGCTGCAACCTTTGCCAGGCCTTGATCCATGCCTCCTGGGAAAGATCCACTGCATCCTGTTCATTGCGCAGAATGCTCAGCGCACGGGCATACACCTTGTCACGGTGCCGCGCCACCAGTTCCTCGAACGCCGCCAGCTCGCCACTCTTGGCGGCAGCCACCAGCGCCTCGTCCGGCATCGAGGAAAGGTCGCGGTCGCTCGACATCTGTTTGGACGCCGGAGAACCTCCGGCTATTCAGCGGGTTACAACCGGCCCTTCGTACTGGGAACAATGCCCTCCAAACGCGGATCCCTCTGGCAGGCCTGGTCCACCGCCCGGGCAAAGGCCTTGAACAGCGCCTCCACCACGTGGTGCGGTTCGTCACCGTACAGCAGCTCCAGATGCAAATTGCAGCGGGCTTCGTTCGCAAACGCCTGAAAAAACTCACGGGCCAGCCCGAACCGGAACGCGCACGCACCATCCTGCTGCTTCCACTCCGCCGGCAGCCGGGCGTAAGCCAGATCGTTCAATCCCCGCCAGACCAGATAGGGACGACCGCCGAAATCCACCACACACCTCGCCAGGCACTCGTCCATCGGAACGTAGGCCTCGCCGGTGAAGGGATTGCGCGGGTCGAACCCCGTGCCGTATCGGCGGATCCCGGTCTTGTCCCCCAGGGCCTCCCGAAACGCCTGCCCCAGCGCCAGGCCGCAGTCCTCCACCGTGTGATGCGCGTCCACCTCCAGATCCCCCCGGCACCGCAACGTCAGATCCACCACCGCATGCCGCGCAAACAGCTCCAGCATGTGATCGAAAAAAGGGATGCCGGTCTCGACCCGCGCCCGCCCGCGCCCGTCCACATTCAGGCTCAGGAGGATCCGGGTCTCGCGCGTCTCCCGCCGTACACGGGCCTGCCGAGGTTTCATCGCAGGCATTTATGAAGTTGCCCCCGCCCGGACTCAAGGGGGAAAACCATCCTTGCCCGGCGGGAGCACTCACCGGCCCGCCTGCACCCGCAGCAACGCAGCCTGCACAAAACCCCGGAACAACGGATGCGGTTGATGCGGCTTGCTCAAAAACTCCGGATGATACTGACAGGCCATGAAGAACGGGTGGTCCCCCAACTCGATCAGTTCCACCAGCTTCCCGTCCGGAGACAGGCCGCTGAATACCATCCCCGCCCGTTCAAACGCCTCCCGGTACTCGTTGTTGAACTCGTACCGGTGCCGGTGCCGCTCGTGAATCAGAAAGGCCCCGTAAAGCTGCGCCGCCCTCGTGCCCACCTTCAATTGGCACGGCTGCGCCCCCAGACGCATCGTCCCGCCTTTCCGCGTGATGCGACGTTGCTCGTCCAGCAGCGCGATCACCGGATGCGGCGTCTCCGGATCGAACTCCGTCGAATGCGCCTCCCTCAGGCCGAGCACGTTCCGCGCAAACTCGATGCACGCAACTTGCATCCCCAGGCACAGCCCGAGGTAGGGGACCTTCCCCTCACGGGCAAATTGTACGGCACGAATCTTCCCCTCGATCCCCCGCTCGCCAAACCCACCCGGCACCAGGATCCCCGCCAGATCCTTCAACAACGGTTCGGGCCCGTGCTTCTCGATCTCCTCCGCCTCGATCCGCACAATCTCCACCCCGCAGTCGTTGGCAATCCCGCCGTGGCTGAGCGCCTCGTAGACCGACTTGTAGGCGTCCTGCAACCCGATGTACTTGCCCACGACCCCGATCCGCACCCGGTGTTGCGGGGCAATCAGCTTTCGCAGGATCTCCTGCCAGTGACTCATGTCCGCCGGGGGCCTCTCCAGATGCAGCAGCCGACAAACCAGATCGTCCACACGCTCCCGCTGCAGCATCAACGGCACCTCGTAGATCGAATGATCCACGTCCTTCTCCTCCACCACCGCCTCCACCGGCACGTTGCAAAACATCGAGATCTTGTGACGCACCTCCTTCTCCAGAGGCCGTTCGCACCGGCAGACGATGATGTGCGGCGCAATGCCGATCTCGCGCAACTTGGCCACCGACTGCTGCGTCGGCTTCGTCTTCAACTCCCCTGCCGCCTTGATGTAGGGCACGTAGGTGACATGGATGAAAATCGCATTGCCCGGGCCCACCTCGTGGGCAAACTCCCGAATCGCCTCCAGAAACGGCAACCCCTCGATGTCACCCGTCGTCCCGCCAATCTCCGTGATAATCACATCCGCTCCGGTCTGCTGCGCCAGCAACCGGATCCGGTTCTTGATTTCATCCGTCACATGAGGGATCACCTGCACCGTCTTGCCCAGGTACTTCCCCTCCCGCTCGTTGTTCAACACCGTCTGGTACACCTGGCCGCTGGTCAGATTGTTCAACCGCGTCAGCTTCGTCCGCGTAAACCGCTCGTAATGGCCCAGGTCCAGATCCGTCTCCGCCCCGTCATCCAACACGTACACCTCGCCGTGCTGATAGGGACTCATCGTCCCGGGATCCACGTTCAGATACGGATCGAACTTCTGCAGGGCCACCTTCAGACCCCGGTTCTCCAGCAGCGTCCCAAGGGCCGCCGCTGTCAGCCCCTTGCCCAGCGAACTGACCACGCCCCCCGTGACAAAGATGTATTTCATGACTCCTTCAAATCCCGGTCGTTCCCTCCGCGTCCGCGGCCGTGCCCCCGGCCAGCAACGCTTCCACACGAGCCACATCCTCCGGCACGTCCACACCGGCGCCCGAGGCGGCCACCCGCACCACCCGGATCACCACGTCGTTTTCCAGCGCTCGCAATTGCTCCAGTTTCTCGGCCTCCTCCAGCGCAGACACCGGCCACCGTACCAGCCGGAGCAAAGTCTCGCGCCGGTACCCGTACAAACCCAGATGGCGAAGAAAACCGAAACGCGACAACACCTCCACCGCCGCCGCACCCTCGGCCCCGCGCACGAACGGGATCGCATGCCGCGAAAAGTAAAGCGCCCGTCCCGAACGGCTCACCACCACCTTCACCACATGCGGATTGTGCAAATCCAGCGGATCCGTCAACGGCGCCGCCGCAGTGGACATCTCCGCCGTCTCCAGAGCCGCCGCCACCGCATCGATCGCCCCGGGATCCACCAGCGGTTCATCCCCCTGGATGTTCACCACCCCGTCGCACTCCAAACCTTCAACCACCTCCGCCACCCGATCCGTCCCGCTCGGATGATCCCGACGCGTCATCGCCACCCGACAAAGCCCCTCCGCCACCCGCGCAATCCGTTCATCGTCCGTCGCCACGATCACTTCCGCCAGCCGCCGCGCCTGCCGGGCCCGTTCCACCACATGCTGCAACAACGGCTTGCCGGCAATCCGTACCAGGGGCTTGCCGGGAAACCGCGTCGAGCCGTATCGGGCAGGAATGACGCCCACCGTTTTCACGCCCCATTCTTCTATCCAACCCCCCGCACCGACGCACGGAAGAAATCAAACCCCGCACACCCCGCCTGCCCAAACCCTGACCCGCAACGAAGCGCGATCGCCGCCGGCCCTCGAGCACCCAGCAAAATGAAGTGCAGCCTCGACGCCCCCCGGCCCGCATGGCCGGTTGTCCCACATCCGCCTTGGGTGGCCTCCAATCCCGGTCCCCTCCGTCAATCGGCCCCGCGGCACCGGGCGCCGTGCCCCGCGAACCCGGCATCGGCAGCCTCGGGAAAAATCTCCCCAAGCCAGGCATGCGCCACAAGGCGGGGGCGGGCGCGACCTCGCAAGCAGCCGGAACGTCGGCCCCGTGAATCCCATGCCTCTTCGCAAAATACCCCGCGCCACCTGCGCGGGACAACCTTGCGCCAAACCCTCCCGAACCACGCGCCTCCCGCACCTACCGGGCCGGCGACGCCCCCACACTGCAGACACTCCGCCTGTCAGGCTCCCCGGTGGAGCGCCGGCGGCCGGGTCCTCCGCGGACCATCACTGCCATGGAGCAGCGGCATGACCGGGGCCTGCACACGCACGCTCCAAGGTGCCCGCAAAGCCGCCCCCTCATCGTCCGGAACAGCTGCTGTCCCCAACCGACAAGACCCTCCAGACCGAACCGCGCCGCGCACTTCCGGACACCGCCGCGTCGGGGCAGGGGACGGCATGCGAACCCCCGCCCGGGCATCGCTGACCCAAGCGCGCCCTCCGGGACGGCCCGTCGAACCCGCCCGGGTCCGAGCCGAACGGATGATCCCGCGTCCCGGAGGACGCGCGGGAGGTGCTTCGGCCGGACGCTGAGCGTTACCTCCTGCCCGGACTCGGATGACTCCGCGTCTCGACGAGCCTCCAGCCCTGCGCCTGTCCTCCACCGGGACCGCGTGGAGAAGCCATGTCACCCGTGCATCCATCGCCGGGACCGGTCGGCATCCCGCCCGCATGGCATCTCCACTCGCCGTCGCCTCCTTCCGCACCACGCGACCTTGCCTCGGATGCCACACGCCCAACCTCTCGCCACCCACCACTCCTGACACCAAAACGATCCGAACCGAATCCCCATGACCCCACCGGTGCACAGGTCCTATGCGCCGCCGTTCACCGCTCAGACTTGCCCGCACCGAAACCTGCCAGGCAACCTCGGACCTCACCGGGCCACCGGACCCTCTGCCAAACAGGACCCGCAGAGGCACCCGGGAGGACGCCCACGGTTTCAATAAGGCATGATCGTCTTTGTCACAGGCAGCGACACGGGTGTAGGCAAGACCGTTCTCGCAACGGTGTGGGTCCGGTACCTGCGCAGTCAGGGCCGGCGCGTCGCCGGACTCAAACCCTTGGCCTCCGGCGGACGGGCTGATGCCCGGCTCTTGTGGAGAGCTGCAGATCGAGTGCTGCCGCTCGACCAGGTCAACCCATGGTGGTTCCGGCCACCGCTCGCTCCCGCCGCAGCCGCACGCCAGGCAGGTGTGGACCTCGACATGTCCGCCGTCGCCCGCCACGTGCAGCAGATCGCCGGCCAGTTCGACTGGGTCGTTGTGGAAGGTGCTGGCGGGCTCCTGAGCCCCTTGGGACCCGGGTTCGACAACCGCGACCTGTTGATCGCCTTGCAGGCCGTTCCCATCGTCGTCGTCCCCAACCGGCTCGGCGCGGTGAATCAGTCCCGGCTCGTCGCTGAAGCACTCGACCGACCCGGCGTGCCCTTGCCCTGGTGGGTCTTTATGAATCCGCCGCGACCGCACCCGGCGACGCGAACCCATGCCGACCTGCTCGCGCCGTACCTGCCCGCCGAACGAATCCACCTTTTCCCCTGGCTCGGAGACTTTCCCGGCCTGCTGAACAGAGGCTTGCCCCGCAAAGCAGAGACGATCTTGGAGCGACTGACCCGATCCTTGGAGACCCAACTCGGACGCCCGCCGGACTCAGGAAAGAAAGGCCGTTGATCACCAGACCGCCTCAGGATTCGTGACCCCTGCCGATCCCGAGCAGCCGTGAAAGCTGTCGCTTTGCAGGAGCCTGCTCCGTCGTGCCCGCAAATACCCTTCCTCTGCACAATCCCGCCCCGCCGGCCAAGCCGCGCCTTTTGGTGGTGGGGAGGAGTGATGATGGTTTTTGTTGGTTTTCTCGGCGAAAATTTTTTCTTGACGGGTGGGTGGGTTCTGGTAGAGACAGCAGCGACAGTTCCCATGAACTCGGCGTGGCATGAGGCTGTGTTGAGCTCGGTTGCACAACCCACCCGGTGCACAACCCACCCGGTTTACAACCACGCCGGGCTGAACTCAGGGCTGCGGGTTTTCCGGGTTTGTTGTCTGCTGCTGTCTTCCCTCCGATTTTTCGGGCGGCTGTGCCGATTCATTTTGGGTTTTTTCCCGAGCGAACCTTTTGCAGTGCGCCATGGGTGGGTGGGGTGGGTGCTGAGTTTTCCGATTGGGCGGTGTGGGATGCGGCTGGCTTGGACAGGGGTGAGAGAGGGCGCGGTGCGTGAGGCCGGAAATGTTTGGGTAGGTGGCCGCGGAGAGCCCAAGCGGTTGCGAACCCGGGTAAGAAACTGAGCGGTCGGGTTATGCTGTGGGTGCACTGTTTACTGAGGGTTTGCCTTCTGTCCCGTGCCGGGAGTGGGTGTAAGGAGTGGCTTTTTGGGAGGCAAGGCAAGTTGAGAACCGGAGTTGTGGCGATGAAGCGCAGCGATGGGGAGGCGAGCATGAAAGCGATGGCATGGATGGCGGTGGTGGTGAGTGTCCTGGGGCTGAGCGGGCTGGCGGCGCAGGAAGGGGTGCTTTCGGGGCAACCGGCCGAAGGCCGGCGGGTGGCTGGTGCTAAGTTGGATCCGGGGAACGTACAAGGTCCATGGGTGGATGAGGGGCAGGCTGTGTTGTGGCGGCGTGTGACCGGGTCGTCGGGTGTGACCAACGGGCCTGTGGGCGGGGAGAGCTGGGAGCTGGTGGAGCGGCCGCGGATGCAGCTGGGGTTGAAGGGGGGTCGCGGTGTGGCGTTGGGCAGCCGGCACGGGGTGCGTGTGGGTCGGCTGGGTTCGGCCGAGGGTTTGGTGGAGTGGGAGGTGGCCGGGGCTCGGACGGTAAGGGCGCGGCCTGTGGCTGTGGTGTTGTACGAGGCGGATCGGGAGGAGAGCGTGGTGGTGGGGCGGTTTGTGGATCGTGTGGGTTTGGGGAGTGTGGATGGGGTGGTGATATACACGAATGCATTGGAGGGCTTGCGGGGTCGGGTGCGTTTGCGTGTGGGGGAGAACTGGGTTGAACAGGACGTGGTGTTGGAGGGTTGGTTGGATCGGTTGCCGGCCGGGTGGCAGGAGGGGCGGACATGGTTGGAGGTGTGGACGGAGTGGTGGGGAGTGGAGGCGGAGGTGTTGGAGCGTGTGCCGGTGCGATGGGCGGTGGGGCCGGAGGCGGAGGACGAGCTTGTGGAGTTGGGTGGGTGGCGGTTGGTGAGCGGGCGTGCGTTTGGTTGGCCGGACGGGGAGGCGGGAGGCTGGGTGCCTGTGGCCAAGCAATGGGTGCGCGGGGAGGATGGCCGACAGTACCTGGTGGAGCGGTTGCCGTTGGTGTCGGTGAAGCAGCGGCTGGAGCGGTTGCCGCGAGTGCGTGGGACAGGTGCGTTGACGGTGCGGCCGGGTCGGTGGGAGCCCGGGCGGGTGCCGATCGGGCCGGTGGCTGGAGGGGCTGAGGCGGGGGAGTCTGTACGGTTGCTGGCGCGGTTGGAGGAGCGGCAGCCGGGTTTGGTGTTGGACTGGTTGTTGGTGGGGCCGGTGCCGTTGCCTGCCGGTTGTGTGGCTTGGTGGCCGTTGGCCGGGGACGGAGCCGACGTGGTGGGTGGGCATACCGCGGTGGTGCAGGGTACGGTCAATTGGGAGGCTGGAGCGGTGGGGCGCGGGCTGGGGCTGATGCCCAGCAACCATCTGAGCGTGGCGAACGCCACGGGTTTGAATCCGACTGGCGGACTGACGCTTGAGGGGTGGGTCAGCCGGTCTGCCGGGTGGTACGGGGTGTTGCCTGTCATTTGCAAGGATGGGCCGGGTGGCCGGCAGTACAGCTTGGTGGTGTGGAGTAATCGTGTGGAAGGGGGTGTGAATTTGAGCGGGACGGGCTGGGTGGGCGTGACGGCGTGGGGCACGCTGGCGGTGGATCAGTGGCATCACGTGGCGCTGAGCTGGGACGGGCAACGGCTGCGGTTGTATGTGAACGGGCAGTTGCGCGGGGACGTGGCGGCGGCGGGGACGCTGGTGACGACAACCCAGCCGGTGACGTTGGGCGCGGCGCCCGGCTGGGGTTGGTACGGCAACGGCCGTTTGGACGAATGCGCGGTTTACAACCGGGCGCTGTCGGCCTCGGAGGTGTTCGGGATTTATCAGGCCGGTGGTGCGGGCAAGGTGTGGCCCGGTTGTGTGGCGGCGCCTGCTGGTTTGGTGGCGTGGTGGCCCGGGGACGGAGGGCCGTGGGATCTGGCGCGGACGAATGCGTTGCGGCTGCGCAACGGGCTGGGCCATGCGGCGGCGGTTGTGGGAGGCGGGTTTTTGTTTGACGGTGCCGACGACGGTGCGGACGCCGGGCCCGAGAGTGTGTTCGACGTGGGGGTGGGCGAGCCGTTGAGCGTGGAGCTGTGGATGCGGCCGGAGGTGAACCAGACCACCTACGGTGTGATGAGCCTGGTGGGCAAGCGTTGGGCGCCGAACGGGTCCACGGCCCTGGGTTGGGAGCTGTTTCTGATCAACGGTCGTTTGGGGGTGCAGATCGCCGACGCGGGCGGGTATGCCAATTTCATCAGCAGCGGGTCGGACCTGAGGGATGGCGGCTGGCACCATGTGGTGTGGGTGCTGGACCGGCAGGCCGCCGACGGGGGCCGGTTGTACGTGGACGGGTCGTTGTTGATGACGTTCAACCCGACGGTGCGGCCGGGCAGTCTGGCCAACGGCGATCCGGTGCGGGTGGGTGTGCATCCGCAGGGCGGCTTCAACGGCTACTACAAGGGCGGGTTGGACGAGGTGCGGATCTACCGGTCGGTGCTGAGCCTGGCGCAGGTGCAACAGCTCTATCAGAGCGGGCCGGGCGGGGTGTGCAAGACCGACAGCGACAATGACGGGCTGAGCGATCTGCAGGAGGGCTGGCTGGGGACCAATCCCGGCAGCGCCGACAGCGACGGCGACGGTGTGGGCGACGGTCTGGAGGTGGTGCAGGGACGCAACCCGCTGGGGGCGGGAGCGGCCACCGACCCCGGACAGGTTCAACTGCAGGTGTGGCGGCCGTGGTGAGAAGGGAGGTGCCGGATGAAAGGAAACAAGCGACTCGGAGGGCGTATGAGCAGCTTGAAGATGGTGGTGGCGATGGCGGGGCTGCTGGGCATCCAGCTGGTCGCCCGCGCACAGTGTCCCAGCATTACGCCGCATGCCGTGTTCGGAACAGCGACCCGGGACAAGGTGGGATATCTTTCAGTATCTGGCCCAAGTTGCGACGAGTGTCCGAAGCACTATTACCTCACCCTGTATCAGACTGGCAGCGACTGGCAAATGAGCCATGCTTTTAATAGGCCTTATAGCAGCACCTCGTACCTCGAATACCACAGGCAGTGGACCAACTCATACGTGGTAGACCCCGATCGGGATCAAAACGGGAACATCCGCCCGGATATGTGCGACCCGCTGACGATGTATTATACGTCAACCTCGTCCTGGTTTGGCAAACGTACTAACTACTGGAACCTTGGTGGCCAGGTCTCTACCACCATGTGTATTGAGGACACCAATGGCACAACGCCACCCGGATGCACGGTTGAGCCGGTGTTTGCGGACGATTACATCAGAAGTATTAGCGATCCCATTACCATCCAGGACGTGGATTCTTGCCTGCTCAAAATCTCAGTTGTCGCGTATTACGCCAGTACGAATAGCGAGTTGTTCTCTGCGACCGAGGCAGTCACGAACGTTTTCCACGCCTGGTTGGCCGATGAATACACCACCGCCCGACTGCAAGAGCGCGTGGAAGCCCTGTCTTTGGAGCGCCTGCCCGACTTTGCCTCCGATTCGGATGGGGAATGGCAAACGCCGTGGACGAGTGTGGAACTGGCGGCAGACCAGAGCTGCGCCACTGCGACCCGCTGCCGCTGGCGGGCGCGCGTGCGCGGAACCATCGAGGGGGAACGCTACCGGATTCGCTGGACCGAGGTTCGCTACCAGGTTGCTGACGGAAAAACCAGCGAAAGCCGCCGGGAACAAAGCGCCGTGGTTGAGGCGCCCGGCACGGAGTGGTGGTTTCCCCAGGACGGTTCGCAGGTGCTCGATCTGCCATCCTGGGTCCAGGGTAGCTGTAGCGATGGCAGCAGCGGCTTCCATTTGATCCGGCTGGAAGACTTCACCATCGAATGGGTGGAGAGCGATCCGCCGCCGCCGGGCAACGGACCGGGGCCCGGCGGCTCCGGTGGAGGCTGCGGCGGCCGAGGCGGCGTTGGAGCAAGCGGGTTGGTCGGCATGGGTTGCAGAAGTTGCGGCACGGATCCGGAAGAGTGTGGGCATGAGCCCCACTTCATTTTGAGCATGGGCCGGGCCGAGGGCGGCGGAGATGCGGGCGGTTTTTACAACGGCGGCGGCCTCGAGGAGCTCTTGGATGTTTACGAACTTCTGTTTACCGGCCAGCATGGCCAGGGCGGCGTGTCGAACTACACGGTCGACGTGACGGAGACCTTCGGCGGTCAGCAGGTCACCCGCACCCGGCTGTCGCAGGTCGTCGCCCCCGAGGCGGTGGCGAATGTGGATCCGCTGAGCAACGGGGCCGGCTACCAGATCAGCTTTTACAAACGTGCCGCGCTCACATCGCAGTTTGATTCAGAACTGGGCCGGTATGTTTTGCAGAATCCCGAGGCGAACCGGATTGTGACCTGGACGATCGAGAACCCGGATGCCGGCACGGCCACCAACCGGGTGCGCATCCGGGAGAGCCGACCGGGCGCAGCCGAGCGGGTCTGGCTGTACACCTACGACGAGCAGGAGGGTCGGTGGACGCTGCTGATGCCCGATGGCCAGACCGAACGGCGTTCCTGGCAGACGTTCACCAACGCATCGGACGGTTCGCTGCTGCGGACGCTGAAGGTGCAGTGGCTCTCGAATGGCCAGCTCCAGCACCAGCATGAGTGGGTTTATCAAAAGTTCAGTTGGGGCGAGGGGCTGGTGCAGGAGACGGTCGGCGCCGGTTCCGACGCGCAGACCACCACCTACACCTATCATGACCCCGGCTCCATTCCTTTTGTTCCCTCCGCCCATCGGCCGCCCCTGCGGCGGACAGTCCGGCCCGATGGGAGCTGGGAGGAGATCGTCCAGTACGACTCGGAGGGGCGTCCCTTGGAGGTCCGCTCGGGGCGCCTGGATCAGGCCCCCGACGAGAACCTGAGCACCTGGCGGACCGTTCAGTACGACTACACCCCACTGGACCCCGCCGATGACGGGTCGGTCCAACCGCAGACACCGCGCACGACGGTGGAACTTGTTGACGGGTGGGAGGTGGCCCGAACCTACACTGTCTATTCGCCGACGGGCACGGTCACCCTGCGCGTGGCGGTGCCCGGGCAAACCTACGCCCAGGCCCTTCAGGACAGCCGGACAGAAAAGAGCATCGTGGTAACGGATCCCCAGAGCGGGCGCACCGTGCGGGTGCATCATCCCGATGGCACCGTGACGCTCTACCAGCGGACCGAACAGGGCGGCACCGTCACCGAAACCACGAGCACCGGCCAGCCGGATGACCCGAACGCCCCTGCGAACATCGTCAACGGTCAGCGTACCCGCATTGTGAAAGGCGCCCACGGCGAGGTGACACTCGAACAGACATATCGCATCGTGAACGGGCAGGAGTGGCTGCTGCAGCAACGCGTCTACACGGGCTTTGACGACTTCCACCGGCCCACCGAGGTGAGCTACCCTGACGACACCACCGAGACGTTCAGTTACGACTGCTGCGGCCTGGCCTCGCAGACGGATCGGGAGGGTGTCACCACCATTTATCTCTACGATGCGCTGCGGCGGCCCATTGGCCATACGCGCAATGGTGTCACCTGGTCGAACCGCCTGGACGCGGCCGGTCGGGTGCTCGTGCGATATCGCACCGGCCGGGACGGCACCACGCTGGTCCTGGAACGCAACCAGTACGACACCGCCGGCCGGCTGATCCGCCAGACCAACGCCCTGGGCGGCGTGACCACCTGGACCTACGGCACCA
>NZ_JBMVQZ010000024.1:0-8046 GCF_049537155.1 Limisphaera sp. 4302-co
CGTGACCGGAGCGTGTCTCAAGAACGGGCTTGCGTGTCTCGGAACGGGACGATCGAACCGACCGCGCCGGGGCCGATGGAAAACCCGGCCGTTGTGGAGGCTGATTCACCGGCCGGGGACGCGGGCAAAGGCGGCGATCAGATCCGGTTCGTCCCAGCGTTCCCGGATCTGTTCAGGCTGCCAGCCGTGGAGCCGGAGGGTGCGGAGGCTCAGGTCGTCGTGTCGCTTGGCCAGGCGACGTCCGGAGGGGTCGGTCAGGAGGCGGCAGTGATGGAAGGCGGGCGGTTGGAGGCCCAGCGCCCGGTAGAGCAGGAGCTGGCGCGCGGTGGATTTGAGCAGATCCGCTCCCCGGACGACCTCGGTGATTCTCATGGCCGCGTCGTCCACGACACAGGCAAGTTGGTAAGCGGGCACGTCGTCCTTGCGCCACACGATGAAATCGCCGAAATCCCTTCCGGCCACGAACCGCTGGTGCCCGCAGGCAGCGTCGGAGAATTCCACGATCTGCCCGTCCGGGACGCGGAAGCGCCAGTGGCAGGGCCCGTCGGCCGCGCGGACCGCCCCGCCGGCTTCGGGCCGGCAGGTGCCGGGGTAGATCGGTTCGTCTTCATCCTCCGCGTGCGGGGCGCGCGCGGCGGCGGCCACCTCGCGCCGGGAACAACGACACGGGTACACCCAGCCGGAGCGTTTCAGCTGTTCCAGCGCCGCTTCGTAGCGGGCGCGCCGACCGCTCTGGTGATAGGGCCCGAACGGCCCGCCCACGTCGGGCCCTTCCTGCCAGCGGAGTCCGAACCATCGAAGGTCCTCCAGCATGGCCGCCGTCCACTGCGGTTTGCACCGGCCGGGGTCGAGGTCTTCGATCCGGAGGACCAGCACGCCTCCACGGGCTTCGGCCCGCTGTTGAGCGATCCAGAAGGTGCGGGCATGGCCGAGGTGCAGATAACCGGTGGGCGAGGGCGCCAACCGGCCACGGTAGGACGGGCGCGGGACGGTTGCACGAGTGGGGACCGGGTTGTCCATGACGGTGTAGGATCTAGAGAGTGCCCGGAGGCTGGGCGGCCAGCCAGGTGCTGAATGCGGGCATGGCCTGGCCGAGGAGGGTTTCGGCCTTGCGGCAGTCCAGTGAAGTGTCGGGCGGGCGGGGTGGGCCGGGGAAATCCTTTTGCGAGGCGGGCTCCATCAATGGGGTGAGATCGGGCCAATGCCGCGCCAGCAACCGGCCGAGCTCCCACCGGGAAAGGCGTTCGCGGCCGGCGACATGGTAGAGGCCCGTGGCCTGATGTTGCACCAGGTGCCAGACCAGCCGGGCCGTTTCGATGGCGGCGATGGGGCTCCGGAACTCGTCCACGAACAGGCGGGTCACGCGGCCGGATGACCAGGCCCGGCGCAGTTCCTCGTTGAAGGCGCGATCGCCGGAAGGCGAGCGTCCGAGGTTCAACGAGGTGCGCACGATGAGGTGGCGCGGGTGCGCCTGCACGATCTCCTCGGCGGCGACCTTGGTCTCGGCGTAGACGCTCAGCGGATGGACGGGGTCTTCCTCCCTGTATGCCCCCTTGCGACCGTCGAAGACCAGGTCCGTGGAGAAAAAGACGAAATAGCTGTCCGCAGCCAGTTGGCAGAGCTCGCGGGTGGCTTCCACGTTGATCCGACGGGCCGCGGCCGGGTCGGCTTCGCAAAGGGGTGTCCGACTCAGTGCGGCGCAGTGAAGGATCAACGCGGGCCGCTCCCTCCGGTGAAGCTGCCGGAGTGCCGGGGTGTCCGTCAGGTCGAGATCCTTCCGGGTCAGGGGGCGCACGTTCCATGGCAGGTGCCGTTGGGAAGCACAGGTGACCAAGGCATGGCCGATCAGCCCGCCGGCGCCGGTGATCCAGGCGGTGGGCGCGGTGGCAGAGTTCCGGGTCGCAAAACCGGCTGCGCGATCCATGGGTCTGCAGTTTCCGGGTTCCCGGACCGGTGTCCAGTCAGGCTTGGACGACGGGGGATGTGCCGGGCCGGACCTGTGTGCGGTGGGCTCGGCACCGGGTGCGTCCGCGCAAATGCGGGCCGCCACGGCTTCAAATCACGAAATCCATCAATTCCCCGCGGAGCCGTCGAAGTTCAGCAGCGCGTTCACAGAGGCTGGCCAGGGTTTCCTTTTCGAACACGGCCAGCATGGCGGCGCTGGCGCGGTGCCAAAGATCGGCCAGTGCCTCCTCCTCGGGGGTGGCCGGAGGTGAAGAGCGGTTCGGTACCGACCCCGCGGCCGCGGGCGGTTCAAAATGTTCGATGATTTCCCGGATGGTGATGGCGTGGCCGGGGCGGGCCAGGCGGTAACCGCCACTGACGCCGCGCCGGCTGACGACGAACCCGGCGCTGCGCAGCTCGTTCAGGATCTGTTCCAGAAACCTTTTGGGAATGCGCTGGCGCTCCGCGATGGCTTGGATGCGGAGCAGGGCCTGGTCGGGCGCCTCCGCCAGGGTCATCAGGGCGCGCAAGGCATATGCGGTGCGGACCGAGAGCTTCACGAGAGCTGATGGAACCCGTTGGTGCCCCGACTCGTCAAGTTCCGGTCGCACGGCCGAGGGATTCTGCGTGTGATGGCGGGGCCAGCCGCAGGGCTTGCCACAGAGGGCCGACCTGTGGAAGTCTGGGATCCGCTTGAAGCGCCCCCGCAAACACCGGTGGGCGCAGCGAGACACGGATCGCCATGGGACACGTGAAACTGCACATACCGGGCCCGGTGGAGGTGAGTGAACGGACCTTCCGGGCGTTTTGCCAGCCGATGATCGGGCATCGCGGGCAGGGGTTCAAAGACCTTTACGCCCGCCTGCAACCGAAGCTGCAGCAATTGTTGTACACCAAACGGCCGGTGTTTCTCTCCACCTCCAGTGCCTGGGGCGTGATGGAGGCTGCGGTGCGCAATCTGGTGCGGCGGAAGGTGCTCAACTGCATGTGCGGTGCCTTCTCGGACAAGTGGCATGACGTGTCCAGGCGCTGTGGCAAGGAGGCGGAGGCGTTGCAGGTGCCCTGGGGATCGCCCATCCGGGCGGAAGCGGTGGACGCCAGGCTGGCGACCGGCCAGTTCGACGCCGTCACCATCGTTCACAACGAGACCAGCACGGGCGTCATGAGCCCCCTGGAGGAGATTGCGGCGCTGAAGCGCAAGTACCCGGACGTGATGTTCATCGTGGACACGGTCAGCTCGATGTCGGCCGTGAAGCTGCCCTTCGATGAACTGGGCATTGACGTGATGCTGGCGGGGACCCAGAAGGCCCTGGCACTGCCGCCGGGCATGGCCGTGTTCGTCTGTTCGGAGGCGGCGATGCAGCGGGCGGCCAGCGTGCCGGACCGCGGATACTACTTCGACTTCCTCGAGTTCCAGAAGAACGCCGAGCAAAACATGACACCCAGCACCCCCAGCATCCCGCACGTCTACGCCCTGGACGACAAGCTGGACGAGATCCTGGCCGAGGGGTTGGAAGCGCGGTTCGAACGGCACCGGCGCACCAACCAGATGGTGCGTGACTGGGCCGCGCGCAACGGGTTCACCCTTTTCCCGGAGCCCGGCTTCGAATCGCGCACGCTCACGTGCATCAACAACGGGGCCAAACCCGGCGGGCGGGTCATTGACGTGCCGCGGTTCCAGCAACTGGTCAAGGAACGCGGTTTCCTGATCGACGGGGGCTACGGCAAGATCAAGGGCAAGACCTTCCGCGTCTCGAACATGGGCAATGAGACTGAAGCCAGCATGGCGGAGCTTTTGGCGGCCATGGACGACGCGCTGAAGGCGCTTTGAACGCCGGCCCGGCGGGCAGGGCCGGTCAGCTTGCGTCCAGACAACGGCGCACGGTCTGCAGGATTTCCAAAGGGTTGGCCGGCTTCTGTAGGAAAGCCTGGCCGGGTGCCAACTCCAGCTCGCGCCCCGCAATTTCGGCGCTGTAGCCGGTGCTGAACACCACCCGCAACCCCGGTTTCTCCTTCAGGAGTTGCTGGGCCAGTTCACGGCCGCTGATGCCGCCGGGCATCACAATGTCCGTGAACAGGAGGTCCACCGACCGGGCAAGATCCCGCCACAGCGCCAGTGCCTCCGATCCATTCCGGGCGGTCCAGACACGGTAACCGGCCGATTCGAGCACCGCACGGGTCAGCGAGCGCACGCCCTCGTCGTCTTCCACCAACAGGATGCTTTCCGTGCCTCCAGGCGGTGTGACGGGGCCCAAAGTGGTTTCCTCCCCCGTGCCGCGTTCGAGCAGGGGCAACCAAACCTCGAAGGTGGTCCCCAGGCCCACTTCGCTGGTGACCGTGACGGTGCCGCCGTGCTGCTTGGCCACGCCGAACACGGTGGCCAGGCCGAGGCCGGTGCCCTTGCCGGGCTCCTTGGTCGTGAAAAACGGTTCGAAGATCCGGTCCATGTGCTCCCTGGGGATGCCGACGCCGGTGTCGCTGACGCGCAGCACGGCGTAGGCGCCCGGTGCCAGATCTGCCGGGCGTTGGAGGGCGCCCGGTTCGAGCCGCACCCGATCGGTTGCCAGGGTGAGTTTGCCCCCGCGGGGCATGGCATCGCGCGCGTTGACCACCAGGTTCATGATCACCTGATCCAGCATGCCGGGGTCGGCCCGCAGGGGCAGCGGATCCGGATACAGGCGCAGTTGAAGTTCGATGTCCTCCCCGATGATGCGTTGAATCATTTTGATCAGGGGCCCGACCACGTCGTTGAGGTCCAGTTCGCGCGGTTGCATGACCTGTTTGCGGCTGAACAACAGCAACTGCCGCGTCAGCGCCGCGGCGCGTTCCGCAGCAGCCCGGATCTGGTCGAGTCCCTCCGTCACCTCGGCCGGGAGCGTGTCTTCCGGCACGGCCATGCGGATCAGCTCCGTCTGCATCATCAGGACCGAGAGGATGTTGTTGAAATCGTGTGCGACGCCGCCGGCCAGCCGGCCGATGGCTTCCATTTTTTGTGCCTGCCGCAGTTGTTCCTCCAACTGGCGGACCTCCGTCACATCGCGGGAATTGACCACCACGCCCCCTTCCGGCAGCAGGTCCGGCACGAACCGGCCCACGGCATCCAACTGATGCCACGCCCCTTGCGCGTCGCGGATCCGGAAACTGACGGTGATCGGCGGTGCGTCGGGCTCGTTGACGGCCCGTTCGAGACCGGCCACCACCGCGGGCAGATCATCGGGATGTACCAGTTCGAGGGCCGATCGTCCCTGCAACCATTCCGGATCGTATCCCAGCAGGCGCTTGGAGGCCGGGCTCTGGTAGTGGATCACCCCGCGGCGATCCACGACGGTGATCAGGTCGGTCGCGTTTTCGATAAGCAGGCGGAACCGCTCCTCGCTGCGGCGCAACTGTTCCTCGGCCGCCCTGCGCTGGCGCTCCGTTTCATGGATCTGCAGCGCCAGCCCCATGTCAGCCGCCAGGCTGCCAAACAACCGGATGGTTTCCCCGTCAAAGTAGTCCGGGACGTCCGTGAACACGACCAGGGCAAGCCGGGACCGCGCATTTCCGTGGATGGGAAAACAACCGATGGACCGGACACACTCCGGCAGCGAAGGCTTGGTCCCGGGGTCGGCCGGCTGTTTCCACGTCCAGATCCGGCCCTCGGCGCATGCCTGCCGGACCTCCGGCCAGGCCCCGACCTGACAACACAGGGTGCCGATGGTTACGGAAGCGGGGGCGGCTGCCGACGCGGACGCGGCCACGGTGCATGCCTGCGTTTCCGGATCGCTGCAGATGACGCACGCGCCGAGCAGACCCCCGGTCTCCACCGCGATGCGGCACACGCCCGAGAGCAGGGCGTGGTCGTCCTGTTCGCGGACGATCAGTTCGCTGGCCGCACTGCGCAGGGCGTGGGCGCGGGTCAAGCGCAGAATGCGTTGCTCGGCGTCTCTACGTTGCGAGATGTCCGTGATGCTGCCGCGCACGACGGTTCGGCCGTCAAACTCTGTGCGGAGCAGGCGGACCTCGCAGGGGATGTCGCGCCCCTGCGCATCCCGGTGGGTCCATTCGAACACGGGGGTTTCACCCGCCAGGGCGGCGGCGATGTAATCGTGCGCCTTGCGATCCGAGGGCTCCCCGTCGGGTTGGAACTCGGGACTGAGGTCCACGGGTCCGTGGCGCAACAGTTCACTGGCCGGTAGTTTGAAGAGTCGTTCGGCCGCGGCATTGACTAGAACGAACCGGTCCGTGGCCACGTCCAACAAAACCACCGCCTCCGGGGCAAATTCGATCAGCCGTCGGAACTGTTCCTCGCTGCGTCGGGCCTGCTCTTCGAGTCGAACACGCTCCGTGATGTCCAGGGAGGTACCTGCGATGCGGACCGGGCGGCCTTCGGTATCGCGGATGACCTCGATCCTGGCCTGGATGTGCCGGATCGGCCCGCGCTCCGGGTCCGTCCGATATTCGATCATGAACGGGGTCCGCGCCTGGCTCAGACGTTCGTGGATGGCACGGAGCCTCGAGCGATCCTGTGGATGGAGCAGTTCCAGGAATTCCTCGAAAGACGGGGCGGGCCGATCCTCCGGCCAGGCATGGAGCCGGGCCATCTCGGCCGACCACCGGCCCTGGCCGCTTGCCAGGTCCAGTTCCCAACTCCCGAGCTGGGCGCGCCGCTGGGCCTCGGCCAACCGCTTCTCACTCTCCCGAAGCTCCTCCAGGACCCGCTGATGTTCGATGGCCAAGCCGGCCAGGAGCGCCCATCGCTCGAGCGTTTCCACTTCGTCAGCTTCGGGGCCGCGCGGTCTGCGGTAGTAAACGGCGAACGTCCCCAGCACGCACTTCTTCGCATTCAGAATGGGAAACGACCAGCAGGCCGCCAGGCGGTGCCGGGCCGCCAGACCTTCCCAACCCCGCCAGAGCGGGCTGGCGGCGATGTCTGTCACGATGATCCGTTCCTTGCGCCAGGCGGCCGTGCCGCAAGAGCCCACACTCGGGCCGATTCGGACGCCGTCAATGGCCCGGTTGTAGTCCTCGGGCAGCGACGGGCCAGCGGCCGTTCGCAACCGGTCGCCCTCCAGAAGCAGAACCGAGCACAGGGCCCCGGGATGCAGAGCCTCGTACGCGCGGCAGAGCCGTTCCAGCCAGGCTTTCAATGGCTCGCCCGAGGCGTGCCATTCCAGCAGGTCCCGTTCGGCTTCCCGATGACGTTCCCAGGTCCGTTCCTCGGTCTGATCGCGGAACACCAGCACCACTCCGGTGAGCCTGCCTTGTTCGTCATGGATGGGCGCGCCGGCATCGCTGATAGGGATTTGCCGCCCGTCCCGGCTGCGCAGGACGGTGTGGTTGGCCAGCCCCACCACCACGCCCTCCCTCAGGACCCGGGTCACGGGCGATTCGGCCGGTTGACCGGTGTCTTCGTTGTAAATCTCGAACACTTCCTCGATCGGTCTGCCGCGCGCCTCGGTGAAGGACCAGCCGGTGAGGCGTTCGGCCACCGGATTCAGGTACTCCACCCGGCCCTGTGCGTCGGTGGTCAATACGGCGTCGCCGATGCTCTGCAGAATGACCCGGGCACGATCCGGCCCCGGCGCTCCGGTGCCTGATCCACCCGGCACCCCGCCCACCGGTGAGAGTCGCAACAGGACCGCTCCGTCAGGCGCCGGCATGGAGTGCCCGTGCGCACGGCGGGCGGTGCCGTCCCGATTCAACAAAGTCCCCGAGACCCGCGCCGGCGGTTGAAACGCGGCATCAGGATGGAAAAGCCCGGCCCATGCGCGCCCGGAAACCTCTTCAGGTTGCCATCCGGTCAAACGGCTAAAGGCCTCATTCACCCGGAGGATCCGGCCTTGGGCATCCAGATGGACGAGGATTTCGTCCGCTTGATCACATGCAGGCCCGTTGGAAACCGAGCCTGGTGGGGTGTGTGGCGCCTGGCTCATGGTCTGGACGGAGGTTGAGGATGGATGGATCCGAGAGGCCGTGCCGGTGTCCGGCATGGACAGCTCCGGCTACCGCGGTTGCAACCGCGGGACGGACCTCTTCGACATGCACGCCCCAGCAACTGACTCCCTTTCCGCAGAGGGGGCTCTGCCAGGACTCTGGCGGCCGTCTGGCGCATCGGATTTC
>NZ_JBMVQZ010000025.1:0-4107 GCF_049537155.1 Limisphaera sp. 4302-co
TCCGAGCCCAGTCCACCAGCTTCCTCTATAGGGTCCCTGCTCAACCAGCGGCCGGAGGTGGGACCGTATGCGCGGTATTCGTACAGGACCAGACCGGTGAAGTCTTCGGTACGCTTCGTGGAGAAGCGGAAGGGATTCGACCGGGCCGCAGGGCCGCTCAGACGCAAGGGCTCGCCAAAAGGACCGTATTCGTACCGGGCGGTTTCAGAGCCCGTGGACGCCGAAACCAGGT
Organism: Limisphaera sp. 4302-co; assembly: GCF_049537155.1. Classification (NCBI taxonomy): domain Bacteria; kingdom Pseudomonadati; phylum Verrucomicrobiota; class Verrucomicrobiia; order Limisphaerales; family Limisphaeraceae; genus Limisphaera; species Limisphaera sp. 4302-co. Next base: position 233 of record NZ_JBMVQZ010000025.1, read on the forward strand.
TCCACACATTCCCGTTGCCGTCGTAGCACACAAAATGCGTGCCAGAAGCGGCACCGCCGGCTACCCGAACCCAGAGCAGACCGCCCACACCACCGGCGCCGTCCAGGCTGCCAGAGAGATCAAGGCCCCACACGTAGCTGCGCACCGGGGCGTTGTTCGTCGCATTCAACTCCGCCACGTGCCGGCCGAAGAGCTCAGGATCGCTCACGAACTTCAGGTCCTCCACCACCTGCCACGCACCGTTGGTGAGGATGTACGCCGTCTGCCGTAGCCGCCGACCCCGGGCGTCGTACTTCCACTCCACTCGACGGAAGCTCGAGGATGGACCCGCCACGCTCATGACCCTCGTCAGCCGGTTCTCAGCATCCCAATAGTACATCCACCTCCCGTCCCGGACAAGGTTCCCGTCCAGATCGTGGATCAGCAGTTCAGGTGTCCGCGCCACAAAGGCCGATCGGGTCTCCGACTGCACCCGGTCCGGCTGGTTCCGCACCACGCGCAGGTTCGTGATCACCGCCCAGACCGATCCCGTCGCATTGTTCACCTGCGCCTCACCGTACCAGTAGCGACCCTGCTCGACCGCCCACTTCGCGACTCATGGCGCCGATACCCGAGAAGGCGCCAATGACCGCGGTCCCACAGACGCACCACTATGGCCCCCATGCTCCACCGCACGTCTCTGCAATGGACCCGCCTGCCAGCAGGCGTCTTCGCGCCCGGAGCAAAGGCGCGATTGTCCGCGCAGCCGGAGACTTCGTATATGCTCCGAGGACATCTTCCCATGCAGACACGAGGCGCAGTGGGTGCAGGCCCAGTCACTATCGGGGCGGGGCCCACCCTTCCATGGCCGTGCCGTCACAGTACACCATTCTTCTGACTGCACATCGCCTGCGGTTGCCAGTTTGTCAGCCCTGACGAGCCCTTCGTGCGTGCATCCTGTCCATGCCCGTCGAATTCGCTTCCACACGCGTGCAAAGACTCAGCCGGGTCGCTCACCTCGCAGCCATGTCATCTGACATCGTGCCAGCAGACCGGCGGTAGACTCCCCCACCTCCGACGTCGCCGCAAAGCAGCGTTTGCCAGCCCGCAACTGCACCAGGCCACTCTATGAGCTTGCCCGTGCGCTCCGTATCCTTCGGCCCTTGATCCATCGGCATCCATGCACAATGCCAACCAGAACTATAACGGGAAACATCACGTTCGCCGCAATGCACAGATATCCTTTCACACCGTGCTGGACAAAGTCAGTCCACCGACCATTCTCCTTCACCCATATCACCAACGGAATCGGAAACCCTTGAACCTTTACATGGTCGGCAAGCTGGTAACGCGCCATAACCCCGAACGCCGTCCCCAGCGCCACGGAGACGATGACGCCCACGGCAAGAAGCAGTAATGAACCTTTCGAATCAGTTGCCCGTGACCATCGAGCCCACGTATAGACAACCGCCGCCGACAATACTAGGATAGCTATTGCTGTAAGGCCAGCGACCACTTTCTCATTTACTTTTGGCGTCTCACGTAACGTGGCTCCAACGCTTTTACGCTCCAGTCAGCGACACTTTAGTCCGCAGTCTTCAGCAGCCTGATAGGCCCAGTCAGTACAGACGTACCACGGGTAGGAGTAGCGGCGATCCGGTATTCTTGCCATAATACACTCCCGAATCTCGGTATCAGTGGCACTCTTGCCAGTCTTCCCATGCCCAGCCGCGGGACCATGCTTCAACGGGCGGTCAGCCTTCTGACACGTCACGCAGTGAGTCGCCCCGAAGTGCCTCTCCTCTGTTGCCTCTATGCCTCCGCTAAAGCCCCAGCCCCACACAAAGGGAGGCCCTTCAGCAGGCGGCGTTGGGTAGCGCACATACTGAATGAATGTGTGCTCCCCACCACAGCAGTTTGCAACCTTGCCTACAATATCGTTAACCCCATCCACGGCCACCGGCCGGGTGCATATGGCGAAACCTTCCGGATACTGTGGCTCCGGTGGCCGTGGTGTCGGCGGGGGCTTAGGCGTGCCTGGCATGTCAGGGTACCCAGGCCACAACAACCCGTGTGCATCGATCCCATTGACAGGCTCGTTTCCAAGGAATGCGAGGAGGCTTGCTCCGCCCCGTTCCCCAATCGGATCCCGGCTCAGCCAGCGGCCGGAGGTGGGACTGTAGGCGCGGTATTCGTAGAGCACCAGGCCCCTAAAGTCTTCGGTGCGCTTGGTGCTCATCTGGAACGGATTCGACCGGGCTGCCGGGCCGCTCAGGCGCAGGGGTTCACCAAAGGGACCGTATTCGTACCGGGCGGTTTCGGTGCCCGTGCTCGCAGAAACCAGGTTCCACACATTCCCGTTGCCGTCGTGGGTGACGAAGTGCGTGCCTGCCGCAGGGCCGGTGGCAGCCCGAACCCAGAGAAGACCACCCACACCACCCGCGGCGTCGAGAGTTTCGGACAGGTCCAAGCCCCAGGTGTACGCGCGCACCGGGGCGTTGTTCGTCGCATTCAGTTCGGCGATGTGACGGCCGAACAACTCAGGATCGCTCACCAATTTCAGGTCCTCCACCACCTGCCAGACTCCGTTGGTCAAGACGTACGATGTCTGCCGCACCCGCCGACCCCAAGAGTCGTACTCCCACTCCACCCGACGCCAACTGCCCCGGTCTGTCGCGCCGTAGCTCATGACCCTCGTCAGCCAGTTCTGCCGGCTCCGCGTGTAGGCCTACAACCGGTCATCCCTCAGATCTCCATCCACATCGTACGCGATTGCAGTCCAACCTCTGCCCACAAGCAAGTTGGCCATGACAGTCCTCCGCCTCCTGGCCGAGACCGCGAGCCCGCTCCACAGCGGCTCCCCGCTTCGCCTCAGGCTCGCTCCTCCATGCTGGCTTCTCATGTGCGCCTCAGGCATCATGGTTCATCCACACCGCGAGTTTCACTCTATCCTCACGTCCCGTCCGTCCGAATCAGGATAGCCGCCGGGCAGCGCAACTGACCGATGTCCGTTCTCAAAAGGGCCCTGCCTGCTCTCGCCCCGGCCCGACACAACACACATGTTTTCGGCCATATGGGAAACCAGCAGCGCCGAGTCACTCACCGATCCTTAGAGGTTTCAAGACGGTTATGCGAATACCCCCATCGGATTCTGCATACCAAATCGATACGCCGGCGATTGTCGCAGGAATCACCCATTGCTGATGCCCCTCAGCCGTGATACCTCCTTTCCGAGGAGGGCCATACGCTCGCGTTAAATACTCGTTTACCTGTTTAAACGTTAAGTCCGCAGTGTAAAGTACTGTTCCAAAACGATCGCGTTTTATAATCCAGCGCGCGGGAGCAGTTGCCGGAGTTTCTGACACGGCCGGATTGCCGCCCCATCGCTTGATCTCAGACACCAAGACCTCGTGCAGGCGGCCAGTCACGCCACCAGTCTTGCAACCGGCAACTAGTAGAACAAAACAAACGAAGAGGGCCAAAGCGCATGTGTTCATTGTCACCCTCGTTACTTCCCGCCATACACTGATTCGATGGCTTTTCTGGCTTCTTTTTCGCAGTCCGAATCAGGGCTGGTCATGCACACGCACTGGATCATGTCCTCAATACTCTTCTTCTTGGCTGCCTCGTACATGCACGTGCAGATAGCGTTAAGCGAGGATGGAAGTTTGCAGGGGTCCTTTGGACATTTCCCGTCTTCGTAATCCTCGACTGCCTCCTTAACTTTCTCAGCCATCTCCTTTACCCAGTCCCAATACGACTTCGTCTCTGCATCCGTCAGTCCAAGCCGGTCAGACTGATTAACCGGATTGTTTCGGATGAAGGCGTCCAGGCTTGACGCAGGCGATTCGACGATCCAACCAACTTGACGAAGCAGTTCAAACCCCACTTCCCCA
>NZ_JBMVQZ010000026.1:0-3920 GCF_049537155.1 Limisphaera sp. 4302-co
GGCGGGTGCGGCAGACTTCGTACGTCTTGAGCAACGGGGTGTGGCAGGTGGTGGAGGACTTGAAGTTCGTCAGTGATCCCGTCCTCTTCGGCCGGCACATCGCCGAACTGAATGCCACGAACAACGCCTTGGTGCGTGGGTACATCTGGGGCTTGGACTTGTCGGAAACTCTCGACGGCGCCGGTGGTGTGGGTGGTCTTCTCTGGGTTCGGGCCGCCACCGGCCCTGCCGCGGGTACCCACTTCGTCCGCTACGACGGCATCGGGAACGTGTGGAACTTGGTGTCTGGCTCCACCGGCACCGAAACCGCCCGGTACGAATACGGTCCCTTTGGCGAGCAGTTGCGCCTGAGCGGCCCTGCGGCCCGATTCAATCCCTTCCGTTTCAGCACCAAACGCACCGAAGATTTCACGGGGCTGGTGCTTTACGAATACCGGGCGTATAGTCCCAGCTTGGGCCGGTGGTTGAGCAGGGATCCGGTGGAAGAAACTGCCTCGGCAAATCTTCACGCCGCGGTTGATAATGCGGCCATTGCGACGTTGGACGGCTACGGGCTCTCCGCACACAGGCCGCACACCGAGCAGCCTAGAGGCCCTCGACGTCCTCCCCGGCGGCCTCCGAGCCGCCCCAGGCCACCGATCAAGGATATTCGCAAGTGCCTCGTGACGTGCGCATTGGAAACGAGCGCTGTTGACTGGCTTAAGGCGAAGCTCGCTGGGATAGACATCTGTGGAAAACTAAAGAAATGGTGTGCCGAGCAGGACGAGCTTCCGCCGCCCCAACGCGTTCCAGAAGCGAGCCAATGGTATTCGGACGACCTGCTGAAGGCAGGAGAACAATGGACGCGGTTTATAGGGTGTGTCAGCGATTGCCTTGGCGGGCCGGGATGGGAGCCCTCTGGATTCGCACTCGGTGCAGGCACATTCGAGTGCAGACATGAGAAGCCAATAAGTGTAGCCATTGAGATACCAATCCTCGTAAAGGCCACAGAAACCTGGTATGGCATGGATCTTGATGTCAACGTCGAACTCGACAAGTTAAGAATAGACTGTAGATGGGTGCCCTTCCGGGAGTGCTGTGCGTGCCGGTTCTAGCAGATGTCTGCGACGCTGCGAAGGTGCGTTGTCCTCACGTCCGACCATGGGCGGGGTTCGTGGTCATAAAGATGCTCCAGCAGCGCTCAACAGGAAGCTGCAGCAGGAACCCAACCGGGGCTGTTCTTGCTCGAGGATGTGTTGGAAAGGAATGCAGTTCCGTCTGGGGCTTGGCCAGAGGAGTGTCAGCCAGGTCAGGGAGGACAAGGCGGGGGTGCAATACTGGCTCAGGCGAAAAGCCTTGCAGGAGGCGAAGGCTTGCGGAGAAGCTCAGGAACTCTGCAGGAATAGGCAGGGTCGATTCGTGGTGGCGAATTCACAGACACCCGAGATGCCCGACACCGGCGTTCGTCTGTTGGAGCATCCAAGGTTCAGGACGGCGTGGCAGGGGCCTTCCGAGATGAGGTTTGAAGACACGCTTTTGAGAAAGTTGCCGCAGGATGGCGCCCTGTTCACGTTCTCATGGGGTGGAGTGAGCTGGGGCATTCAAAGTGTTCCGCGTGGTCGGATGTTGGGCGGTTTTGCAGACGATGCCGCGATGCTCGGTAGAGCAGTGTGCGGGTGACACCGGAATCCGACAGCCCTCGGAATTAGACCTTTGACCAGGCGGGCGACGCTATGCGGGCACGGATGAGAGTAGTCGCATGTGTGACAGAGATGCTGGTTCTGGCTGCAGTGTGGTGGCTGGTAACGACTGAGGAGCGGGACCGCCAGCAGTTGCCCGAGGTGTATAGAATGGAAGTTGCACTGTTCCGACGGTTATATGCGGAGCAGGCGGTGTGGTACACCGCCTTCGAGCCGTTGTCGCCTGAGTTTGTGAGGGCCCAGGCTACGTTTGCAGATGCGCTGGCACAGGGAGTGGTGAGTGGCTTCGTACGAAGAGCGGAAGATCCGGCTCGATTGAAAAGCTGGCTGGAAAACCGGTTAGCCCACCTGACACCCGACAGAATCGAATATCCTCTTCCGTACTGCGAGGCGCTGGGACGGGGACGTTTATTCTATTGCACATACTCGTTCAGAAATGGCACCGATGGACTTGAGATGGGCTTCGGGGTGGCGATCCTGCGGGATGGCCGGATCTGGACGATCGCGGGGACTCCTTGAGGAGATGTGGGTGGACCGCGCGCCGTGGGGAGAGATTGGTGGGGCGGAACGGGAAGAAGGCACTGGAGTGTTGCCATGATCGGACCTGCGGCATGGGCAAGGGGCGCGCAGAATGAGTGTCGAGCGGAGGTCTCCCCGGTGCTGAGGCGGTGCGCCACTTCCTGGTTGTGGAAAGTGGTGATGGAAGAGGGGCGCTGTTGCTACTGGAATGGCACGTTGCGTGCGCTGCGAGCCGGAGGATCGTCGGGCAGTGATCACCGCGGGGACCGCCGGAGAGGATTGAGCCAGAGTGGGCCGGCCTTTGGGCATTGCTCCCGGAAGTTGGCCGGGTACCGCTAAAACGGCGTGCGCGTGCAAGTACATAAGGCAGTTCGAACTTTTGGGCGAGCATTCGCGGAGGCATGAGCAGGGAAGCGCGCCAAGGGATGGCGGGGGAGCAGATGTTCAGGCGACAGAGCAGAGAGCAGAACGTTGTGGAGCAGGCAGGCAACAGCTCGGTCGGTGAGGTAGGAGAGGACCCGGGGGTAAAGCTGGAAAATGACCTTGGAGGGTTGCATGGGTGTTGGGACCGGAGAGAGGAATTGCGAGAAGCGTAGCAGGCAGAGTGGGGTGAGCATATGCAGAGGTGCAGGCTGTTCCATGTCAGGCAATCGGTCGCAGTGCTGCACTGCTGCTGCCAAAGACGACTCGTACTGTAGATGGTTTTCGGGTAGCATTTTTGTTTGGGTTCGCAGGTTGTTGAAAGACGATGAGACGCTGTCGGTGTGGTTGAGGTCAGCGGGAAGGAACGAGACGACATGGAAGGGAATCTGAAGGCAGACGGGTGGTCCACCGCCGTGCGCTCGCGAGTGCAGTGGTCAGTGAGATGGTTGAGTGGAGCGCAGTGGGTGATCCGCATCATGACAGCCTGTGCGGTCGTCTGGATGCTGGGAGGTGGTCGGCTGGAAAGAGAGCGTCCAGATCTGTTGCTGGACTTTCTGGATCCTCAGTCGGCCAGAGTGATTGAACGCATGGAGCCTGTTGGGTTGCGCGGATATTGGTATCTAGCAGGAGTACGATGGAGCAGGGACAATACCGTAGTGTCGTTGGCCTTGGGGCAGACGAACAAGCCAGATGTGGATACGAACTGGTGTGCGCAAATCGACGAGGAGGTTCGCAGCCAGAACTGGTTTCTACCGCAGATGAGCAACTACTGGCGGGCAATTGAGCTGGGTGGAGTGAGTCTGTACTACGAACGGATTTGCGTGGTTAACGGGTGTATTGTAATGACGAATGGCGTGATGGTGTTGAGAAACGGTGAAGTGCTGTATCACTACCCGCCCTTGGGATCGCTGGCGTCGCCTCGAGTTGTGGGTAAGGTGAGCGATGGAGTGGAGCCGCCGCCGTGGAGGCTGAAGGGCCAGAGTCCCTGAAGGCAATCAGGCCGTGGCGATTTTGGAGGTGGGCGGCTTGAAAGAGGCGGGGGAGGCGGCGACGGTGACGTTGTGGTGGGGGAGCAACGAATGGGCGCGGGCGATTCAGCAGGGACGGTACTGGTACGGTGAGGCCTTGGTGAACAACGCGACGGGATCGGTGTGGGCGGTGATTACGAACCTGGGCGTGGTGCGGGGCCAACCGGACCGGGTGCAGTCGGAGACGCGGTCGGCCTTTGTGGCGCAGACGCCGGAGCTGCTGATCCACGATCTGGACGGCAACCTTGTGCGGGATGGGCGGTGGATGTAC
>NZ_JBMVQZ010000027.1:0-3775 GCF_049537155.1 Limisphaera sp. 4302-co
GGCTCATCCGGCCCTTGCCCGCGGTGGGCCGCCGGCCCGACAAGGACGGACCCGGCCCGTCAGCGCTCCGAAAGCGCAACCGGGCTGCCGCGCCGGGGAAGGTCCTCCGCATCAGAGGGGGGCGTTTCCGGGCGCTCCACGATGTAGGGGGCGAACTCCTGCAGGTGCTGCGGGCTCAGGTGCACCTTGAACCGCGCCGTCCGGGGATGGTACCGGCGCTCGACAATCTGCCCCACGCTGTGCAACCGCGCGATCAGGTCCGCCCGCTCATGCGGGATGGCCACGCGCACCAGTTGCCGGGCCGGGCGGAGGTGCCGGGCGATCTCCTCCAGGAGCGTGGACAACCCCTGGCCGGTCAGGGCCGACACCGCCACCGCGTGCGGGTGCCTTTCGAAAAACCGGGCGGGCACCTCCTGCCGCGGCAGGCGGTCCACCTTGTTGAACACCACCAAGGTCGGCTTCTGGTCAGCGTGGATCTCCTGGAGCACGGTGTCCACGGCGGCCATCTGTTCCTCGGCCAGCGGATGGCTGATGTCCACCACGTGCAGCAGCAGGTCCGCCTCGGTCACCTCCTCCAGCGTGGCCTTGAAAGCTTCCACGAGCTGATGCGGCAGCTTGCGGATGAACCCCACCGTGTCACTGAGCAGGACCTCCTGCCGGGTGGGCAGTTGCAACCGCCGCGTCGTGGGGTCCAGCGTGGCAAAGAGTTTGTCCTCGGCCAGAACCCCGGCGCCGGTCAGCGCGTTGAGCAGAGTGGACTTGCCGGCGTTGGTGTAGCCCACGAGCGAGGCCAGCGGGTACTGATGCCGTTTCCGCGCCACACGCTGGAGCGTCCGCTGCCGTCGCACCTCGTCCAACTCGCGTTCGATCCGGGCGATGCGGTCCAGCACCCTGCGCCGGTCCATCTCGAGCTGCGACTCACCCTCGCCCCCGCGCACGCCAATGCCACCCCGTTGCCGCGACAGGTGCCCCCACGCACGGGTCAGCCGCGGCAGCAAATGTTGGAGCCGGGCCAGCTCCACCTGCAGCTTGCCCTCCCGGGTTCGCGCGCGCTGCGCAAAAATGTCCAGGATCAACGCCGTCCGGTCCAGCACCCGACACTGAAAAATCTTTTCCAAGTTTCGATGCTGGGCCGGCGTCAACTCGTCGTCGAACACCACCGTATCCACCTGCTGTTGCCGGCATTGCGCGGCAAATGCCTCGGCCTTGCCCCGCCCGATGAACGTGGCCGGGTGCAGCGAATCAACCTTCTGCACACCTTCCCCCACCACGCGACCGCCGGCCGACACCACCAACTGCGCCAGCTCTTCGAGCGAGTCGCGCGTCTGCCAACCGTTGCCGTGCGATTTCAGCTCGGCTGCGACCAGGAACACACGTTCCGGCCGCCGGTTCTGGGTTTCCAACAGACCGTTCAATGCAACTTCAATCCTGACACCCCGGAGTTCCCAACCGAGACCAAGTCCCCCGGCGCCCCGCCCCGGGCCGGCCCACGACAAAGTCCGGCCGGGCGCACCGAAAGCGGGACCACACACGCCAGAGGGAGACTCCCGACAGCCCGGCTTCTGCCGAGCGCAACCAACCTCGCGAAGAAGAGAAAGCCGTACCTTGCGCGGTTCATGCGACTCCGGCCTCTCAAGCCCAAACGTACCGCGGCCTCCGGCCAGCCGGACCGCTTGCCCGGGCCCCTTCAAAGGACGGTCGGACCGCGCGGTCCGGGTCGTCGCACCTCGCACGAACCGTGCACCGTGGAGGCTCCGCTTTGAGCATCACCCGTACAATACCAGCAATCGGGGAATTGTCGAGCACAGGCCCGGCCCACCCCGCGTGCCCGCCCCCGGTGGCTGGACCCTCAACCCTCCCCACCAGAGGCCGCCCAGGTCGCGGGATGAATCCTCCCCGGATGCCACGGCGGGTCATAAACCAGCTCCACCTCCACCCCGGCCACACCCGGCACGGACAGCAACGCTTGTCGCACTCCCGCCACCAAAACCCCTTCCAAGGGACAGCCCGGACTGGTGGTCGTCATGCGAACCTTCACCCGGCCGCCCCTCCAGACCATTTCGTACACCAGCCCCAGGTCAACAATGTTGCACGCCAGCTCGGGATCCACCACCCGACGCAGCGCCTCCCAGAGTTCCTCTTCGCGGATCATGACACCGACACGGGTTGCGCCGTGCGCACGGCCACCGCGCGGCCCGCGGCAACCGGTCGCCGCACCCAGGCAAAAGCCAGATTGATCCCGTGCACCGCCATGGCCGCACCCCACAAGGCGGCGCCGCATCGGACCAGCGACGTGTTTGTTCCCAGCGTCCCCGCCGTGAGCACCAACATCCCCGCCAGGTGCAGCCCCAACCCGCAACGCAGCCAGCCCTCGTGGTAGAGGTCCTGCAATCCCGGCACCGGTTCCAGCCCCACCCTGGCAGCATATCGCCTGTACCAGGCCAGGAACGGCACGATCTTGTACAACATCCCCACCAAACTGAAGCTGAACAACCCCAGCAACGCCCACAGACCGTACACGTTCTCCCATTGGCCCACCCGGACCGTCAACGTCAGGCCGGGACGGGAAAGGTACAGCGCCAGCCCGGCCAGCGGCACCAGCCACAACAAGCCCGCCAGAAAATAGCGCATGGGAAGATCCAACCGGGGCCGGCGCCGGCCGCGCACGATCTTCATCATGTCCCACCCGTACAGGGCCAACGCCGTGACGCCCAGAACCGTAAACGCCAGTTTCCACGGACTCCGGTGCAGGATGGTGAGGAAACTGCCGGCGGTGGCCAGATCGAGCAGGCCGATGACCAGCCACACCCGGCCCGCGCTCACATTCGGTCCGAGGGTGAACATCGGCACAAGCTTGTAGGACATCCCTATCAACAGAAGCAGAAACGCGCCCACCAACCCCAGATGCGCATGCGCATGCATCAGCGCGATCTGATCAAAGCCCTTCAGATACGTCGCCGTCGCCTCCAGCGCATGCACCAGCGCACCCAGGGGCGTGGCCGGATTCAGCCGCGCTGCCGATTCGTACGTACACTTGGCGGCCGCCACCCCCAGGCCCACCGTCACCACGGCACCCCACCAAAACAGCGCGCTCGCCAGCACGGCACTCATCCACGTCCGGCGCGGCGCCCGCCAGACCGTGCGGATCAACGTCCAGGTCGCCAGCCCCACCCCCAACGCCAGCACCGACCCGAAATGTCCCACCTGCTTCGGATCCCACCGCCAGAACATCCACACCATGCCGGCAAAGCCGACAAGGTGGCAGACAAAATGCCACCGCGCCGCCCGTTCGCTCGCCAGCCGCGTGCCCAACACCACCGGCACCAACTGGTACAACGCGCCGAACACCACCGAACCCATCCAGCCGAGCACCGTCAGATGCGTCAGTGCAATGACGTACTGGTTGTAATGGTAGGTGGAGAGCACCTCCGGCCGCAGCAGCATGCCCACCGGCACGATCAGCACCGCCAGCAAACCCGCGGCAAAGAACCGCAGCGGCAGGCTCACCGAGGGCGCGTGGGTGGGCACCGGCAGGGCACCCGAAGCGGGGGCAACCTCGCCGCCCGCGCCTCTGGCGTTCCCGCCCTCCTGTGCGCGGTTTCCCTTCACGGTTCGTGACCCCCTCCCATCGCGGTGATCGTCGTCAAAAAGGAGCCGTCCGGCAGGCTGTCGGTCCGGGCATGGAACCCGCGCCGGGCCAGCAACGGATACAAATGCATCGGCTGGCGGTCGGTCCGCGCCGTCAGCACGCCGCCCGGCGGCAGGTGCGGCAGCA
>NZ_JBMVQZ010000028.1:0-3218 GCF_049537155.1 Limisphaera sp. 4302-co
GTCCCTTTTCTCACATGGCGAATGACCCCACCTCCGCCGGTACGCACGACAAAACGCCGACACACTCCCATACCCCAGCCGACCGGCCACCTCTTTAACAAAAGTGCCCTCCCTCAGCCACCGCCGCCCCACTTCCATCCGCTTCCTCCGCAGCCACTCCCGTAACCTCCCCCTCTCCAACACCGCAAACCGCCGCTCCAGCGTCCGCTCGCTGACCCGCAGAACAGCCGCCATCGCTTTCACACGGAAACCGCAACCCATCGCCAACTCCAGCCACTGCCTTTCCCCACCAGGCAACTTCACGCCAGCCACTCCACCTGTCCTCCGCCGGCCTTTGCTCATGCTCCAACCTCACGATCCATGGCCCGGCCATCAGGCCCCCGCCACACTCCCGGCTCACAAGGGTTCGCCTCCTCTTTTACCTCCCTCATGGATTTCCTCAATGGCCAAAATTGGCCATCCCTTCCCTCCCGCTCCCTGCCTCTACACTCCGACATTACCCCCACTTCACGTCCGTCGTGCCTCTCTAAAGCCATCAGCCGTCCATCCTCGCTTAACCCTCGCCACCCTCGGCCCACCACGCCGCTTTACTTCCACCCCACCGCTCACGACCACCACACGCACGCCGGACGCCGCCGCACACCCAACCGCTCAGCCTTCGCAAAGGTCTCCCGGCCGAACTGCCCCTCCGCCATCTGACCCGAGTATGCACCGCCCTCATCCTCTCAGCCGCAGCATACCCAAGCGGCACCTTCACAAACAACACCCGCCGAAGTCGCTACTCAGAATGCAAAACCTCCAGAGATACCGCAGCAACCGGCAGTCTTGTGGCACACGGTCCAAGCCCGGCGACCTCGGTCCCGGCGCTCTGAGCTACACCTTTCCTGCCGCTGCGGCCGCTCGTGCCGCTGCCGCTAGCATCTCGGCAACCACGCGCAGCGGTATGCCAAGGTTAGCGACGAATACGCTGTTCCGTCGCTTCCGATCCGCAGGTCTCAACCCTACATGACACGGCACCGTGCCGCCGGCGCCCCCTTAAGCCCTCGGCAGCCCAGCCGACGTAGAACGCTCTCGGCAATCACCTCTTCAGGTCCGCGCCAGCGACCACCTACTACGTCCTCGGGCACTCGTCACCACTGCATTCCGCATATCCGTAGAAGCCGACCACGGTTTGCTGAGTAACCGCACCACCGCAGCACTCACCAACCGCGTAGGCCGTGGCACTGCATGCCCCAATTCTTGGAGAGGCTTCCATGGTCCCCGTGGGATTGCCGCCCGTAGCATCCAGGTACTCCGTGCCCGGCGAGCTCATCGTGCAGACAGCCACAACCGGTGGATAGAGCTGACACACCACCAGCATGTTCCGCGTTCCATCGCAGCCAATTGTTGTTCCATTCATCTGGCAACACGCCCACGCCATTCCCGACACCCCAGCTGCCAGCAGTACTCCTGCAAGCTTGCCACGTACCTTTTCTTCCTTAAGCAAGGTCGCCGGCATTTCAGATGTCTGTTTACCATGCTCACTGTATTTGCTTTTGCCTTTCATTGTTCCTCCTTTCTTTTGCTATATCGTTGGTACGTCTGTAATGCTGCAGCCCATGGCAGCCATCCCGCACTTTATCAGGTTCGCCGCGAGTACAATGTTAGCGGACGGATACCTGGCCGTGTGCTGACGTCTGCCTGCATATCACGCTGCTACTCCTTCCGCACCCCGCCGTACCTCCACAGAAGTCCGGCGAGCATGAGGGCGCTGGCGGCAAGAAAGCTGATGCCGACAATGCTTCGCACGCGCCGTTCTCGACCCGTTCCCTCCACCACGGCAGCCATCCCGCTCGCGACTCCCGAGACATTCGGATGTTGCAATACCTGAGCGTTGCCTTCCTCGTCGTACACCACATGAAAATCATTCGGCCGAATGAACTGTCTGCAACTGGTGGAAGCACCGTGTGTGTCTGCGGACTCCCACCGGAGTACATGATACACCGCATAACGATCCCATTCACTACTTCCGCGCCACTTCACATACACGACTGCTTGCTCCAACGCTCCGTTGTTGTGGATCAGATTGATTCGTCGTTTTTCCAGGCGCTCAGATCCGCTTATTGGGTATTCAACCGTCACGATGCTGCCATCCTTCACGGTTGCCGTACCCTCAATCGCTGTGCCGCCGGCAACGCTCCGCGCACGGAACCGCAACAAGGTCTCTGATCGTTCTGTAATCTGAAACGTCCGCCCATCCACTTCATACATGCCAAGTCGCAGAAACTCCGTGGCCATGCGTTCACGCAGCTGGGGTATGTTAACAGCGCGGCCGTTCAATCGGTAGACGCCGGTATCGGACTCCACGCATTGAAAACCTGTTGGCGTCACCGACCACCAATGTTTGCCATCTCGGCCTGCAAACGTGCCCAGCCGCACCTCCGCCTGCCAGGGTACGGCATTGCTTTCTGGCAGTTCCTGAACCATCCAGTGCATCCAGTCCAGAAAACGCAATGCAAAGTACTCCGTTTGGGAGGGCAACCTCGCACGCCCCGCCTTGAAGAGTTCTTCGAAGAACTGCTTCGCCTGACCCACATCTGAGAATGCCACGGGATATTCGTCCAGTGTCCTTGCATAGATCACGGTATCTACAGGCCCGGGATTTCTGAGCCACGACTCGATGTTGCCTGGCGTTATCTGCAGCGCGTGGCCCGGTCCGCCCAATGCCGAACCTGTCAGTACACAAAACGTGAGCCAGCTCAACACGCTCCTTCCGCCTTTGTTCTCTCTGCAGCTGTCCCAGGCACCACGCGCTGCCTGCGCCCCCGCGCCGCCGGGTCGTTCATTCCGTCCGGTGCCGTTTTGAAGTGCACAGCTTTTCATCGGGTTATTCCACGCTCACGATGCCGCAGCTGGGCAGGCAATGGTTCTAAACCACGTACGTCGACGCCGTGGCCTTTTGTCCAAAAAAGCCCGCTAAACGCACCAACCCCGAGGTACGCGAGCACCCCTATCATCACCCGGTCCGCCACCGTCGGCGACACACCCAGCGCGTCCGTCAAGTGACCCAGACACCCACAGGGCCGCTTCCAGCCCATCCACCACAGCCCCAGCCGGTACAACGCAAAGTTCCCCGACAACCACCCCACCAACACCAAACTCAACCGCTCCCGCCGTCCCACCAAACACACACCCGCCACCACCAACTCCACCAACCCCACTCCCGCCATCAACTGCCC
>NZ_JBMVQZ010000029.1:0-2764 GCF_049537155.1 Limisphaera sp. 4302-co
CCCGAGCCCAGTCCACCAGCTTCCTCTATAGGGTCCCTGCTCAACCACCGGCCAAGCGTGGGACTGTATGCGCGGTATTCGTACAGGACCAAGCTGGTGAAGTCCTCGGTGCGCTTGGTGGAGAAACGGAAGGGATTGGTACGGGCCGCAGGGCCGCTCAGGCGGAGGGGTTCGCCAAAGGGACCGTATTCGTAGCAGGCGGTTTCAGTGCCGGTGGACGCCGAAACCAGGTTCCACAGATTCCCGTTGCCGTCGTAGGTGACGAAGTGGGTGCCTGCAGCAGGACCGGTGGCCATCCGAACCCACAACAGCCCACCGACACCACCGGCGCCGTCGAGTGTTTCCGACACGTCCAAGCCCCAGATGTACGCACGCACCAAGCTGTTGTTGGTGGCGTTCAACTCCGCCACGTGCCGACCGAACAGCTCAGGATCGCTCACGAACTTCACGTCCTCCACCACCTGCCACATTCCGTTGCTCAAGACGTACGACGTCTGCCGCACCCGCCGACCCCAAGGGTCGTACTCCCACTCCACCCGTCGCCAACTGCCCTGGTCTGTCGCGCCGTAGCTCATCACCCTCGTCAGCCGGTTCTCTAAGCTCCAACTATACAGCCGGCGTCAGTGGCCAGCAAGGCTCTGCCACCGCCTCCGGCAAACACAGGGCCCAAAAAGCCGCACCCGCGCCTTCACAGGCTCCCAGCCTGTCCCCACCTCTGTGACACCTCTGTGTTCTCCGCGCCTCGGTGGTTTCCCCTCACTCACTCCAATGCATCAGCCAGTACCTCCACTGACCCTGATCGCCCACGCAGCTCCCCCATCCGTCCCTGTCCCAGCATCATCGCCACCGTCCGCCCCTGGGGCGGATAGAACGCCGGATCCGGATACCACACGTCCAGCAGACACTAACGGTACTCCTCCACCACCTGGCCCGCCCTTTGCAGAATGCGCTCGACTTCTCACACCTCCGCCAGCCCTTGCACCACATAATCAGCCGCATCCCTAAACCGCATCCTCGCGCCAGGTCGCTCCCTCTTAGGCCGCCCCCCCAAACCTCACCTCCCACCGGGGTCTGCTGGCATGTCGCCACCACCGTCGCCACCAATGCTGTTCCTTGGGTAGGCGACAATTCGCACGCGACATGAATAATGTAAGCTGAGACCTGTTGTAGTCCCAATGCCAATACAGTCTCTCCCGCACGGCGCTCCGCGCTTTTGCGGATGGCTTCTGTTCGCTACTCGGCTGATCGCGAGCCTCCGCCGGCACCTTTCTCTCGCAAAAGCTCCTCGAGTCGCGGCCAGTTGAGAAAATCTCCTCCAAATACTGCGACGACACTGTCACAATCGAAGCCGACCAACACCCACAGCTCCGGATCATATGCACCCCACTGATCGTCTCCGTAATAGCACATCAACGCACACCTGCCCTCCGCGTCGCAGACCTTGGCACTGCCGTATATTCTCTCAACCTCTTCACGCGCCGTTCCAAGCTCTATCGATCCCGGATCATACTTCCGGAGCAACTCACCGTACTGCAGGCTCATGACCACATCGCGAGGAACTGCTACCGGCGCCGCTATAAGCCAAGCGGTTATAAACCCCGGAAGATCCTTGTATCCGCCAGCGCTCCGGCTCCATGAGCGGAGCACACGAATGCCCTCATCCGAGAGAATGTTGGTCGCATCCATCACGACCTTCACACGGTCCCACGGGTCGTGCGATAGCCACACAGCTTGGAACTTTTGCCGTACGGTCTCCTGCTCCCCGATTTCGTGCGGGTATCGAGGCCGAAGAACAACCTTCTCCAACCTCTCGTTGGTGAACACGCAATACAGCCGATAGTGTGCCGGAGAGACAAGGACACTCGAACAACGAACCGTCACCCCTGCCCTACGCACCAAGAACTCGTGTCTTCCAGCCACTCCGAGCACGTCCCGCACCTCTTCTGGGCTCATGCCTCTTTTCATCAACTTCAATCGGATGCTCGGTACTTGATGCCGTCCGGCCTCATGAGCCACACACCCGCACACAAGCGTGATCCCGGTCAGGATGGTCAGGACCTGGCGCACCGCTTTTGTCGGAATACGATACATTGCACATCAGTCTCCGACGCGATCTGCTTCGTGGACGACTGTGTTATAGCGTCCTACGATGTCACACTGGTTCGACCTGCACACTTTTCCGGCGCGCCGCTGTCTGTTGCTGGTATCCAGCGACAAGGCTCGCCGCTACAATGGCTCAACATCTTCCATGTCGCTTATCCGCAACACGACTGTTGCCGGTCCTATTGCCCCGGACCGTCAAGGCTCAGAGGGCTTTTCTCCGCTCTCCCAGCAGGAGGCAGGAATTGATTCCCACTCGTAATACATGGTACCCGCATGGGGCCCATTCGGACAGAACCACATGGGCCCTCCTTCACCGCCAAGTCCTAGAAGACATGCCACCCAGCAGCCGATTACTTCTCGATTGCACTTCCCGCACCACGAGCATGGATCGAGCATCCGAAGCCAGGAGGTCGCTCGACAGGGAATTCCATCAAGGAAGCGTTTATTGTAATAGCACAAATCGTGAATGGCGCAGCATTGGAGAAAACAGTTTTCGTTCCACGGAGGTATGAGAAGACCCGGCACGTCGCACCCAGGATTGTCTAGCGCAAGATAGTCCCATGCCCACGGAGGCTGATTGTTTACAAAGTGATAGGAAGATGTCGCGTCCGTTTTTCTCTTCCTGCCAACTCGGGATCCTCGTGCAAAAGCAGTGTCTTCC
>NZ_JBMVQZ010000030.1:0-2739 GCF_049537155.1 Limisphaera sp. 4302-co
TCCAGTTCCCCGGCGGCGTTGTAGCCGTAGGTGGTCACCACCCCGCGGGTCCAACGCCGACCGGCCAACCGACCAGCAGGCGTCCAAGTGTACTGCACCGCACGCGATGCCGAAGGCACTCCGGTGGTCGGATCGGCATACCATTTGGCCACCAGCCAGCCGCGATCGGTGTCGTACATGCTCCAAACCATTCGAGCAAGCCATTACTTCGCTTCTCTATGGCGCCATGCTATTGACTCCTATCCATCACCCGTTTGGAGATAGGCTCACGTGGTCACCATCGAGCACGAGGCGTGCTCAGGGTGCTGCACCTCACGCAACCCGTTTTGACACGCTCTCTCCAGTGTGCATTTGGCGGCGCCCGATTGGACGGACACACCACCAAGCGAATTCCAAGCCCACCGCTCCCACACCGCCGCTAATTGCAGACGCCCAGCTAGCACTGGCGACGAACGCGTCATCCCCGTCGGTCATTACAGTCTGGCTAAACAGCCAACCCAATCCGGCCCCTACCGCCGCCGCCAATGCAAACGCAACCAGGCGATGCTTCAGTCGTGTCAGTCCCCACAATATCGGGGAGGAGAGCAGCACCAGCAACACAGTTATCGGTCCGTAAAAGACATATGAATACAGTACACCAAATCCCAACGCGAGTATTCCGCCAAAGTGGGCTAATGAACTCACACCCAATGTGAGGCACAGAAAGACCACCGCCCCAATGGCGGGACTGATAAGTACAACCGCTAGGTGCATCAAAGCCACCAGTTTTAGGCCGCGCGACATCGTCATTTGGCTTGCTTCCAAGGGTCGTGGCACCTCGCCAGCACCCACAACAAATCGGCAACCCCGACGCCTACTCCGTCGTGTGGCAGCCCTTTCCATGGATAGAACCCGCAAGACACATAGCAAGCCAGGTGAGCCGAAAGTCGAATAGTCGCGCGCAGGCTGCAGTACGACATCGTGTACGTTGCCCGCTCGACTGCGACTAAGCAGCGCGCTACGCACTGCACTTGGTCACTCCAATCATACTTCTCCATGAAAGAATTACAGACCTTCTGGGCCCTCGCCGGGTAGTGATCGGGTATTGGCTTGCAGTTGCACATACACGTGGGTGTCGGAAGGAAACTTTTATAGTCGTCGCATGGGTTGACCGCAGGCTTCTTCCGCTTCGGCATGGGCAGTGGTGCCGGAGGAAATGGTTGGCTGGGATCAGTAGGCCACGGCCAGCCGGGCGGCGCCATTTGCAAGCCGAGACTATCCGCGCTCCTCACGGGAGCGTTGACGATAAAGACAAACAGACCAAGCCCTCCCACCTCCTCGATCGGATCTCTACTCAACCAGCGGCCGGAGGTGGGGCTGTAGGGCCGGTATTCGTAGAGCACCAGCCCGGTAAAGCCTTCAGTGCGTTTGGTACTGAAACCGAAGGGATTTGCCTTGACCGCAGGACCGCTCAGGCGGAGGGGCTCGCCAAAGGGACCGTATTCGTACCGGGCGGTTTCGGTGCCGGTGGACGCCGACACCAGGTTCCACACGTTCCCATTGCCGTCGTAGCAGACGAAGTGGGTGCCTGCCGCAGGTCCAGTGGCAGCCCGAACCCAGAGAAGACCACCCACACCACCCGCGGCGTCGAGAGTTTCGGACAGGTCCAAGCCCCAGATGTACGCACGCACCGGAGCGTTGTTCGTGGCATTCAACTCCGCCACATGCCGGCCGAACAGCTCAGGATCGCTCACGAACTTCACATCCTCCACCACCTGCCACACCCCGTTGCTCAAGACGTACGTCGTCTGCCGCACCCGCCGACCCAAAGCGTCGTACTTCCATTCCACCCGACGAAAGCTGGACGATGGACCCGCCACGGTGATCACCCTCGTCAGCCGGTTCTCTGCATCCCAACTGTACATCCACCGCCCATCCCGCACAAGGTTCCCGTCCAGGTCGTGGATCAGCAGCTCCGGCGTCTGCGCCACGAAGGCCGACCGGGTCTCCGACTGCAGCCGGTCCGGTTGGCCCCGCACCACGCCCAGGTTCGTAATCACCACCCACACCGATCCCGTCGCGTTGTTCACCAACGCCTCACCGTACCAGTACCGGCCCTGCTGAATCGCCCGCGCCCATTCGTTGCTCCCCCACCACAACGTCACCGTCGCCGCCTCGGCAGCCTCCCCGGACACCCCCACATATCCCGGCACCGTCCGACCGGTGTACTGGTTCAACCGGTTCACCGTGTTGGTGCTCCAGCGCAGGCTCTGGCCCAGTTCGTCCCCGCCCCAACCACCGGCCGTCCGGTTCCCAATCGCATCGTGCCGGTACTCGAACTGCTGTCCCGCCACCGGCCGGCCGTCCGCCCAGTACCGCCGACCCGACACCAACTGCCCGTACCCATCGTACGTGTACACCCACCAGCTCCCATCCGCCCAGGTGGCCCGAACCCGCCGACCCAGCTCGTCGTATGTCGACCGCAATCCACTCAGCACCCCCGTGCTGACCACCGACTGGATGTTGGTCAACCGGTTCCACAGGTCGAACGACCGGCCGACCGTCAGCCGAACCGCCCCACCCTGCTGGAAACTCACCTGCCGCACCATCGGCGCCAGCGCCTCCCACTGGTAGTCGGCACGGTGCCCCAGCTCGTCCGACACACTCAACAGCCGGTCCCCTCCGCCCCAGCTGTAATCCACCCGGCTCAGCCGACTGCCTCCCTGCCAGACCTCCTGCGCCACACGCCGGCCCAACGTG
>NZ_JBMVQZ010000031.1:0-2699 GCF_049537155.1 Limisphaera sp. 4302-co
GTGGGCGGATGGGAGCTGGTGGGTGTACACGTACGATGGTTACGGGCAGTTGGTGTCGGGTCGGCGGTACTGGGCGGACGGCCGGCCGGTGGCGGGTCAGCAGTTCGAGTATCGGCACGATGCGATTGGGAATCGGACGGCCGGTGGCTGGGGCGGGGACGAGCTGGGCCAGAGCCTGCGCTGGAGCACCAACACGGTGAACCGGTTGAACCAGTACACCGGTCGGACGGTGCCTGGGTATGTGGGGGTGTCTGGGGAGGCGGCCGAGGCGGCGACGGTGACGTTGTGGTGGGGGAGCAACGAATGGGCGCGGGCGATTCAGCAGGGACGGTACGGGTACGGTGAGGCGTTGGTGAACAACGCGACCGGGGCCCTGTGGGTGGTCATCACGAACCTGGGCGTGGTGCGGGCCAATCCGGACCGGGTGCAGTCGGAGACGCGGTCGGCCTTCGTCGCGCAGACACCCGAACTGCTGATCCACGACCTGGACGGGAACCTTGTGCGGGACGGTCGGTGGATGTACAGTTGGGATGCTGAGAACCGGCTGACGAGGGTGATCACCGTGGCGGGTCCTTCATCCAGCTTCTGTCGTGTGGACTGGAAGTACGATGCGCTGGGTCGGCGGGTGCGGCAGACTTCGTACGTCTTGAGCAACGGGGTGTGGCAGGTGGTGGAGGATGTGAAGTTCGTGAGCGATCCTGAGCTGTTCGGCCGGCATGTGGCGGAGTTGAACGCCACCAACAACAGCTTGGTGCGTGCGTACATCTGGGGCTTGGACCTGTCAGAGACCCTGGACGGCGCCGGTGGTGTGGGTGGGCTGTTGTGGGTTCGGATGGCCACCGGCCCTGCCGCAGGCACCCACTTCGTCACCTACGACGGCAACGGGAACGTATGGAACCTGGTGTCGGCCACCACCGGCACTGAAACCGCCCGCTACGAATACGGTCCTTTTGGCGAGCCCCTCCGCCTGAGCGGTCCTGCGGCCCGTACCAATCCCTTCCGCTTCAGCACCAAACGCTCCGAGGATTTCACCAGCTTGGTCCTGTACGAATACCGCGCATACAGTCCAACCTTGGGCCGCTGGTTGAGCCGGGATCCGCTCTTTGCTAAAGATTTTGATGTTTCTGGCATGAACGACCTTTTGAGTTTGGCTGAATTATGGAACCTGTGTGCGCTCTGTGGGAATGCGCCTACAACGTGGGTCGATAAAGATGGTAGGCTTGCGGTCACAATTACCGCAGCGTTAATTGGGGGTGCATGTGCCATTGGTGCCGCGGTGATTGCCTACTATGCAACCGGCTGCCTGCCGGGTGACAAAAAGAGCATCGATGGTGAATATTGGTGCTGGAAACCTTGTGGGGCTTGCCGTTCAGGAAAAACATGGGAACTAAGACCGTGTAAGATTGAACTTACGTGTCGCGATCGCACTATTTTTCGAAACGACTGGATTGTTACCTACGATGGTTGCACACCACTTCGTGGAAAACAATGTCCCAACTGATCATGAAACTGCTTCGCCAACGACCTTTTCTTCACCTTCTGACTGCAGTAGTAACTGCTGCCACCATGGTCATCCTGATATGTGGCTTTATACAGCTTCGTGAGGTGAACGATCCGGACAGTTCGGTCTTCTGGATAAAGAAATATAAGAAAGGAGCTAGAGAGGAGAGGGCAATGGCAATCAGTGTTTTATCCGCCCGGCGTCCCTACACTGATGCTGTCAAAGCCGTGCTGGCAGAAGCCACAAGAGACGAGGATGATGTGATTCGCTTTATGTCAATTCAATCACTTAGCAATAATACACGTGTAGTATGCACGTGTAGTATGGGAATAGCCCCAGGATGTACCTGCTCAGATCACGCAATAGGTCGTGACTGTGCCCACGAACAATCTGACGGTAAATAACTCCGGCGGGTTTCGTCAGGCAACTCCCGACGAGTTCAAAGCCATTAAAGCAGCCTTAGCTCAGACGGGTCAGGGGTCAGTTCTTATGAACAGCTACTTTTCCTTGCTGGCCGAAGCCTGTGACGCAGTGGGCAAGCGCAAGAAATAAACCCCTGAAAACTTCACGGTTTATGACTCCCAGAACGCCGACCAGATGACCAACATCGTCCATAGCGAAGGAGACCACACCACCATCAGTCGTTACGCCTACGAACGCCGCGGTGTCGGTGTGGCAAAGCGTGAGCGTGACCACCAACGGCGTGACCGGCAGCAGCGGCAACGTCTTTGTGCCCCGGACGCCGGAGAGCTTCGGCTACGATGCCGGCGGGAACATGGCCAATGATGGCAGATGGAGTTTCACCTGGGATGCCGAGAACAGGTTGCTGAAAGTCGAGAGCCGGGCGGACACGCCCAAAACATCCTGGTGGCGGGTGGAGTGGACATACGACGCCAAAGGGCGTAGGATAAGGCAGACAACGTCGGTGTGGACCAATCGCGCTTGGCTTGTGATCGCGGATCTGAAATTCATCAGTGACGCGATGTCAGTTGGCCGGCACATAGCGGAGCTGAATGCCACCAACAACAGCCTGGTGCGTGCGTACATCTGGGGCCTGGAGCTGTCTGAGACCCTCGACGGCGCCGGTGGAGTAGGTGGTCTTCTCTGGGTTCGGGCTGCCACTGGACCTGCGGCAGGCACCCACTTCGTCTCCTACGACGGCAACGGGAACGTGTGGAACCTGATTTCTGCGTCCACC
>NZ_JBMVQZ010000032.1:0-2404 GCF_049537155.1 Limisphaera sp. 4302-co
CGTGGACGCCGAAACCAGGTTCCACACATTCCCGTCGCCGTCGTAGCACACAAAATGCGTGCCCGCGACAGGAGCGGTTTGGATCCGCACCCAGAGTAGCCCACCCACACCACCGGCGCAGTCGAGAGTTTCCGACACGTCCACGCCCCAGATGTACGCACGCACCGGGGCGTTGTTCGTCGCATTCAAGTCTGCCACGTGCCGGCCGAAGAGGACGGAATCACTGACGAACTTCAAGTCCTCCACCACCTGCCAAGCACCGTCTGTGTACACGTACGACGTCTGCCTTGTCCGCCGACGCCAAGTCTCGTACTTCCAGTCCACCCGTCGCCAACTGCCCCGGTCTGTCGCACCGTACCTCATCGCCCTGGTCAGCCGCTTGTCAGCATCCCAACCATACAGCCACCGTCAGTGGCCCGCAAGGCTCTGCCACCCCCTCCGGCAAGCACAGCGCAGAAAAAGCCGTACCCGGGCCTTCACAGGCTCCCAGCCTGTCCCCACCTCTGTGACACCTCTGTGTTCTCTGCGCCTCGGTGGTGTTCCTTCGCTCACTGCAAATACGTCCTTACCTACCCCCACTGACATTCTTCGATGGCCCACCGCCACCGCCAGTTCCCCCACCCCAATGTCAGGGTCGCCCCGCCGGCTGGACAAAACGCCGCGTCCAGGAGGCCTTTGTAGAGCCCATGCCGCCAGTACTCCACGACCAGCCGCCCGTCCTGCCGTAAAAACGTTCAACCACTCCTTTCCGCACTGGACCCTAGAAGAGACACAAAAGCGCACTCTTTCAAATGAACTGGTCGGAGCCGGGCGTTTCATTTGACCCAGTTGTCTAGGAGCCCGGCCACTCCCGTCCGCGTTTTGAGTTTTCGGTCCGAGGGCGGCCGCCCTCGGAGTTCTTGGCAGGCTCGGGGATCCGTCCACAACACCAGCCGAGCATCGCACGATTATGTTCCAGCGCAAGCCTGTGGCACCACGTCAGATGAGCCCGTCCGGGGTTTGGCGATAGGTCGAGACAACCGGAAGTCGTGGCCACCGCCGCCCGCGCCCACGCACAGTTGCACCCAGTCCGTCCCTGCGCATACGGCTCACGTAAACCCCATATCTTCAGGGACCGGCAAACGGCCACCCGTTCGTTAAGGGCCTCACACAGTGCACCCTGATGTGGTCACCCATGTCGGCCATGATGAGTCCCACTCCTACCTCAGTCGCACGAAACATACAGCCAGGCCTTCCCTCGACCGTTGTAACCCGCTCACCACGGTGCCCCATCAGACGAACAAACCATGCTTCCACCTGAGCATAATCCACATTGTACAGTCGTGCCTCACACCCATTATCATCCCACCGGATAACGTATCTGCCTTCCAGAGCAGGAATGTGGTTCGATACTACGATACGCGCCCCATATTTTCGCAAGAGCTGTACCAGATGCTCTTCCGCTCCTGTTTTGCCAGCCCGATAGCCGCAACCCGCCAGCGCTATGACCAGACCCAAGACTATTGCAACGAGCCGTAACCCAAAGCGATACATTGCTCGCAGCCTCCCCTGCTATTTGGCCAAGTGTTTACACACCGCCGCACAGTCCATCTTCGGCGTGCCGGCCTTTGCCGCCCGTCTATTGGCCAGCTGGCACCCGCACAAGCACATGTCGTACACTGAGACACGGCCCTTGCTTCCTCTGGCCAGCAACCTTGCGCAGCGAGCACAATTATCCACGCAGTCTTTCGAGGCAGCAGAGCCCGCCACAGTCACACACACGCACTCCCAGTATGGGCCAGTACCCACGCAGTGCATTTGGGCGCACCCGCGATAATACGCCGTGACCGAATCGTACCATCCTCCCAGAATATCCCACGCCTGCGGTCCGCCGTTCCCACTGTAGGCGCCGATTGCCAGACCACCGGTTTCTTCTAAAGGATCCCTGCTCAACCAGCGGCCCAAGCTGGGGCTATACGCCCAGTATTCGTACAGGACCAAGCCGGTGAACTCCTGGATGCGTTTGGTGGTGAAGCGGAAGGAATTGGAGCGGGCCACAGGGCCGCTCAGACGCATGGGCTCGCCGAAAGGACCGTATTCGTACCGGGGGGTCTCCGTGCCGGTGGAGGCCGAAACCAGGTTCCACAGGTTCGCGTTGCCGTCGTAGCACACAAAATGCGTGCCTGCGGCAGGGCCGGTGGCCATCCGAACCCAGAGCAGACCACCCACACCACCGGCGCCCTCGAGGGTTTCCGACAGATCCAAGCCCCAGATGTACGCCCGCCCCAGTGCGTTGTTCGTCGCATTCAGTTCGCCGATGTGACGGCCGAACAACTCACGATCGCTCACGAGGTTCAAGTCCTCGACCACCAGCCAGAGTCCGTTGCTCAAGATGTACGACGTCTGCCGCACCCGCCGCCCCCTC
>NZ_JBMVQZ010000033.1:0-2082 GCF_049537155.1 Limisphaera sp. 4302-co
GGTACCGTCGCTGTAGTGCACCGTCTCCAGTTCCCCGGCGGCGTTGTACCCGTAGGTGGTCACCACCCTGCGGGTCCAACGCCGGCTGGCCAACCGACCGGCCGGCGTCCAGTTCCACTGCACCGCACGCCCTCTACACCGCAAATCCCAGCTCGGTCACCCCAGATACGGGCAGCCCAAACGCTTGGCAATCGGCTCTAGCTCTTCCAACGACCTCGTGCCTCGGACACGGTACACCCAGGTCAACCAGTCACACACAACCTGCACTTGCTCCGGTGTCCGCATGCCAATATCCCCATATTTAAGCCCCATCAGAATGGAACACAGCCCCGTGTCCAAACCATCCGGGTCGAGCACATAGCAGACCATCCAAGCAGGCGCATAGTACGTAAACGCTCTGGGTGAAAGCAGCGCCAGCCATTCACGGATGTGAAAAATCTCCTGCAACGTCAGCGACGTCCACTTCCGCCTAGCTAGAGTGCTTTTGCTTTCCTCATCCTCGCCATAAATGTAGCTGACGTCCGGATTCAGGATCTCATCCGGACCGGGAACGGGCTCATTAGGAAATGCCTCTTTGATCCGCGCGACAAGCGCGGCTGCTTCCTCAGGGCTCATGCTTCCCTTGGCTTGCCACTTCTCATTTCCGACAAGTTCCACAGGCGATGGACCACTTGCGTTCAACGCGTCGCAAAAGACCTTTATGTCGCCTCTGCACGGTGGCAACGGAATCGCCTTCGGCAGCTCACGGACGCTCCATTTTCATGCTCCTGACAGCTCTACCCCGCCCCCCACATCGGACGAGCGATAGAGCCTCCGATGCTCGTTCACGACCTGGCTCACATTCCACGCCACAGACGCACGTGCAGCCACACGTTGCTCACCTGAATCTGTGCAATCACGGTCAAACACCCACACTGATGCCTAAATACGATCGAACCCCTCGCGCAATCAAATGGCTCCAGGCGCAGGTAGCGCCTGCCTTCGCCCAGCGCCACCACATCTTCGCGCGGTTGCATTAGCGTGGTATCATAACCATGTTCCATCAGGCAACGAACACCAACAGAAAGCGCAACCTCCTCGGTCAGGCAGTCCACCGGACGCTCGACCCGATATGCACAGTCACCCAGGTGTCTTGCATTCCGAAGAGCAACATCAAAGGCCTCAATCGCCACCCATAGAAGCAACAACACCCCGGGAGGCACAAAGCACCACGCCAATATTCTCCGCAATCCTCTTCTCACAGAAACGTCTTTATATCGAGCCACATAGCAGCCCACAACGTTCAGCAGCGCTTCGCGCCCAGCTCCGACAGTTATTCACCAGACCGTGGTAGGGCCTCAGCAGTGGTGCATTAGCCAGACAACTCCACACTTCTTCGTCGGAGGCCTCTGTCCCCCTCTTTCCCTTGCCTTTGCCGTGCTCCAACTTCTTGCCCACCTTCAGACAGGTCACGCACTTCCTTGGCGGGTATTCTTCAAGTCTCTCTTCTTCTCTCGGCATTGGTCCGGCGTCGCCTTGGTGACCCACGCCCTTCACGTGGCCTCCTGTGACTTGGAGAAAAAAGACGTGTCCGGAACATATGTTTGCCAGACCCAAGACAACCCAATCATCCCAATTCCCACCTCGCTTGCAGATGTCACGTCTACACAGGCGAATCGAACTCGGTATCGGCGGCAACGATGGCGGGATACGAGGCCATTTCCGCCTCTCCAGTCCGAGACAGTCAACATATGTCAGACCGCTATTCGAGGCCCACTGGTACTCTGCACGCTGCGGTGCGTCGTCGGATGGCTCCCGGCAAACCATGGCGGCGCTGCCCTTTGTCACCTCACGAAGCCCCGGCTCGTGAACGGGATCCCTGCTCAACCAGCGGCCTGAGGTGGGACTGTAGGGCCGGTATTCGTACAGCACCAGCCCGGTGAAGTCCTCGGCGCGCTTGGTGCTGAAACGGAAGGGATTCGATAGGGCCGCAGGACCGCTCAGGCGCAAGGGCTCGCCAAAAGGACCGTATTCGTACCGGGCGGTTTCAGTGCCGGTGGTGGCCGACACCAGGTTCCATACATTCCCGTTGCCGTCGTAGCA
>NZ_JBMVQZ010000034.1:0-1558 GCF_049537155.1 Limisphaera sp. 4302-co
CCCCGGTCGGTGAGCCCGCCGATCAGCTTCGGATGCCCAGACCGACCGGCATTTGATCGGACGGCACGTCCTCGATCCGGGCATGTTGTTCCAGAAAGTCGAGGACCTTTTCCTGCAGGATCTCGCCGTGTACCTGCGGGAGTGCGTCTCGATCAAGAATTTCCGAAACGAGTTTCCGGGGGTCCCTGCCAGTGAGAGCCGCCTGATAGGTCACCCAGCGGTTGAAATCCTCGTCGGCGACTTCGATCTTCTCTTCTTCGGCGATCCGGTGCACGAGGAAATCCAGCTTGACCCGTTCTTTGGCGGTGGCGAGGGCGTTCTGGTAGATGGCTTCCTTTTCGCGTTCGATCAGCTCGCGGCTGATGCCCCGAGCGGCGTTCTCCCGCACAATCTGGTAGACGGTCCGCCGGGTCTCGTGGTCCACCAGGGATTCCGGGAGATCGAAATGGACCCGGTCCAGCAGGGCGCGGATCAGCTGCGTGCGCACCTGGCGTTTGAGTTTGTATTTCAATTCGTTCTCCAGGTCGCGTCGCACGCCGGCGCGCAACGCATCGAGATTCTCCGCGCCCAAATCCTTGGCGAACTGATCGTCCAGCGGGGGCAGGACCGTTTCCTTGACTTCGACCACTTCCACCTCGAACGCTGCCGGCCGGCCCGCGAGGGCGGGGCTGGGGAAATCGGGCGGAAAGAGCAGATGAATCGTGCGGCGGTCGCCCGCCTGGGCGCCTGTCAATTGTTCACCAAACCCGGGGAGGAAGGCGTTGCGTTCGACGTGAACCCAGAAGCCCCTGGCCTCGGCCAGGCTGGGCGCATCGGGGGCCACTTCCCGGAGCGGTTTCCCCTCGACGGTGGCGGTGTAGTTGATGACGGCAATGTCGCCCGTGGCAGCCGGACGCTGAACGGTGCGGTACTGGACCCGCTGCCGTCGCAGCACCTCCAGCGCACGTTCCACGTCCTCGTCGGTCACCGACCGGATCTCCCGTTTGGCCGGCAGCCCTTTGTACTCCGGAAGCTCGAACTCGGGCTCGGTCTCCATGGTGAAGACCGCCTGCAAGGGCTGGCCCCGGCCGAACTGCAGCACCTCCACATTCTCCAGCCGCAATGCCCGCAGGCCCTTCTTCGATTGGATCTCTTTCAAACACTCCTGAATGAGCTGATGCCGGACTTCAGACTCGATCTCCTTCGAGAACTTGCGCTCCACCAGCTCCAAGGGGGCCTTGCCCCGACGAAAGCCGGGCAGAGCAGCGCCCTCCCGATACACCCGGAGCGTACCGGCAAAGGCTTCGTCGACTTTTGCCGCCTCGACTTCCACCCGTACCAACTTGCGGCAGGGGGCCAACGGTTCCACCGAAATGTTCACAGTCTCCAATCCTTTCGTGCTCGCTTGTTGCCGGCCGTGGGTTCGGGTCCCGGGGTCACCTGCAACCGGCAGAGCCCCACAATCTAGAGGGCGCTCCCCACCCGTCAAGTTCCGCCAGGGCCCGCTGACGCCCAGATCAGGGCTATTTCATCTGCGTGGGCCGGAGGGGTCGGAGAGCGCCTTGCGCTCCGATCAAAA
>NZ_JBMVQZ010000035.1:0-1500 GCF_049537155.1 Limisphaera sp. 4302-co
CCCTTTGCGGGACTTGAGTAGCTCCGACTTCCCTGCAGAACACCAACCGAGCAAGGCGCCAGTCAGTTTCCACCCTGAGCCCTCCACCCGATTCTAGTGCGCCTTTTAAGGGTGTTCGGTCAGGGGCTATTCAGAAGCACCGACCGGTCACGCCTGCCAACCTCCTGTTCATTCACTTCCCTGCGCACACTGCGGTCCCTGGCCACCTCAAGCAAGACTTCCATCATCGTTCCCAACAGCTCCGATTCTTCTCTCGCTCTCACATGCATACCCTCATCTGCAAGCTCTAAAAGGCCGTCCTCACCCACGATAAAAATGGCCCATGGCTCACCATTGTCCTCGGTCACCGCAATGGCGTCAGGAGCTCCGTCGCCATTTACGTCAACTTCCCCATAAACGGCCTTGCCCCTCCGATAAAACAACCTCCCTCTTTCTGCCCCGGGTCCCCATGTCTCCATGAGAGCCAATGAGCCCTGGCGAAAATGCTTGCGATACCTGATCTTCGGGCTGCCATCTCGGTTGGTTCGGGTAGACATGCCCTCCACCTTTACAATGGTGTTGCTAAGATAGTATTCGGTAACTATGCTGCTACTGCGCAACTTCACCCTTTCCTCCAGCGGCGGTCGCTCCGCCATTAGAGTCAGCACGACATGGATTGCCGCACAACCGCCGAGGACCAACGCTAAACCTCTTATTCTGCGTGGCTGCATACGTAATTGCAGGTCCAGTAGCCGAACCCTCCAACCTCGTTTCCAAACAGCGCGTGCAAAGAATGGCAGCACAACAGGCAGTTCGTAAGATCCGCCTCTTTCAAAAAGTCATCACACCCGTCGAGCTTTCCGCAGGCACTTTTGATCCGTTCGGAGGCGTCAACGATCACCAGCACCTTGTTCAACGTGCTCAGGGCTTTCTTGGTCTTGGGATCGTCAGCAGCCTCTGCAGCTTCTTCTAGCAACTGTAACAACCTGGCGACCGCATTCTTTACCAGGTCCTTGAGCGCTTTATTGTCGCAGCATCTGCCGTCTCCACTCCCCTCCTTGCTGTCCAGACCGTGAACATCAACGCTGCCCGTACAATAGTTTGCCAAAAAAGCATACTCCCTTCCTGGCTTGCCGGTGCGATGGCGGAGCAAGCCTTTCCGTACCAAGTAAACCCTCAATGCTGATGCAACATCTGGCCGTTTTACAACAAGGAACTCCAACGCTCGGCGAACGCGCTGTTCCCCACGTCCCTCCGGCGGTTGCGATTGGCAACAGCCTTTTAAAGAAAACCCCAGATCCTCAATCGGATCCCTGCTCAACCAGCGGCCCAATGTAGGACCATAGGCCCGGTATTCGTACAGGACCAGACCGGTGAAGTCTTCGGTACGCTTCGTGGAGAAGCGGAAGGGATTCGACCGGGCCGCAGGGCCGCTCAGGCGCAAGGGCTCGCCAAAGGGACCGTATTCGTACCGGGCGGTTTCAGCGCCCGTGGACGCCGACACCATATTCCACACATTCC
>NZ_JBMVQZ010000036.1:0-1329 GCF_049537155.1 Limisphaera sp. 4302-co
AACCTTGGGCTGTTGGTTGAGCCGGGATCCGATTGAGGAACTGGGAGCAGTAGTAATGATGTTTGAGACGAAGGACCTTGAGCGAATCAAGCGTATCCTGCCTGCATCGCCAGAGGCTCGGCACATCCTGCTTGGGAATCGTTATTATCTCAGCAAGCTCGCGGCGTTGAACTCCAGCTTTGCCTTTGGCGGCGGCACGGCTGCTTCTGTTAAGCAGCTTTACGTTTTTGTTGGAAACGACCCAATCCTCGGCTACGACCCAGACGGCAATGTTGCCCAGTGGGTTGGAGCGTGCGGCGTTGGCTGTGTGATTGGTGGAATTGGTGGGTTCTTCGGCGGGATTTCCGGAGGGTGGAAAGGAGCGGCTTGCGGTGCGCTTGGCGGGGCACTCAATGGATGCTGTTCAGCTGTTATCTGCACAACGATGCCGCAGTTCTGTGTTGCAGGCTCATGCATCTGCGGAGCAATCGGTTCGTTTGCGGAACAGTTGTGCATGGGAGGTTTCAACTACAAGGACAAGTGTGCTTGGGCCGCTCTTGTTAGTTCGGGAATCGTGGGTTGCCTTGGCGGTGCTGCCACGGTTTCCGAGAACGCTAAGGCGCAACTGATTCAGTTCGTCACAGGCGTTGATATTGCCTCGCTGACTGCCTTGTGCGGCAAGTTCTAGGAAGGTTTTCCATGAGTGGCTGGAGTCTTGAATTTACAGGGGCGGTTGTAAGCATTGGGGTTTTCGTTTACTTCTGCTTTCTTTATGGGCGCTCCTTCTCTTTCAGCAAGGTACGCCTTGTCGGTTTGGCTCTCGGCTGCGCGCTTCTCCTTGTGCCGGTTGTTTGGAAACTGCGCGGCCCGACTTCGGGAACGTCACCGGCACTACCGTCTGTTCTGCTTGCTGTGACCTATGGGTTCGTTTTCGGTGTCTTCGCGCTGGCTGTTTCGTGTCAGCAGCGGAAGAGCATCGTTGGACGCGCAATTAGCAAATACCTCCACTGCCAACCAAGGTGAACCGGCCGGTCTCCCGCAACGCGGGACTTCTATGATGTGCCGAAGGGACGAAGGGTCGGGGCTTGAAGGGAGGGTGTTTTGGGGGATATTTGCGGTGGCTCGGCCTGTAGATGCAAACAGGCGAAGCCGTGCGAAGTGATGATGCATTGGGCGAATCAGGTTGCGTCCTTGGGGCGCTGACGACGGCGATCCATAACGGCACGAATGCGGGGGAGCATTTTCCAATGTATGACGGGAAAGGGAATATGATGGTGTTTACGCGCGGGGCGGATGGGAGCTGGTGGGTGTACACGTACGATCTGTACGGGCAGTTGGTGTCGGGTCGGC
>NZ_JBMVQZ010000037.1:0-1004 GCF_049537155.1 Limisphaera sp. 4302-co
TGGCCCAGCATCCACAAACCCACCAGCCGGTCAAACTCGGCCGGATCCACCCCGTCGATCACCCGAAAGAACGTACTGGCGCTGGGGGCCCGGCACCGGCCGGTCCTGCGGTTGCGCCGCGCCCCCAGGGCCCGCAACTGCGCCTGGCTGAGCTTGCGTGCCACCTCGGCAAAGCCCTCGTAGGTGCCGGCCCCCATCAACAGCCCTACGGCCGCACACCCCAGCACAAAGGCCTGGGGATGCTGCAGACCATGCCCCCGGCGCCGGTCCTTCAACTGCCGGAACAGCTCCCACAACGAACCCAGCTGCCCCACCCGCAGCAAACACGGCCCGCTGAGCCTCGGCTCATGCACGGCCAGGGCCGCAGGCAGACGCGGCTGCCGCAGCAGCTCCAACGCCCGGGGATGCAGCGGCCGCAGGTACAGCTGCTTGGGCCGGCCATGCTGCAGGTAATAGTCCCGGCTGCTGCGACGGTAGCCGGCCGTCAGCCCCACCGGCTCAAACCCGCAGGCCCGATAGCAACTGCCCCGATACCGGCTTTCGTCCACGAAGCTCTCGACCAACAGCACCGGATACCCCCAACGGGCCTGCCAGTCCCGGCTCAGCCGCCGCAGACACAGCCCCAGCACCCGCGAGGCCAGGTTGGGATGGCGACCCCGATCCGGCAGGACCAGGAAGCGGCTGTTGTTGACCACAAAATGCAGCCGCCGGACCCGTTGGCGCGCAGTCCAGCCGATCTTCCGATCCCGGGCTTTGACGTGCGGGGCCGCCCCGCTGAACGTGATCAGGGCCACCCACTGGCCATCGAGCTCGGCCACGTAGCGGAGGCTGCGTCCGCCCAGCCGGCCGTTGTGGAGGTAGTGATGTTGTTCGAGCAGTTGGTCGAAGCGGGCGCGTTCGCTTTCTTCGATCAACCGCACGCGCACCCGGCGCAGCCAGGCCTGTTCGGAGCTTGCGGAGGTTCGGTCCATGCCCCAGAGGTGCCAGAAGGGGCCCGGCAGGTC